>JARROA010000011.1:0-230664 GCA_037384425.1 Candidatus Thiodiazotropha sp. | reverse complement strand
GCAAGCCGCACCCTACAGTGTCGGCTTGTGCGTAGGGTGCGGCTTGCCGCACCGTGGACTTCATTGATTTACTGTCATGTTTCGCTATCTGGCATCGTTATTTCACTTCAGTAAGGTGGCATACCGATCAGACCCCTTTGCTACATCGTTCAACTGCTCTGTATTGCAATAACGCCATTTTTTACCGTGTTTCTCCACCTGCTCGGTCAGTTCAGCGATGCTATATACCCTTGACCGGCTGATGCCACATCAGCCCGGACAGCAGGTTTCCCATTCCATACACCATCGATCGACATCCCAGGAGAGCATCATGAGTCAAGTTCTCAAAGAAGTTCTCGAAGCCAACAAAACCTATGCCAGCGATTTCGGTGACAAGGGCGATCTGCCCATGCCCCCGGGTCGCCATTTCGCCATCCTGACCTGCATGGATGCCCGACTCGATCCGGCCAAGTACGCCGGTCTTGCCGAGGGTGACGCCCATGTGATCCGCAACGCCGGCGGACGCGCCAGCGATGACGCCATCCGCTCGCTGGTCATCTCCTACAAGCTGTTGGGCACCCGGGAGTGGTTTGTCATCCACCACACCGACTGCGGCATGGAGACTTTCACCGACGAGATCATGCGCGATCTGTTGGCCAGCAGCCTGAAGACCGCCACAGTCGACGAGACCGGCTGGCACGACTCCGGCGAGGGCCCGGGATCCACCGAGGGTCGCTTCATCGACTGGCTGACCATATCGGACAACGCGAAGAGCGTGGTGGAGGACGTCAAGCGCATCCGCGAACACCCGCTGGTACCCGGCGATATCCCGATCTACGGCTATATCTATGACGTGAAGTCGGGACGCCTGCTGGAAGTCCCGGAGGCCACCCAGGTCGGTAAGAACCGTCGCAAGACCACTGCTGCCGCCTGAGCGCTCTGATCGCTGAAACCCTAGGACGACGACGTCTGTGGTTTCAGCGATCGGCGCCAACTGGCATCTGCATCCTGTGCCAGCCTCGTCCCCTATCCCATCCCCATCGAATTCCTCCTCTTCAGCTGCGCAGATACACACACAGAATGATATTAATTTTCAGATAGATAGGCTGCACGCTTAAACAGGATTCATGCTTCCTGCCCAGTCTGCATAGGAATTTAATTCCACCTCCATCACAAAAACATGTCCTCAACCTTGCACAATCAAGGAATGGATACTATATAAGTATTTAATTATTTTCCATGAGAGGTGTCATGATGGAAGAGATGTTACAGATCAGCTGCGCCGAGCTGCGTGAGATGGCCGATATCAGCCCGGAAGAACTCGAGGTGATCGTCGAAATGATGATCGAAGCGGAAGAGGAGTTGTGTGACGATTTGAACTGAGCAACAGGTCTCCGCCAATAAAAAAAGCCCGCCAGATGGCGGGCTTTTTCGTGCTGGGCTATAGGCCGCTCGATCAGTTGATCGACTGGTAGTAGTCAATCAGGATCTGGGCCACCTCGGGACGGGAGAACTCCTTCGGCGGCGCGATGCCGTTGCCCAGCATCTCGCGTACCTTTGTGCCGGAGAGCAGCACGAAGTCCTCCTTCTCGTGATCGGGGGCTTCGCACATCATCACCACCTTGTTGAGCTTCTTCGACCAGGCGGTGTGGTCGGCCTTGAAGATCTCGATCTCCAGAGCGCCGGCGGGGACCTCCTCCTCGAAGATGGTCTGGGCGTCGAAGGCGCCATAGTAGTCGCCGACACCCGCGTGATCGCGTCCGATGATGAAGTGGGTGGCGCCCATGTTCTGGCGGAAGTAGGCATGCAGCACCGCTTCACGGGGACCGGCATAGAGCATGTCGAAACCGTAACCGGTGACCATGGCGCTGTTGGGCGGGAAGTAGAGTTCGACCATCTTGCGGATGGCGGAATCACGCACGGGAGCGGGAATATCACCCGGCTTCAGCTTACCCAGCAGCATGTGGATCACCAGACCGTCACAATCGAGACGATCCATGGCCATGTGGCAGAGCTCTTCATGAGCCAGGTGCATCGGGTTGCGGGTCTGGAAGGCGACCACACGCTTCCAGCCGTGCTCCATGATCTCATTGCGGATCTCGACCGCGGTGCGGAAGGTGTCGGGGAAATCCTCCTGGAAGTAGGAGAAGTGCAGCACCTTGATGGGACCGGAGACGGCCACCCGGCCCTGGCTGTTGAAGGTCGCCACGCCGGGATGTTCCATGTCGGTGGTGCGATAGACCTTCTCGGTCATGATCTTCATCTGCTCGTCGCTGACCGTCTCGATGGCCTCGATATCCATCACCGCCAGCACCGGATTGCCTTCCATGTTGGGGTCGCGCAGCGCAATGCGCTTGGCATCACCGATGGCGTCGGTATTCTCCAGCAGGCAGAGCACCGGCACGGGGAAGAAGCTGCCGTCGGTCAGGGTCATCTTCTCGGCGGCACCCATGGCATCGGCCAGGTTCATGAAGCCCTGCAGCGGGCTGAAATAGCCGCCACCCATCATCACCGCGTTACCGGCGGCCTGGGAGCTGATCATCACGGACGGCAGGGACTCCGCTTCGTGAGACAGCTTGTGGTGCTCATCGGGATCGTAGACAAAAAGAGGTTTCAGTTCTGAGGAACCTACGGGGTTGATCATGACGTTTCGTCTCCTTCGCTTTTTTGATCGCTGGATCCGCTGGGCGGCCGTTCGCTCTTCTCATTCTCAGCCCTGCCGAGAAGCCCGCGTGTGTTTACGTGCCTGAGAGTAACTGCCCAACAGATAATCTATTTTTTAAGATAAACAACTTAATATGTTGTTTTTTATTAACTTTTGGCCTTTGATTTTCTTCGGGGCCAATTTCAAACAGGCCATACCCTAACACAATGTCAGGTTATCCAACCCCATTTTATTTTTATGTCGTCAGCAAAATATCTACTCGGCGCTTTGCCGGCCATCGATGCTGCAGGGCAACACTTCACGCCTCATTCCGCAGCAGATCGATCAGCCCGCTGTGACGCATCAGCGACCGGGTTACGGCCTGGCGAAAGAGCTCCGGGGAGGCGATCAGGGCAAACTGCCTGCGGGTGCGGGTTATGGCGGTGTAGATCAGTTCCCGGCAGAGCACCGGGCTCATCTGTTCGGGAAGCAGCAACAGCACCTGATCGAATTCCGAACCCTGGCTCTTGTGCACCGTCATGGCGTAGACGGTCTCCACCGCCGACAGTCGGGCAGGCGCGATCCAACGGATCGGGTCATCAGCTGCGGGGAAGGCAACCGCCAGCTGCCCGGGCTGGTCCGGATGGGGTGCGACGATGCCCACATCCCCATTGTAGAGCCCCAGGGTGTAGTCGTTGCGCGTCACCATCACCGGCCGTCCCGGATACCATTCACGATCCAGGCTCACCCGCCCCAGTCTGACCAGGTGGCGGAGGATCGTGCGATTCATCCGATCCACCCCCTGAGGCCCTCCGCGCAGGGCGCAGAGCAACCTGAACTCCCGAAGCAGTGCGAACAGTTCCTCCACCGGCGCCGCCTCCGCCAGGCGGTCGAACAGACGAGTGTAGCGCTCGGCCGCGAACAAGGCCGGATCCTGTGTCGACCAGACCAGGCCGTGCTCCTCAGTGGCCGATTCCATGAGACTCACCGCCATCGCCTCATCGCCCTGATTGACCGCTTTCGCCAAGCGGCCGATGGCGCTGTCGCTGCCGAAGCGATAGCTCCTTCTGAGCAGGGTCACGTTATCGGACAGGGCTCCTGTCGAGACCGGATGCTCGGGAAGGGTCTCATCGCTCAGCGCACTGAGTCGTTGCGTGAAGTCAGATCCGGCGCCCTCACAGCCCTGACAGATATCCCCCAGCACCGCGCCGGCCTCCACGGATGCGAGCTGATCCCGATCACCCAGAAGGATCAGGCGGGCCGTCGTCGGCAGGGCATCCAGCAGGCTCGCCATCAGCGAGACATCCACCATAGAGGCCTCGTCGAGGATCAGCAGATCCAGCGGTAGCGGATTCTCCCTGTGGTGGCGATAGCGGGTCCCCGTTCGCACCACTCCCAGCAGGCGATGCAGGGTGACCGCCTGTTCGGGGATGGCCGCCAGCAACTCGGCCGGGAGGGGCAGTTGCCGTTTACTGCCGCGAATCGACTGTTGCAGGCGGGATGCCGCCATACCGGTCGGTGCAGCCAGGGCCACGCGCAGGGATTCGCCACCCGGCTGTTGCCGCAACAGTGCCAGAATACGCACCACTATGGTGGTCTTGCCGGTTCCGGGGCCACCCGAGATGACGCTCAGCCGCTGTAGCACTGCGGATACGGTGGCCACCTTCTGCCAATCGGTCCCGGCTTGCCCCTCGACGGGCGGAAACAGGGTCTCCAGTCCCGCGCGCAGGACGCCCGCGTCCACATCGCCTGCCTTCTCCGCCGCCCGTTGCAGCAGCTGGCGCCCCAGCCGCTGCTCATACTCCCAGTAACGGTGCAGATAGAGCCGGTTGCCGTCATCGAGTATCAACGGCTGCCACTCCCCGGGCCGGCCCACGATCCCGCTCTGCATGAGACGCTCCCGCCATGGCGCCAAAGCGGGCAAGGCCAGCGCCTGTGGCGTTTCAGCCAGCAGCTCCCCGCCGGCCAGCGCACCGAGTTCCAGACAGACATGACCCTCGCGGCGCGCGGCACTGGTCAGGGCGGCCGTCACCCCCACCAGCTCATCGGACGCTCCGGCGGCATCCATCAGGAAGCGCGCGAAATGGAGATCCAGCGGCCCAATCAGCCGCGCCTCCTGGAGTTGTTGCAAGCGAAGCTCAGGCCGGTTCATGACTCACCTGTCGCATCAGCTTGTCCAGGGCGTCCACGAACCCATGCGCGGGTCGTTCAGCGACGACGCCGTACTCCGATCCGGTATGCGGGGTGATGCCACGCAGGAAAAGGTAGTAGACCCCGCCGAAGTGGCGCTCATAGTCGTAGTCCGCCAGCCGCAGTCCAAGATAGCGATGCAGGGCCAGGGTATAGAGTGCGTACTGCAGCGGATAACCGTGCTCCAGCATGGCATCCCGCAGTGCGCCCTGATGGTAGTCACCAATCCCGGAGCCCAGCCAGTTGGATTTGTAGTCGACCAGGTAGTAGCGCCCCTCCCATTCGAAGACCAGGTCGATGAATCCCTTGACGAAGCCCTGCAAGCGTCCACCGGTGACACAGCCCAGGCCCGCGGTCATCTCCGGCACGGCACTGAAGCGGTGGCGTTCACCGAGTCGGCTTATGGCACTGGTTTCGAGTCCACGCACCGGAAAATGAAATCCCATCTCGTCGACCCGTCGTGCCCTCCCCACCTGGCTCAGCTTAAGCCCCTGTGCGTTCAGTGGCGTCTCGACCAGATCCTGCACCATCCTCGCCACAACCGGCACCCAACCGGCATCGATGGCGTGTTGGCCCAGCTGCTCGGCGACGGTGGCGGAAAGTTCGGACTCATGCAATGCACTGAAATCGACCCGCTCCAGTATGGCGTGCAGACAGCGACCGGGGCCGGCGCCTCGCGGAAAGCCGTGGATGTCGTGACCTTCCGGCAGGGGTTGCATGGCCGCCTCGGCAGCCCGCTGGGCGTCGTAGTCGGGCAGGTCTTCGGAGTGCCCAGCCACCAGGGAGGAAAAACTGGCCACCCGCTGCAAGGGTGGGAGTTGTCCCGTGAATCGCCGCGCCGGCTCCAACGCCGGCGGCATGCCCAGCTCCAGCTGGGACCGACTGCGCGGCTGCGGCATCGGCAGCACCGCAATGCACCCCTTGGAGCGCGCCACCAGGGCCTGCAGATCCCTATCGACCACGGACTCGTCCAGATCCTTGCTCCGGGACTCCCACTCCGCCAGCCGCAGCTCCTGACGCTGCCCTGAGTCGTCAGCATGCAGCAGCCAGGCCAGCGCCGATCGGTCGCTGTTCTTCACCAGTCCCCAGGGCAGGTAACAGCGGTGACGTGCACGCGTCAACGCCACATAGAGCAGACGCAGGCTCTCCGCCAGCGCCTCTTCCCGCTGATAGGAGCGATCCGCTTCGAAGCGATCCGAACCCAGCTCCAGCACCGCCGCATAGTCCATCGCGGGATCGTGAAACAGATAGGGCCCCGTCGTCTCTCTTGCGCCGCCCTCGTCCCACAGAAAGGGACAGAAAACAATCCCGTATTCCAATCCCTTGCTGCCGTGCAGGGTATCGATGCGCACCAGCCGACTGTCACTCTCCAGGCGCAGCAGCCGGTTCTCATCGGCTTCACCGCTGAGGCGCTGACGCACCAGCCACTTGACCAGCGCTTCCATACCCGGGCCCGCTTCGCTCTCCTGCTGATAGAGCAGTTCCGCCAGATGCAGCAGGTTGGTCACCCGTCGTTCGCCGTCCCGATAGTCGAGCAGGCGCTGCTCCACTCCCTCGCGGATCAACAGGCGGCGGAACATGACGATGAAGCCCTGTTCACGCCACAGACGGTGGTAGTCGAAAAAGCGACCGGTGATCTGTCCCAGCAGCTGATCGTCCCGGTTCAGCGTCTCCAGCCCGTTGGCGTCCCAGCCCATCAGCGGCGTCGCCAGGGCGGCCCGCAGACGCCCTCCCCGCTGGGGCTCCAGCAGCGCCAGCAACAGGCGCTCGAGCGATTCCGCCTCCGGGGTGAAGAACACACTCAGCTGACTGCTGCGTACCGAATTGACCCCCCGTGCCCGCAGGCTGCCGGCGATGCGTTCGGCCTGCCTGTGGGTCCTCACCAGCACGGCGAAATCGCTTCCCACGAGGGGACGGGCTTCCAGCTGCGCCTGCCCCCTTTCCGCCTGCGACAGCAAGTGGGCAATCTCGTCGGCGACGCTATCCGCCACCTCCTGACGCACGCTCTCGGCTTTTGTCTGCCGGTCGAAGGGAAGCCGCCACACCTGGAGTGGCGCAGCGTTATCGCCACGGATCTTCAGCGGCGCCATGTCGCGGGGGGCCGGCGTCACCGGGTGGAAGTCGATCTCCGCATACCAGAACGGCCGATCGGCGCTTGCGAACAGGCTGTTCACGCCCGCCACCAAGTCGGCGCTGGAACGCCAGTTGGTGTCCAGCTCGTGGATCGCCGTCACCAGCTCCCGCCGTGCCCGCAAGTAGGCGAAAAGGTCGGCGCCACGGAAACTGTAGATCGCCTGTTTCGGGTCGCCGACCAGAAACAGGGGCCGTTCACTCTCGCCGTAGATGGCGCGCAGGATGGCATACTGAACCGGATCGGTGTCCTGAAACTCATCCACCAGGGCCGCCGGGTAGCAGTATCGCAGGCGCGATGCCAGCGCCTCGCCCGCGGGACCGGACAATGCCTTGTGCAACTCCAGCAGCAGGTCGTCATAGGACCACTCCCCTGCTTCCATCTGGCGCCTGGGCACTTCGACAACCAGATAGTCGTAGCACGCTTTCAGCAGCGCCCCCCAGGCCCGGTCGAAGGCCTCGGCGCAGTCCCGGGCCAGACTCAGGTAGGCTTCGAAACAATCGAAGAACGGATGCCTGGGCGGCTCCCCGCCCTTTTTCACCGAGGCGGCGAGCTGCGATGCGGTGAAACGATCCGCCTTGTCGAACGGCACCGAGTAGGGGGATTCCTGCAGCCAGGCCTGCAGCTTCCGACACCAGCCATCGACCCAGTCGGCACGGTAGAGATTCCCTTTCAGGGACTGACTGTGGCTCAGCATCGCCTTGATATCGTCGCCAGCCTGCCGCCAAAGTGCACGCACCTCCTCCCGCATCCGGGACGCCTCGCGCTCCAACCGTTCGAGATCCACCGGCCACTCCCGCGAGCGGACCTGCAGGTAGGGCTTGCCGAGCGCGAAGCGCAGTTGAACCAGCAGGTGATCCGGACTGGCGATCAGCTGCCGGAAAGCCTGCAGAAAGAGCGCAGGCAGCCGGTCGATCTCGCGGCGCCAGAAATCGTCCACCACCTCCTGCAGGCGGACTGACTGATCGGGCACCAGTTCCGTACGGAAGGCCTGACCGGTTTCGAAGGCGTGCTCGCTCAAGACACGCTGGCAGAAACCGTGGATGGTGAAGATGGCCGCCTGATCGAAACCGGCCAGGGCCAGATCGAGCAGTTGACGGGCCCGTTCCGGGTCGGCCTGCCCGGCGGCCATCTCGGTCAGGCTATCGTCCTCGCTCTCGCCCCCTTGCAGGACATGTCTCAGCGCGCTCAGCCGGTTGCGGATACGCTGCTTCAATTCGGCGGTGGCGGCCTTGGTGTAGGTCATCACCAGCACTCCCTCGGGTGCAATCTCCTGCTCCAGCAACAGACGCAGGTAGAGGGTGGTCAGGGTGTGGGTCTTGCCGGTGCCGGCGCTCGCCTCGACAAGATTGATCCCCTGCAACGGCGTTTTCATCACGTCCATGCCCATCAGCGCCACTCCAGGTGTTCCAGCAAGGGTCCCAGAATCGCCTCCGCCAGGCTGCCGAACTCGGACGTGAAGCACTCGCCATCGGGCCACAGCAGCCGATTGTAGGGTTTCTGAGCGTCCCCACCCTGGTAGCTGTTGCCGAGCCACTTGCTGCGGGCCCGCTCCAGGGCCTTGTCGGCGCCTC
The DNA here is from genome assembly GCA_037384425.1 of Candidatus Thiodiazotropha sp. GTDB lineage: Bacteria > Pseudomonadota > Gammaproteobacteria > Chromatiales > Chromatiaceae > Thiodiazotropha. The sequence continues at coordinate 222,146 of JARROA010000011.1, read as the reverse complement.
CGCCGGCCAGCCCGTCCATATAGGCCCAGGCTGTCGCCGGATAGAAGGGCAAAGGACGCTCATGCCCCTCCCAATAGAGTTTCATCAGGCTTTGCAGATGGACCTGGGGATCTTCGGTTACACGGTAGAGCCCCTGATGTTCGCCCTCCAGCAGGTGGGTCTCGCGACCGCTCCCCGGCGGCTGTGCCAGATTGAGCGCCAGATGTTCGATCCAGTGGCGCAGCAGCAGATAGGGATAGAACCGGTCGGTGGTATAGGCGAGTCGACCGCTGGGCAGCAGATCGTGCAGCCGGCCGCTGAGACGACCGCCGACCAGCGGCAGGTCGATATCGCAGCCCGAGCGCTCGACTCCGGCGAGCAACGGCTGGATTCTGGAGACCATCGCATCGGCACGTGCCAGCATCCGCTCAAGCTCCAGACTGCCTGCCTGACCATGGGGCAGGCGACCGCTCGCCTTCAGGCGCTGCGACAGGGTCGCGGACGATACGCCCTGCAACCGGGCCTCCACCAGGGCCCGCTCGTCATCGAGACGGGCGAAGCGCTCGAGTTCGAACGGCTCCCGCTCCTCTGGCAGATCGGCGACCGCCTCCAGACTCACCTGCAGCCGCTCGCGGGCGAACAGCCGTGGCGGATTGACGAAAAAATCGATCAGACCGTCGAGTGGCACTGCAGGGTCCGCTTCCGCCGGCGCCAGCGGAGCCGCCGCCAGCGAGGTTTCCACAAGCTCGCCCCGCCCTACCCGCATCGCCGCCTCGCGGCGCTGGGAGGAGTAGCTGTAGAGGCCGGGGCTGGCCTCGAAATAGGCCGGGCTGAAAGGCTGCAGCGGATGCTGGTGGCACATCTGCGCCAATCCCGACTCGCCCGTCATCACACGCAAGGTATCGCAGAGTTCGTCCACCACCACGGCTGGAGGCAGCGGGCTGTTGTCGCGCTGGCTGCGCCCCACATAGCTGATGTAGAGCCGCTCGCGGGCAGAGAGCAGGGTCTCCAGGAAGAGGTAGCGATCGTCCACCCGGCGCGAGCGGTCGCCAAAACGGAAGCGGCCGCTCATCAGGTCGAAGTCCGGCTCCGGCTGTCGACGGGGGAAGGCGCCGTCGTTCATGCCGAGCAGACAGATGACCCTGAAGGGCAGGCTGCGCATGGGCGCCAGCGCACAGCAGGTGACGCCGCCACCGAGGAAACCCCGGCCATCGGCAGCTTCGAACAGGGCGCGCAATCGGTAGCTGATCACGGGCAACGGAACCGCATCTTCGAATCCGGCCTGATTCGCCTCATCCGCCAGCTGCTGGATGATACCGCGCAGGTCGTCCGCCTGCTCCTGGTGCTCGTCGACGGCGAGAAAAAACTCCTGTAGCAACTGCAGCAGCGTCTCCTGCCAGTCGGCCACGCTGCGCGCGGGGCTCAACCTCTGTTCCAGTGCGAACAGGCGATGGCAGAAGTCGAGCAGACCACCCAGCTGTTCGGCGGCAGTGCCTTCGACGGCATCCAGCGGCAACACATCCCGCCACAGATCCTCAGCGGTGTTCGGCATGGCGTAGCCCAACAGCAACCGCTGCAGCCCGGCCCGCCAGGTGTTTGCGGATTCGGGCGGCAGGCCGAATCCGGTCTTGCTCTCACCGTCCCTCCCCCAGCGCACCCCGGCCAGGCTCAACCACTGGGTGACCGACTCCAGGGCCGCCTCATCCAGACCGAATCGCCGTTGGATTGCCGGCTGCTCCAGCAGCGACAGCAGTTGACCGAGGGTGTAACGCGACCCGGGCAGCTCGAGCAGTTCGATTAGCGCCGTGGCCAGAGGATTGCGTTGCAGCAGACTGCGATCGCTGACCCGGAAAGGTATGGCGGGCCGGTCGCCCGGTTCGCCGAAGACCGCTTCGATCAGCGGGGCGTAACGGTCGATCTCCGGAGTCATCACCAGGATCTCGTTGGGCGAGAGACCGGGCAGATTCTCGAACATGGCCAACAGCTGGTCGTAGAGTACCTCGACCTCACGCATGGGGCTGTGGCAGAGGTGCAAGGCGATGGAGTCATCCGCTGCAATCCCGGCTTCGGGTGATTCGAGGTGGAGGATCTGATTCTGCAGTCTGGCCAGCAGGGTCCCCTGTCCGGAGGTCTCGAACAGTTCTTCACTGCCCGGATCGAGTTCGTTGATGGCGGCGAAGAAATCGCGCCCCTGACGTCCCAGGCTGGCGAGCAAGGGGTGGCCCACCTCCAGGTAGAGCGATTCGGCTTCACCGCGCAACTGCATGCGCGCCTGGGTCTGCGGTGCCACGATATCGGCCCAGTGCGCGGCGCAGGGGTTGAGCAGAAACAGATGGATATCGAGAGACTCCGAGAGCCGGTTCAGGATCTGCAGATAACCCGGGGAGAGGGTCGGCAGACCGAACAGATGGACCGTCCCCGGCAAGCCGGAGAGATCGCCATCGATGGTGCGCGAAAAGAACTGCTGCTGCAGACTCACCCAGTGCCTCGGTTCCTGCCGGCTCAGGCGACGCCAGAGATCCGCCTGCCAGTCATCGCCGGCGATTGCCGGCTCACCCCGCTCCCAGGCATCGATCCACTCAGGTCTGTAGAGGAGATAGCGGTCGTAGAGGCCGGCCAACTCCTGCGCCAGTTGAAACCCGCGCAGCGCATCGCCCGTCTCCAGGTATGCCGCCAGAGGTTTGGCGGCGTGTTCCAAATCCATCCCTGCCAACACTGCGTAGAGACGCCAGGTAAGCGCGTTTGGCTGGTAACTGTCTCGTTCAGGCACCTCCTCCAGCAGCTGTCTGAACGCCTGCCAGACGAACACCGCCGGCAGAGGAAACTCGAGATTGGCCGCAATACCCAGGCTGTCCGCCAGGGTCAATGAGAGCCAGCGCGCCATACCCGGATGCTGCACCACCACCCAATCGGCCTGCAGGGGATCGTCCACGGGCCGGCCCAGCAGTTCGGACAGCCGCCGAGCCAGGTTTTCGAGACGATTGGATTGGTGGAGGGTCAGCATGCGAACGCATTCTAACCCGGAAGCGGCTCAAAGCCTGAGTCCGGTCTCCTGCCCGATTACTTTCGGATCAGTAACGCGGACAGGAGACTATCGATCGGTAGGCACAGCCGGTGAGTGGTTCGCCTCAGCCCAGATCGCCGTCCAGTTTCGACTTGTTGGGCTGGGCAATGATCCGCGGCGACAACACCACATCGACGATCTCGTTGACCTTCGACGGTATGTTCTCCATGACCGCTTCGAGCACATCGGGCTTCAGGCCAGTGATTTCCCAGACGACGGGATCGACCTGCTCCAGTGCGTCTTCCAGTGCAATGCCGTCCATCTCGGCGAGGGAGAGTGTGGATGCCAGATGCATGATCGCCGTTTCCAGCCTAAAGTCGGTCGTCTGCATGGGGTGGTGGTGGTGTCCCACCACGATGAAGATGCTGCGTGGCAGATTCCACCGGCGCATCAGCGCCTCGCCCGCCTCCATGTGGGTGAAGCCCAGGATCTCCTCCTCGACTGCTGGCAACAGCGTGTCATCGCCTCCGGTAACCAGGTGAATGTCGCGTGATGCGTCGGGCAGTCTGAGATAGATCACCAACCTGCCGATATCGTGCAGCACGCCCATCACGAAGAGACGTTCGGCATGCAGCACCCGACAGCGGCCTGCCAGTTCGCTGGCTATGATGCCGGTTGCCAGGGAGTAGCGCCAGAATTCGGGCATGTCGACCAGATCGCCGGGTATGCCGGTAAACGCCCTGGCCGCGGAGGTCGCCATCACCAGGTTTCGCAGTTCGTTGGTACCGATCACGGTGATGGCCCGGGAGATGGTCTCGACCGGTGCCTGCAGATTGTAAAAGGCGCTATTGACGACGCGCAGCAGGCGCGCGGAGAGATCCGTGTCCTGAGCGATCAGATCGCCCAGGGTAGCGGCGGAGTAGTTGGGGGCCTCGATCAGACGGTTGACCTTGATGCAGACCTCGGGCAGCGAAACCAGTTTTTCGATGCCTTCAACCAGCTCTTGCGGAGTCATTTTCGCCACCTCCTAGACAGGATTGTAATAACGGTTCCCTCCGGTAGGATTAATACTCTGATAGTCACAGGATATAGCGATATTCAGCCGCTTCGGGTTCAGTTAATATCCAGTGCCTCAACAGTTTGTATCGGCAGTACGGGCTCAACCTTAACGGTGACGGCCTGATAATCGGAGGCGCGCGTCATGCCCTTTTTCATTTTCAAAATTTCACCACTAAACAAACTTGAGTGCCTCGGCGAAGAGGAAAAATACCGACCGGCCAAGGAGAAAGTAAGTGCCTTGCGCGCCGCCCACGAGGCAGACGACGGCACCACCTATCGCATGGTCTTCGCCAAATCCGTTGGCCAGGGTGAGAAACTGCTGACAGCCACCGAGCAGAGCGACAAAATTATCGGTGACGACTGATGCGGAAAAGCCGCCGAAGCCCAGCCAACAGTCGCTGCTGACCGGTGGCGCGCGCTCCTCGAGCAACGGCCGGAACAGGTTAAGCATTACCACCGGCTGGGGTATTGGCATGACAACACCCAGGCATGAAACCGTCTAATTCTCTGAAATCAGTCGGTTAGAGGATCTAGTACAGTTTGGCTCAGTGTAGAGGGGTGCCCCAGGGCGCTTTCCCCTGAGCAAAAAACGGTTCTCGTCAATAGCCATCAATCCATCCGGAAAACACTCTTCGGTGGCGAAGTGTGAATATGAATGTAATTCACTAAGATTTTGTTCCTTAGGGGGATTCTTCGTGCTAATCTTAAAAAATCAATACGTAGAAATTCAGCCAGTAACGACTTCATACCCTGAAGCAGTGTTGCCACGACACAGATGTCTCGAGTGCATGGCTCCGCTGAAGGACCGCTAATCCGTGCCGACCCTGAACAGCAGAATCAATAAATACCAAAGCCAGTTTCAACCCTTACTCAATCGCTGTAAGGACACGGTCATTGTCTACATCAATGCCCTGCTGACAGAGCTTTTCAATAACTCAGACAAGGCCCTCACCGGCTTCGCCCAGAAAGCGGAGACAAACGAGCTGCAGAATCGCTTCTTCGAGGCGATGTCGATGATCCGCAATCGGCATGGCCTGGTGGAACACGAATTCAGAGAGCTTATCAGCGACGGCTTCGACAACTTCTGGAAGGATGAGAAGGAATTCAATCCCTTCGAAAACCCGGATGAGGATTCGGAACTGGAGCTGGTCGATCACGAGTCGATGGATGTGACCACCGCGCTGGACAACATGATCAGCAAGACGGTGGGCAACCACCGCTCCCAACTCTATGCCCTGGGACAACGTCTCAGCGTGGTCAAGGGTGGCCAGAGCGTCAAGCACAAACAGATACCGGCCGGTCCGCACCACCTCACCACCGCCTTCAACGAAGCGATCGATGCCCTGGGTCTGGAGACACGCATCAAGCTCATCATCCTGGCCCTCTTCGACAAATATGTTCTGAAGCAGCTCGGTTCGATCTACGAGGACTTCAACAACAACCTGCGCGATGCCGGCGTCCTTCCCCATCTGCGGCCCACCATCCAGAAATCGCCCGATACCGGTGTCGGCAGGGCCGGCGGTAAAGAGGAAGAAGAGCATACCGCGCAACAGGAGCAGACGCAGGAGGAGCTGGGAGAGGAACTGTTCACCAACATCCTCGACATGATGGCGCACCAGCGGCGCAGCTCACCGGAGAAGGCCAGAGCCAAGGCCGCCGCCGCAGCGGCCGCTGGACGGCAACCGGGGTCGGTTCCGCCCGCCACTCCGGCCAATCTGGTCAGCGCATTGAACAACATCCAGCCGACACACCGGGCGGACTACATCCCGGACGTGAATGCGCCGGGTGTGATCATCCCCAACGTTGAGATCGACGAACAGTTCCTGGTACGGGTCAAACACACCCTGGCGGAAGAGCGGCACAAACTCTATGACGAAGTCGGTGCCGACCGCCTGGACGCTGCGGATGAAGACACCATCGACCTGGTCGGCATGCTGTTCGAGTACATGCTCAACGATCCGGTACTGCCCGCTGTGGCCAAGGCCCTGATCAGCCATCTGCATACCCCCTATCTCAAAGTCGCCATCATCGATCGCAAACTGCTCACCGACAGCGACCACGATGCCCGCCAGCTACTGGATGCACTGGTGGAGGCAGGCAGCCATTGGATCGACGAACGCAACCTGAAGCGCGGTATCTATCCGGACATGCAGAACGTGGTCGACCGGGTACTCAAGGAGTTTTCCGACGATGTAACCCTGTTCTCCACCCTGCTGAACACTTTCAAGAAGCGCATGGACGAGTTCCGGCGCAAGTCGGACATTCTCGAGAAACGGGCACAGGATTCGCTCAAGGGCCGAGAGAAACTCAACATTGCCCGTCAGCGCGCCACCCAGGAGATGAAAGCCCGCTCATTCAGCGAGCACCTGCCAAAGCCGGTCAAGGAGTTCCTGGAGCAGACCTGGGTCGACAAGCTCATCTTCGTGCTGTTACGCCATCCCGAAGGTGAAATGAGCGACGACTGGAAAGAAGCGTTACGTATCGCCGATGAAATCGCCTGGGCCTTCGAACCCAAGAGCGAAAGCGAAACCCGCGAGCTTGAGGGCTCCCTGCCCGATCTGCGCAAAGCCATAGAAGATGGCCTTGCCTCTCTGGGCGGCTTCCATCAGGAGAAGTGCAAGGGCCTGTTCGACCTCCTCGCCAGCGCCGATGTGGCGATGCAGGCTTCCGAGGAGGCCATCGCCGAAGCACAGGAGGAAGTCAAGGAGGCTGCCGAGTCCCATGCAGAATCGCTCCCCAGCGCCGAACAAGCCACTCATCCCGGTCAGCCTGCAGAAATCTCGCCCGCCGCACCTGCGGAAATCAGCGGCGAAGACGAGGTGACCGAAGAGGAGGAGGCCATGATGGAGAAGCTGCGTAAGATCCAGTTCGGCACCTGGTTCGAGATTGCCGACAATCGCGGTGGTGAACGTCGCAAGGTCAAACTCTCCTGGCTCAGCCCCTTGACCGCCTCCTGCATGTTCGTGGATCGCGCGGGTGTGCAGACGGCCATCAAGCCACTGCGCACCCTGGCACAGGAGATCCTGTCGGGAGAATCGAAAATTCTCGAAGACAGCAGCGATCCCTTTGTCGAGAGAACCCTCCATGCCATTCGTCGCATGTTGCAACGATCGCTGAAGACTACCGAGGATATCGCCAGCGAGATCGTCAACAATGGCAACGAAGGAACAGAAGTAAAATAATCCCAGGCAGGTTCAAGCCCCAATGATAGAAAAACGCAAGTCCCCTCGTAAGATTGCGGACGAGGTACTCGAGGTATCCGACCAGATCACGGGCACTCAGATCGGTCGTGTCGTCAATATAAGCGCTGAGGGACTGATGCTACTGAGCCAGGAACCGATCGTAACCGGATCGGTCTACCAGCTCGAGATGATCCTGTCCGGATCTGACGGGTCCAGCCAGCAGATCAGCTTTGGTGCCGAGGCGGTCTGGACCACCGAGGCCACTCAGCCTGAGAGTTTCTGGACCGGATTTCGCATCATCGACATTTCAGGCGAGGATGTGCTCTCGATCGACAATCTGATCATGGATTGGCATTCCACCGAGTAGCATTTGGGGGATGTGGCAGACCGCATCCGGGCTGCGACACAGTCTCTCATCAATCCAGCATCGCCAGTCGGTTCCGTTCGTACTCTCCGAGCACCTTGTCGACGTAGTCGATGGTCTCGGGGAAAGGGGGAATTTCGTTACCGTAACGTTTCACCGCATTCTCGCCCGCGTTGTAGGCCGCCAGCGCAAGCTTGATATCGTATTGGAACTCCACTAGCAGATCGCGCAGGTAGCGGGCGCCACCTTCCAGATTCTGTTTCGGATCGTAACTGTCCGTCACCCCGTAGCGGCTCGCCGTACCCGGCATCAATTGCATCAATCCCTGCGCTCCCTTCCGGGATACGGCCCGTGGATTATAGGACGATTCGACCCTCACCATGGCATGCAGCAGACCCGGGTGCAGACGCATCTCCTTCGCCACCTTCTCGATCAAAGGCGTCAATCGGGATCTGTTTTCCTTCATCTTTGCCAGGCTGTAGCCGCCCTTCTTAGGCTTGGACGGTCCGCTGCGCCACAACAGGGTGTAGCGACTGCCCATGGGACGGTCGGTAAAATGCAGACTGCCGTCAGGCCCGCGGTATTTGAAGATCTCCGCCTGCGCGAGGAGCGGCATCAGCAGTAACGCTGTCAGTATCAACAGTCGATAGCCACTTCTCGTATTGTCGTGATTTCCACCCATACTGCCAATTATATCCGTTCAAATGGTCCCCATTTCCTACCCAATCTCTTCGGCCACCGCCTCCCGGACTTGAGCACTCAGTGCCTGTATCCGAATCCCAGGAATCCCATTCAGGCGCCGCAGCACTTTTTATACTTTTTACCGCTGCCGCAGGGGCAGGGATCGTTGCGCCCCACTTTGGGTTGGTCACGGGTCGCCGTCTTCGGGATCACCAGTCGGCCATCGACATAGAACCACTCGCCATCCTGTTTGCTGAAGCGGCTGATCTCATGATGCGGCTTGACGATCCCATCCTCCTTGTAGGTGGCGATGAACTCGACAATCGCCTCGTCATCGCCATCTCCCGCGGTTTTGGCCTCGACCACCTGCAGCCCCATCCACTGGGCCTTTTCAGCCCAACGGCGCGTGGCCGCGATATCGTGATCCTGCCGATGCTGAGGATGCAGCGACTGATGCAGAAAGTCGACCTGCCCGGTGACGAAAGCGGCATAGCGCGCCCGCATCAGCGCTTCGGCGCTGTCGGCTTTGCGTGCACCCGAGAGAATGGCGCCACAACACTGATCGAATTCGAGCCCGGATCCACAACAACAGGCTGACATGAACGTCCCTCAAATGCTTTTGTATAGTCCGAACAATAACATAAGAGGGGATACCGCCCAAGACAGTGGCGCGGTCACGCCTACCGTTCAGGCATAAAAAAAGGCAGGTCATAGCCCACCTTAAGGTTCCCGAAGCCCGGGTAGAAGACTGGAAATCGGAAACGCCTCACTGTTGCCGCAGACCCTGTGTCAATAAGCGTATCAGCCTGCCGCGGGAGCCGTTCCCACGCTGCAGACTGTAGCCCATAAAGATGACAGAACGATGGCGTAACCGTGAAATGTGAATGACAGCGTCGGCTGGGCGATCCTCAAAGTGTTTACAGACCCAGTGCCTTCCAGCGTTTCTCCAGCCGCTTCACCGAAACCGGGAATGCGGTTCCCAACTCCTGGGCGAAGAGGGAGACGCGCAACTCCTCCAGTTGCCAGCGAATCTCTTCGACGCGGTCGTCCATACGCCCCTCCTTGCGGCATTCCTCCCTCCAGTCCGACCACCTCTTCTGTATCCCGGCCATCTCCGCCATGCGCTGTTTGTCCCGTGCCGCCGCATGCGGCAGCTTTTCGATACGTTTGCTCAGTGCGTCCAGGTAGCGGGGGTATTCGCGTAGATGAACCTCGGGCACCTCCGCCATGAATCCCCGATAGACCAGGCTATCCAGCTGATCCTGCATGTCCCGCAGCGAATCGAGCCAATTTTTCTGTGTAATGGCGGAGAGGGACGTGCGTACCTGATGATAGCGCTCCAGTATGATCACCAGTTGATCACAGGCCTCGTTGGCCGTGCTCATGAGCGCTCCCTGACAGGCTTCAAGCCGCTGCTGAAAACTCGCCTGGTCACGAATCTCTGGACGCCCTTCGACAAAGCAGCGATCGACGATCAGACTCACCAGCTCATCTTCCATACTGGCCGCCGTCTGCCCCCCCTCCTCTGCTGCCGGCGAGGGCACCTTGGCGTAGTAGAGTCGCATCTTCTCCAGATGCCTCAGATTCTTGCGCAGATAGCGTATCTCCTTGGCCAGGTTCAGCATGATCAGTCGCCTGACGCCGATTCGGTGCAGTCGAAGGGCGTTCTCCTCTGCGTCGATCAGGCGTATGGAGACGGCATCGCCCTCATCCACCAGCGCAGGATAGCCCCGCAGTGTGATCCCCCCCTGGTCGATGGTGACACTGGGAGGCAGACTGCCGAAATCCCAGCGCCTGATATCATGCCGTTCCAGATCCGGAGCGCGCAGCTGTCGATGCGCGGCCTCGCCCTGGGTGGCATGGGCCTGTTTGAGCCGATTGATCTCCCGACCCACGTCCAGAGTCTCGCCCCGGCTGTCGATTACCCGCACCCGCATACGCAGATGTGGCGGCAGGGAATCCTCCTGCCAGGCCGACTCCGGGATATGCACACCGGTCAGAGCCTTCAACCGCTCCCCCAGTACCTGCTGCAACGGTCGCCCACCGGGCAACGGCTCCTTGAGACAGGCTGCGGCGTAATCGGGTACCGGCACAAAGGCGCGACGCAGCGACTTGGGCAAGCCCCGTATCATGGCGATCACACGCTCCGTCAACAGTCCGGGCACCAGGCGCTGCAGTAGCGGCCCGGTAATCTGATTGAGCGCGTCCTGGGGCACCACCAGGGTCACACCGTCGCTGTCGTGTCCCGGTTCGAAGTGGTATTCCAGGGGCAGTCGAATGCCATTGAGCTCCAGGGCATCGGGAAAGTCGCAGATCTGGAACCCCCCCGCCTCCTCGCGGATCAGGTCGTTCTCGTGTAAATAGAGCCGCTTGGGGTGGTCTTTTGCTTCCTGGCGCAGCCAGCGTTCGAAGTCGGGAGTGGTGGAGATTCCGGGTGGGATCCGGGCATCATAGAAGGCATGAATACGCTCCTCGTCGACCAGGATGTCGCGCCGCCGCGCCTTGGCCTCCCGATCCCGCAAGTCGCGGATCAGCTCCTGGTTGTGACGCCAGAACGGGGCACGGGTGTGGAAATCCCCATCCACCAGGGCGGAGCGGATGAAGATCTCACGTGCGATCACCGGGTCGATGGGACTGAAGTTGATCTTGCGCCGGCTCACCAACACCAGACCGAACAGAGTGACCTTCTCGTAGCCTGCCACCTGGCCCTGTTTCTTCTCCCAATGGGGCTCAGAATAGCTGTGCTTGAGCAGATGTCCCGCCGCCGACTCGATCCACCGGGGCTCGATCTCCGCCACTGTCCGCGCATAGAGCTTGCTGGTCTCGACCAGCTCCGCCGCCATCACCCATTTGGGCTGACGTTTGAACAGCCCGGAGCCCGGATAGATGTGGAAACGACTGTTGCGTGCACCCAGGTAGTCCCGCTCCTTGCTGCGCAGGCCGATGTGACTCAACAATCCGCTGAGCACGGCACGGTGGATCGCCTCGTATCCCCCCTCCTTCTCGCTCTCCTTGAAACCCATGTCGTGGAGCTGGGCACGCAGCTGGGTATGGATGTCGTGCCACTCCTGAACCCGCGTCCAGGAGAGGAACTCGCTGCGGCACCACTGACGGAACTTGTGCTTGGAGAGGTGGCGCCGCTGCGTCTCCATCACCTCCCAGAGATTCAGATAGGCGAGATAGTCGGAGCGTTCGTTACGATACTGGGCGTGGGCCTGGTCCGCCTGCTGCTGTTTGTCCAACGGCCGGTCCCGGGGGTCCTGCACGCTGAGCGCGGCGGCGATCACCATCACTTCCCGCTGACAGTGACTCTTGGCGGCCGCCAGCAACATACGGCCGATGCGGGGATCGACCGGCAGACGCGCCAATTGCTGACCGATGCGGGTCACCCGCTGCGCGCCGTCCACCGCGCCGATCTCCTCCAGGACGCGATAACCGTCCTTGATCAGGCGCCGGTCCGGAGGATCGATGAAGGGAAAACGGTCGATCTCACCGAAGCCCAGCAGCTTCATCTGCAGGATTACCGAGGCCAGGTTGGTGCGCTGTATCTCCGGTTCGGTGAAGTCGGCTCGTGAGGCATAGTCCTCCTCGCTGTAGAGCCGTATACAGACACCCGCGGCGACCCGGCCGCAGCGCCCCTTGCGTTGGTCGGCTGAGGCCTGGGAAATGCGCTCCACCGGCAGCCGCTGCACCTTGCTGCGGTGGCTGTAGCGGCTGATGCGGGCAAAACCGGTGTCGATCACATAGCGAATGCCGGGCACGGTGAGCGAAGTCTCCGCCACGTTGGTGGCCAGCACGATGCGCCGGCTGCCGTGGGGCTTGAAGATCCGTGACTGCTCCGCCGGGCTGAGCCGGGCATAGAGCGGCAGTACCTCCGTCAGCTGCAGCTTGTGTTTTCGCAACGTCTCCGCGGTCTCGCGGATCTCCCGCTCGCCGCTGAGAAAAACCAGAATGTCGCCACGATCGATCCCCGACAGCTCATCCACCGCATCGACGATGGCCTGCTGCAGGGGATCGTCCCGCTCGGCCGCAGACTCCTCCTCCGGCGGTCGGTAGCGCAGCTCCACCGGATAGGTGCGGCCGGAGACCTCGATTACCGGTGCGCCGCCGAAATGGTCGGAAAAGCGTTGTGGATCGATGGTGGCCGAGGTGATGATCACTTTCAGATCGGGGCGTTTCGGCAGCAGCTGCTTCAGATAGCCGAGCAGAAAATCGATGTTGAGACTGCGCTCGTGGGCCTCGTCGATAATCAGGGTGTCGTATTGATTCAGTTGGGGATCCTGCTGGATCTCGGCCAGCAGAATGCCGTCGGTCATCAACTTGACCAGGCTATGGGGACCGACATGGTCGTTGAAACGCACCTTATAGCCGACCAGATCGCCGGTCTCGCTGCGCAACTCGCTTGCCACACGAGCCGCCAGACTACGAGCGGCGATGCGTCGCGGCTGGGTGTGACCGATATAACCGGCCACCCCCCGCTCGAGAGCGAGGCAGATCTTGGGCAGCTGGGTCGATTTACCCGATCCTGTCTCGCCACAGAGAATGACCACCTGGTTGGTCTCGATCAGGGACTTGATCTCGTCGAGCCGTTCCGTGATCGGCAGCTCGGAGGGAAAGGCGGGATCGGGCAGACGGGCGCAACGCTGGCTCAACCGCTCCTGAGAGTCGTGAATCGCCCGATGCAGCTTGAGCAACCCTTCGCTGTAGGGCTGGTTGGATCCGGCACGCTTGCGCAGCCCGCGCAGACGGCGGGACAGGGATGGACGGTCGGCCTGCATGCAGCGCGCGATGTCGTCTTTCGCGGGAAAATCGGGATCGTCAGGGGTCACGTTACGCGTGCGGGAATTAACGGTGGAGGTGTTGAAAACCTGGCATTTTACCACAGCCTGACCTTGCAGCCGGGCCCGCGCCGCCTGGATTACTGATCCGAAAGTAATATAGGCAACACTCAGCTTGCCTGCGCGTCACGCCTTGATCCGAACCATCCCGGGGGCTCTGAGTGTTGCCTATACTACTTTCGGATCAGTAAAAAGTGGCAGCACACGACAAGTTTATGCTGCGGCAAGCCGCACCCTACGCTTGGATCAGGGTGTAGGGTGCGGCTTGCCGCACCGCTAACATCAAGACAGGAATGCTGCGTCAGCCAGGTTGCAGACTAATGCCCGCCGCCTTTGAGCGCGGAGACCATACCCTCGATGGTGTCCTTGGCGTCGCCGAAGATCAGGGAGGTGTTGTCCTGGTAGAAGAGCAGGTTGTCGACGCCGGAGTAACCGGGACTCATGGAACGCTTGAGGAAGTAGACCTGGCGCGATTTCGCCGCATCGAGGATCGGCATGCCGTAGATCGGACTTGAGCTGTCGGACTTGGCGGCCGGGTTGACCACGTCGTTGGCGCCCACCACCAGGGTCACGTCGGCGGTGGGGAACTCCGGGTTGACCTCGTCCATCTCCAGCACATGATCGTATGGAATGTCGGCCTCGGCCAACAGCACGTTCATGTGCCCGGGCATGCGTCCCGCCACCGGATGGATGGCGAACTTGACTTCCACGCCCCGTGCTTCGAGCAGTTCCATCATCTCCTTGAGCGCATGCTGAGCCTGCGCCACCGCCATACCGTACCCGGGTACGATGATGACCTTGTTGGCATCTTCCATCCAGTAGATGGCGTCATCCACCGAGGCGGACTTCACGCCCTTCTGCGCCGCTTGGCCCGCCGCGCTCATCTCGCCGCCGCTCTCGCTGCCGAAGCCGCCGAACACCACGTTGATGATGGAACGGTTCATGGCACGGCACATGATGAAGGAGAGAATGGCGCCGGAGAAACCGACCAGGGCGCCTACGATGATCAGCAGCAGATTGCCCAGGGTGAAACCGGTGGCGGCCGCCGCCCAACCCGAGTAGCTGTTGAGCATGGAGATGATCACCGGCATGTCGGCGCCGCCGATGGGGATGATGAGAGTGAAGCCGAGCACGAACGCGAGCAGGGTCATCAACACCAGTGAGGCCATGCTCTCGGTCATACCGAAATGGATGCCCAACAACACCGTCGCCACGGCCATGGCGGCGTTCAGCAGATGCTGCCCCTTGAACTTGACCGGCGCGCCGCTGACCAGACCCTGCAGTTTGGCGAAGGCCACCACGGAACCGGAAAAGGTGATGGCGCCGATGATGATGCCGGCCGAGAGTTCGCCCATCATCACCGGATTGAGGGTGCCGGCTGCATCGTGATTCAGATAGGTACCGATCGCCACCAGCACGGCGGCCATACCGACAAAGCTGTGCAGGGCGGCCACCAGCTGCGGCATGGCGGTCATCTGCACCCGTGCGGCCAGCACCGAACCGATCACGGCGCCTGCCGCCACGCCGGCGATGATGAAACCGTAGGACCGGACCTCGTTGCCGAGCAGGGTGGCGACGATGGCGATGCCCATGCCGATCATGCCGAGATAGTTGCCGCGCCGGGCGGAAGCCGGATGGGTCAATCCCTTCAGCGCCAGGATGAAGAGAACGGCCGAGATGAGGTAGGCGATAGCCTGTGTATTAGCGGAGATCTCCATGAGGGCGCCCTTTATTTATCTTTCTTCTTGAACATGGCGAGCATGCGGTTGGTGACCAGAAAACCGCCGAAGACGTTGATCGAGGCCAGCAGTACGGCGACAAAGCCGAACAATTCCGCGGCTGCGCCCGCCGACTCGAGACCGGTCACCAGCAAGGCGCCGATGATGATGATGCCGGAAATCGCATTGGTCAGCGCCACCAGCGGGGTATGCAGGGACGGCGTAACGCCCCAGATCACCCAGTAGCCGATGAAACAGGCGAGTACGAAGACGTAGAGTGCAACCAGGGTATCAGGCATCGTTTTGTCCTTCTTCTAATCGTTCGATCTGTCGTTTGTTCCATACATCAGGCATCGGCCCTGACCTGCATGGCCTCGGTGATCTCATCCTCTGCGAGGTCCTTCAGTACCAGGCCCTGATCCCCCTGCTCCACCATGATATTGAGCAGGTTCATGATGTTGCCGGCATAGAAGCCGCTGGCATCCGAGGGCACCATGGCCGGGTAGTTGGTATGGCCCACGATGATGACACCGTGCTTGACCACCACCTTGTCCGCCTCGGTCAGCGGACAGTTGCCACCATTGGCTGCGGCCAGATCGATGATCACCGAGCCTTCCCGCATCTTCTCGACCACCGCTTCGGTGATCAGAGTCGGCGCCGGACGGCAGGGAATCAACGCCGTGGTGATGATCACATGAGCCTTGCTCAGCTCCTCGGCAAGCAACTGCTGTTGTTTTGCTTTGGCCTCGTCGGACAGCTCCTTGGCGTAACCGCCCTCTCCCGAACCGCTCTCCCCCACGTCCAGTTCGATGGCCTTGGCACCAAGCGATTCAATCTGTTCCTTGGTTTCGGGTCGGACATCGTAAGCGGAAACATCGGCGCCCAGACGGCGGCCAGTGGCGATGGCCTGCAGACCGGCGACACCTGCGCCCAGCACGATCAGCTTGGCAGGCTTGGCCGAACCGGCGGATGTCATCATCAGGGGCAGGAATCGACCGTAGTGGGCAGCCGCCTCGATGACGGCACGATAGCCGGCGATGTTGCTCTGGGAGGAAAGGGCATCCATCGACTGCGCCCTGGAGATACGGGGAATACGCTCCATCGCCAGGTAGGTGATGCCTTTGTCGAGTATGGCCTGCAATATCTCG
The DNA here is from genome assembly GCA_037384425.1 of Candidatus Thiodiazotropha sp. Classification (GTDB taxonomy): domain Bacteria; phylum Pseudomonadota; class Gammaproteobacteria; order Chromatiales; family Chromatiaceae; genus Thiodiazotropha. The sequence continues at coordinate 206,173 of JARROA010000011.1, read as the reverse complement.
TCATTTTCACACGACTCGACATGAGCGATCAGGATGACATCGTTTGGCAGCCGTGCGACCTCGTCGGCAGTGGGCTTACGCACTTTGACCAGGATATCGGCCTGCATGGCCTTGGCCTCGTCCGCTACGCTGGCGCCCGCAGCGAGGTATTGATCGTCGCTGTAATGAGCCCGCTCACCCGCCCCCTTCACGACGGCGATGTCGAAACCCTTGGCCGTGAGTTTCTTGACGATGTCCGGGGAGAGCGCCACCCGGGTCTCACCCGGCAGAGACTCCTTCAAAAGGCATATTTTCATCGTTTTGTTATTCCCACCTGGGACGAGTCTGTGATTGTCGTGATTCTTGAGCGAGGCATTATCCAGACTCACCCATGCCGACTCAAGTGAAAGCTCGCAAGCGTCATTGGCCCGCCATCCTGGCTACAGGCGCGCTGATACGATTGCCGGCATGAACGCAATCTTTTTAGTATTTACAGAGGGTTAGACTTCCCATCCCGGGACAGAAAACACGCCTGTGGACTCTTGAACAGGGAGGGATTCCGGTAAAAATAGCTTAGTCGATAGAGTGGTATTTTGGGAATATTTTCACATTTTTGAAATTTAGCAACGCCGAATTTCACCGCAAACTAATAGTAGGAACCGAGATACCCGCCAGCCTTGGAGTCTCTCGATTTGTTCAGGACCAGACCGACCGCCTTATCGGTATCCAACCGTCCGACTGCCTCCTTGACGGCATCGACGGGGGTATTCCCCGCCTCTACCACTAACAGGACCTGCCCCATGAGATGATTGAGTACGGAGGCCTCGCTGGTGGCAAGAATGGGAGGGGAATCAAACAAAACGATTCTATCGCGATACCGCTCCGCAAACTCAGACAGCAACCGCTCCATGGCCTGACTGGCAAGCAGCTCCGTGGATTTAGCCGAGCGGGTGCCGGCGGGTATGATCTTGAGTTTGGGATTTTGCGTGTCGAGTATGACATCGTTGACGGTACACTCCGGATCTTCCAGGAGATCGATCAGGCCCCGGTTCGAGTCGGCTCCGATAAGCTTCGAGAGCGAGGCCTTGATCACGTCCCCATCGATCAGCAGCACCGTGGCATCCATCTCGGAAGCGATACTCAGTCCCAGATTCAGAGCGGTGAAGGTTTTCCCTTCGGAAGACAATGAGCTGGCCACCGAAATCAGATTGCCGTGCTTGATCGGCGCGGCCCCTTTACCAAAGGCATTCATCACCACCGGACGCTTGATGATTCGATACTCCTCCGCCAACTGTTTGCTTTCGGCATCCGGAACCGCGTAACCCAAGGCGGACAGTGCCGTATAGTCCAGCATAATCTTATGATTCGGCTTTTGCTTCGCCGCTTCCGACTTGGCCGATACGTCTTTCTGCTGCTCCGTCCGCCCGGCAACATGCGATTCAAGGGTGGACCGGCGAAGCGGCGACTCAGCCTTGGCTGCGTCTCCCGTCTTGACGCTGTCGGATTGTTTCGCATTCGCCGCTTTCGACTTGGCCAAACGCTCAATTGCTTTTTCAATGCTGCTCATCTGCACTCACTTCGAATGGATGTCCGTGGTTGGAAAACCGATCTCAGAACCAGGTCTCCGGGATGATAAGTACATCACCCGGCATCATGCGGGCGTTGGCCGAGATATCACCGTCACGGATCAGGTCGTCAAGTCTCACCCTGAACTGCTGCGTCTTGCCGCCGATCTTGCGCACGATCGTCGCCTTGTTACCGGCCGCGAACTCTGTCAATCCCCCGACGGAGATGATCACATCCAGCAGTGTCATGCCGTCGCGATAGGGAATGGACTGGGGCTGCGCAGCCTGTCCGACCACCCTGACCTGCTCGGTGTACCTACCCACGAAATTGGTCACGCTGACGGTGACCTTGGGATTCTTCACAAAACGCGTAAGCCGATTTTCTAAGTTTCTGGCCAACTCGGTCGGCGTCATTCCGCTCGCCTGAACGTCTTCCACCAGTGGAGTCGTAATGAGTCCGTCTGGACGCACCACCACCTCGGTGGTGAGTTCGTTGTCACCCCACACGAACACGTTCAGCCTGTCGCCCGGACCGATCACATAGAGCGGTGAGGACGATCCCTCGCTACCGGCCGTCCCGGTTGAGGAAGAATCGGAAAGGGTTTCCGGCGTCGAACATGCGGTAACGAGCCACGCGACAACCAGGAGCGTGACCAATTTGAAAAGGGATCCGGTATGGTTCATATGCTTTCCTTTCGACTGGGATTGATGGCTGCTCATCATTGCCGCACCAGTATGTCATTCTTATACCCGAAAGTGGGATCAGGTGAAATCACTCTTTGCCTCCTACCTGAGCAAGGTAAGATTTCAGGAAAGATTCGAGTACCTGTGCAGCATGGGCTTGGTTTCGGATTATCTCCTTGCTCGCCACAAAGACGGCGATCTCGGGTTCGCCAGAGAAGACACCAAGGAGATTATTCAGTTTGGCCTGGTAACGGTTTGCAACGATTTCACCATCTGTTCGATACCATAACCAAACCAGGCGTTTTCTTTGGTCATGCGACTTCAGTAGGGTCTCTTCGACCTCCACTTCGCCGAAACCAGGTATCTCCACAACTCTAGCAGATCTGGAAATTCTAGACCATTTTTCAATGTCATAGACGCGATGACTGACATTGACTGCCTCGCGACCCTGACGCTGTCGATGAAATTCGGTTGCATATAAATCGAGTCTTTCCCCCGAAAACGAAAGCATCCCCTGGAAGGTCTGGTCGCCCTGTGTCCAGATCGGTTTCCAATCCCGCAACGGGCTCTCTGCCACCTGCCAGCCGGGCAGCTGCTTCAGAACGCTCAGATTACCGCCTGTGGCGGCCTGCTCGTGATGCATCAAATAACCGTACAGGATCGGACCGATGGAGAGGGCCACGACAACTGACGCCACTCCCGGCAACTTGTGCAAGGGACTGCTCACCTGAGGCAACTCCCCAGCTTCGGATCCCGCAGGGAGCTCATGGGCCTTGAGCCTTCTTTCACCGATAAACAGGAACAGAAAGAAGAAGATGGCGAACAGAATCCAGCCGATGAAGTTATGATCCTGGACGTATTCATTTTCCATCCCGTAGTGATAACCCACCACGACGACGACAAAGATGCGCACCACATTGGATGCCAGCGCCAGCAGCGAAGCCGTCACCACATAGGGCAGCAAGACCCGAAAAGGCACCTTGATCAGTTGGGTATGGATCAGGGCAAGCGTGATACCGGCAATCTGAAACTTAAGCCCACTACAGGAACCGGTCACCTCGAAAGTGCCGTTGGGAATGACCAACAGAAATCCCTCGCGGGTCGAGGTGATACCGGCCAAATCGAGTAAATAGGCCGACGCCTGGGCCGATGCGGTCTGCAGGTAGGGCGTAAACACGTTCCAGACCGGCACCACGGTGAGCAACAGCAGAATCGGCATCAGATAGCGGCGACCCTCACGCATCCCCAGCATGCCGATGGTCGCCGCAGCCAGAATCAGAATCAGAATCGCCTGCTGTCCGGATTCGATAAATACCAGCCCCAGGACCAGCCATATCAGCGAGAGCCCGACCAGGGCGATAATCGCCAGGCGACTGAAATGAAGCCTGATGGACCGTGCGGACAATGACCAGGCGCGATAAAGCAGGTAGAGGCTGACCAGTAACAGCAGCGGCGCATGTGATGTTTCCGAGCCCTCCTCGGAAACGGCATTGTAGAAGCTCAGAAGCGTCGGCAAGTAGAGCAGCAGCAGGGCGACAAGCACCCCGAACAACCACCATACGTCTGACCGCCTTGGGGCGGTCAACGCCGATTCACTTGAGTCCATACTTGTTCACCAAGTCGTACAGCGTGGGCCTGCTGATGCCCAGCAGTTCAGCGGCACGCGAGACATTACCGCCGACATAGTTCATCGCCCGCAGTACGGCTGAGGCCTCCGCCTTCTCCCTGACCTCGCGCAGATTCAGCGGCATGCTGGTCTTGTTGTCAGCGTTGAGTTGCAGCACATCGAGTGTGATCACCGGCCCATCCGCCATGATCACCGCCCGCTTGATGCGGTTTTCCAGCTCCCGCACATTGCCGGGCCAGGAGTACTCCTCGATGGCCTGCAGGGCCTCGTTGGTAAAACCGGTAAGGCGGGATGAGCCCAGGTCAGCAAACTTTTTCAGGAACGACCAGGCCAGCAGCACGGCGTCGCCCACCCGCTCGCGCAGTGCCGGAATCTCGATGGTGATTTCGCTGATGCGATAGTAAAGATCCTCACGGAACTCCCCCGTGCGGATCTTCTCTTCGAGATCCTGGTTGGTGGCGCAGATCACCCGCACGTCGACCGGGATCTCTTCACGACCGCCGATGCGCTCGATGACGCGCTCCTGCAGGAAGCGCAACAATTTGGCTTGCAGCCCCATGGGCATATCGCCGATTTCATCCAGGAACAGGGTGCCTCCGCTGGCGGTCTCGATCTTGCCCACGGTACGCTTGGAGGCCCCCGTGAAGGCACCCTTCTCGTAACCGTAGAGCTCGCTCTCCAACAGGTTTTCGGGAATCGAGGCACAGTTGATGGCGACAAAGCGATGCGAGTTGCGATCGCTGAGCTCATGAATCGCCCTGGCCAGAACCTCTTTCCCTGTTCCGCTCTCGCCCAGCAACAAGGCAGTGATGTCGGTGGGGCTGATTTTCTCGATGATACGGCAGACTTCGAGCATTTCCGGACTGTTGGCGATCACGCCGGACAGCGGCGTGTTTTCCTGTGCGGCCGAGAGCGCCTGGTTCTCCTTCTCCAGCGCGTGCACATGAAAGGCCCGCTCGATGATGATTTTGAGCACATCGGGATCAATGGGCTTCTGATAGAAGTCGTAGGCACCCAGTTCGATGGCCTTGAGAGCATTGGCTCTCTCATCGTTGCCTGTAACCACGATCACTTTGGTTTGCGGTTGCAGGGAGAGGATCTCCTTCAATGCCGCGAAGCCTTCCGTCTCGTTGGTGGGATCGGGGGGCAGGCCGAGATCCAGCGTGACGACCGGCGCATTGGTTCTACGCAACAGATTGATGGCACTTTGCCTGTCTTCGGCCACGTGCACCTCATAGCCGTCGAAACTCCATTTCAACTGGCTCTGCAGTCCCGGATCATCTTCGACCACAATCAGTGGTTTCAACTGGTTACTCTCTTTCGTCACGAGACGCCCTCTGTCTGATTCATTGTTTGAATATCCTGTTCTTGCTGGTCAACCAGGGGGACGGTGATGATGAATTTCGAGCCGACACCGGGTTCACTTTCCACACTGAGATTGCCTTTCAGCGAGCGGATATACTCGCGTGTCTCATAGACACCTATACCCATACCGGCGTTGCCCTTTGTGGTCTCGAAAGGACGAAACAGCCGGGTGTTTATGAAGTCTTCATCCATACCTGCCCCATTGTCCTCTATTTCGATGACGGCCGATCCTTCACGCTCATACACCCTAACATCTATCCGGCCATCCCTGGGCGTCGCCTCCTGTGCGTTCTTGATCAAGTGCACGAGAATGGAGGTAAAGCGATCCTTGTCGGCGATCAATTTCAGAAAATCAGCTTCTATCGTCAGGTTCGGCTTCGGCGGCTCGTGATAGAGTTCGTTCACGGCCTGGGCAACGGCCTCTTCCACGTAGAACTGTTTGCTGTCACCGTGTTCGAACCGTCCTTTTCTGAGCTGGGTCAAGAGTTTACTCATCTTACTGACGGCATTGCCGATGGTCTTGACCGCATCGTCCATGAACTCAGGATTGTGTTTGTGCCGTTCCGCATTCTTCACCACCAGTTCCAACTGGGCGATGAGGTTTTTCAAATCGTGCACCACGAATGCCGAGAGTCTGTTGAAGGCTTCGAACTGGTTGGCCTCGAGTAGCGCCCTGGTGGTGCGCATGAGCGACAGGTAACTGCCCGCCTGCTGGGCGGCGGTCTTCAGCAGATCCCTGTCCTCCCAGTTGATTGTTCGTGGCGATCGGGGCTTGATCAGCAGAATGAAGCCCAACAGCTCGGAGTGGAAGCTGATCGGGACCAGCAGCCATCGCTCCTTGTAGGCGAGGATATCGTCCGGAATGCTCAGATCGTCGTACAGCCCTGGAGAGCTGACGTATTCATTCAAGTCGATGATCCAATCCCTCTGTTTCAGGAAACGGATCAGAGAGCTGTCACCGGTTAACGTCGCTTTGCCCAATTCCGACTGCCACTGAGCAACCTGTCGGAACACGGCGGATTCGTCGCACAGCCAAAGCCCGCCACCTCCGGAATCGACGATATCGGCGATGGCCTTGACCACTCTTTCCCTGATCTGATCATCGAGTTCACCCTCCGACAGGGTGTGGATGAATCGCAACCACTCGTCCCTGTAGTCGTACTTGTAGTTGAAGAAATGCTTGCTCAGAAAGACTCTGAGTCGTGATCGCAGATGCACCGAAGCGAGCAACGATATGAGCACAGCCAAGGCCAGGAAGAGAAATATGACCTGCAGCGCCTTACCCCAGGTGCCACCGTAAAACTTGATGTAGTAACCCACGGCCGACATCAGCAGCAGATAGGCCGCCGTGCCCGACAGCACTGTAGCGTGGAAGATGACTCTGCGGGAGACAAAGACCCGCACAGACCAGCTCGGATTACGGGCCGCTGCAATCGCCACCATGGGAGCGGCGAAGGCGCTGATGAATCCACGGGCCGTCCAGAAGTCCCGATCGATGCCCTTGTAGAGCAAACCGTCGGCATAGAGGAAGAAATCGTAGAGAAAGAGCAGGCCGATGCCGAAATAGAGATACTTTACTGCCCAGCGTTTCTCCGGGCGTGTATTTCTGAACAGCTGTTCGACCAGGACCAATCCGGCAACCGCCAAACAGAGATGTCCCACCAACTGCAGACTGGCCACCCCGTTCCAGGTCGCGAAACCCGGCAGGACTAGGGCAGTAAGTTCGAGCATGAGCAGCATCAGGGCCACGAGCCCTATGGTGGCCGGAGCATAGATCAGTAGCCCCTCATCCTCTCCACCGGCCTCCCTCAGGGATTTCAGCAGCTTATTCAGGAACGCAAACCAGGCCAGGTTCTTACCGATCTCGAACACCTGGTAGAGGCCGACGGTCGCCACCGAGTACTTGAACTCCAACGCCACGCCGGTCAGCGCCCAGCAACCGGAGATCACTGCGGCGACGAGCAGATAGGTGCCTTCCACCCTGCCCCGCCATGTGGTCAGCAGTAACAGGCTCAGCAGGAGAAAGAGTGTAGCGGCGAAGCTGTATCCGATAATGCCGATGTACAAGCGAGGTAACCTCTGGGAGCCTGATCGTCCGTCCAATTGGTCCGTGTGAGAACTATTAGATCGTCACAAGCTGACGCTTCTTTAACCGAACCCCCGGAGCGAGACGCTTGTCTCATTCCTGAATCAGCGGGGGTATTGGTCGTTTATCAAAGAGTTAATCTATGGCAATCGACAAAATACGCACGAATTGCTGGCTTTATACTATCGGTATTGGTTTCAGGATTCATCAATTTCCGGATGCCTGGCTTCAGACACCATTTGCCCTGATAATAGGCAAACGGAAAACCGGCAAAACGGACCCAAGCAACACCAGGTTTAACTATGCGAATCATTTCACCCGATCTTTTCTCCCAACCTTCAACCATCCTCGCCCGCACCGGCCATGTAAGAAATTACGTAAATAGAAACAAAGGCTTCACTCTTATCGAGGTGATGGTAGTGGTCGTCATTCTCAGTATTCTCGCGGCTATCGTGGTACCGAAAATCATGGATCGCCCGGAACAGGCCCGCATCACCAAGGCCAAGAGCGACATCCGAGCTCTGGAGGCGGCCCTCAACCTCTACCGGCTCGATAATATGGTCTACCCGACCACCGACCAGGGTCTGGAGGCATTGGTCACGGCCCCAACCGACGCACCGGAACCCAAGAACTGGAAGGAAGGAGGCTATCTCGACCGCCTGCCGGCCGACCCCTGGGGCAATGCCTATCTCTACCTGAGCCCGGGTTCCCACGGCGCCATTGATATCTACAGCAGCGGACCCGATGTCCAGGCGACAGACGACGACATCGGCAACTGGAACCTGGAGTGACAGATCGGGTTAATGACCCCGTCAGGCGTATCACCTAAAGCGGCAACGGCCGGATTCACCCTCATCGAGGTGATGGTGGTCGTCGTCATCATCGGCATCCTGATCAACTTCGCCGTGCTGTCGCTGCGTAGCCACTCCCCAGGCGATCAACTCAACGAGGAGGCCCAGCGACTGCGCAGCCTGCTCCAGATCGCCAGCGAAGAGGCCCTGCTCCGCTCCAGTTTCATCGGGGTCGATATCACGGAGACGGGCTACGGCTTCCTGCGGCTCGAAGAGGAGACCTGGCAGCCGGTTGACGACACCCTGTTCCGCAACCGGGAACTGCCGGATGAGGTCCAGATCAGCATCAACATGGCCCAGCCACCCGGTGATGACGACGACGAGGAGAAGCGCACCCCCGAGATCATTCTTCTGAACAGTGGCGAAATCACCCCCTTCGACCTCAAGATCAGCTCCATCCACAGTGACGACTACTTTCGCCTCAGTGGAAACGAAACGGGTGAGCTGAGCCTCGAGCGGATCTCCCCTTAACTGAGCATGATGTCCCGACCACACCCTGATCAGCGCGGTTTCACTCTGCTCGAGATCCTGGTGGCTCTCGCGATCCTCGCCATCGCCCTGGCGTCGATCATCAAAATGGCCTCCAATCAGACGCTGAACACCACCCATCTGCGAGACAAGACCCTGGCCCACTGGGTGGCTCTGAACAAGATCACCGAGCTGCAAATGACTGCCGAATGGCCCGCCAAGGGCAAGCAACAGGGGGACGAGGAGATGGGACTTCATGAATGGCACTGGGTCAGGACCATTACCGACACCCCGGACGACCGGGTAAGACAGGTCGAAATCTCGGTCTTTCGTGACAAGCAGGATGAGCGGTCGATCACCACGCTCACCAGTTTCATTTCGCAACCGATGTGATGTTCGTGGTCCCACTCCATACTCACCGCCGAAACCGGGGCTTCACCCTGCTGGAGCTGCTGATTGCGATCACCATCTTCTCCATCATCGCATCCTTCGTCTATGCCGGTCTCGATATCGTGCTGGACACCAAACAGCAGACCGAACAACACCTCGAGCAGTTGGCAAAGCTGCAGTTGGGCCTGCATCTGATGCAGCTGGACATCGAACAGGCCGTGGATCGTCCGATACGGGATGAGTATGGCGACGGGGGGGTACGCCAACCCGATGAAGCTGACCCGCAGTCAGCTGCAACGGGTCGAATATCAGCTGGAGGAGAAAGCGCTCTACCGCGTGAGCTGGCCGGTGCTCGATCGCACCCAGAGCAGCGAACCGCGTCGCCAGAAGCTCTTCGACGGCATCGAAAGCCTGAGCCTCAACTTTTTCGATCAGAAGATGGAGCGACAGACCTCCTGGCCACAGGAAAACCTCGGCAGTAACGAAGAGACGCCCAACGCCCTGCCCAAGGGGATCGAGGTGGTGATCGAGACCGAGAAGCTGGGTACGCTACGCAGGGTCTTCCGCGCTCCGGAATCCCTGCCGGGGAAAGCCACACCATGAGACGGAACGCCGGAGTCTCCAGTGGATTTCAACGCCAACGGGGTATCGCCCTGATTACCGCGGTAGCGATTGTCGCCATGGCCACCGTGGCCGCTGTCGCTATGGCCCATACCCTGCAGCTGAGCATCCGGCGCACCGGCAACATCCTCACCAGCGACCAAGGCATCCTCTACACCCTCGGCAGTGAAGCCTGGTCCCGCGGCATGCTGATCCGGGACCTACAGGACAGCCAGCAAAAGGCCTACGACGGATTGGACGAGGATTGGGCGCAGGAACTCCCACCGACACCGGTGGAGGGTGGGGAGGTGCGGGCCCTGACCACCGATATGCAAGCCCGTTTCAACCTCAATAATCTCTACTTGCCACAAGACGCCAGCGAGACTCAGAAACAGCAAGTCGCACGCGAGTTGGCGGTATTTCAGCGACTGCTGATCGCGTTGGAACTCGATGAGTCGATCGCCCAGGCCACGGCGGACTGGCTGGACGAGAATATCGACCCGCAGTTTCCCGACGGTGCCGAGGACAACGCCTACACGGCCGACGACCCTCCCTATCGCACCGGCAACCGCCGCATGGGCAATGCCACGGAGCTGAGGCTGGTGCGCGGCGTGACCGCCGAGGTCTATGAAAAGCTGAGCCCCTATGTCACCGCACTGCCTGAAGCCACCCCCATCAACATCAACACAGCCGACCCGATCGTGATCCGTTCCCTGGTCCAGGATCTGGACGAAGCGGGCGCCGAACAGCTGGTCGATGGCCGGGAAGAGAACCCGTTCAAAGACACGAAAAGTTTTCTTGAAGCTTTGAAGGGTCTTTTGGAGGAAAATAAAGTAAAATCTGAAGAGATTGAGCCAGTCATTTCAGTATCAAGCCGCTTTTACCAGCTGGAGACCGTCGTCAAAATGGAAAATGACAGCCAGAGGCTGCGCAGTCTGCTCTACAAAGGAGACAAAGGTGTGGTCACCCTCAACCGGGTGTTTGGGGTGCTTTAATGGCTGAGACCCTGGTCATTCGCTGTCATGATCTTGCCGGCAGCCAGGCCGAATGGCTGATCAAGGGGGGGCTGCAGATCCTCACCGGTTCAGGGACGCTGGCGGAGGCTTCCGATCTGGCCAGAGGCCGTCGGGTGCTGGTTCTGATTCCAGCCAACGAGGCCTTGATCACCCAGGTCACCATCCCGACGAAAAACCGACAGCGACTGCTGCAGGCCATCCCCTACGCCTTGGAGACCGAACTCACCCAGGACGTGGAACAGCTGCACTTCGCCATTGGCGCCAGTGACGCCGACAATGTCACCCCAGTCATTGTCATCTCCCGAGTCAGGATAGAAAAATGGCTCTCTTCGTTGGAGTCTCAAGGTATCGAGCCGTTGGGGCTCTATCTGGACCTGCTCTGCCTGCCTCACAATGGGGATGAATGGAGTCTGCTCCAAGAGGAGGCACTGGTGCAGATTCTCAGCAGCCCCAATCAGGGTTTCTGCGCCGACCGTGAAAATGCGGCTGAGCTGCTGGAGATCGCACTACAGCAGGCGGGCGACGATGCCCCCCGCAAACTGCGAATCTATCAGTTCAAAGAGACCATCCTGCCACTCCCGGAGGGGGTGGAGAGCGAGTCTGTCGTGCTCGAAAACACAGAGGAGCTGATCAGTCTGCTGGCAGGTGAGCTCCGGGAGAAGCAGCAGATCAACCTGCTTCAGGGCGACTACAAGCGGGTCGACAAATTCACCCTGCAATGGAAACGTTGGCTGCCTGCCGCCATATTGGCGGTAGTCGCCCTGTTGTTCTCGCTGACGCTCAACATTTTCGATTACGTCCACTATCAACAAAAGAGTCAGGAACTGGATCAACAGATCCACCAGGTCTTCAAGCAGGCTTTTCCGAGCATAAAGCGCGTCGTCGATCCCAAGAAGCAAATGGAACAGCAACTCAAGGCCATGCGTGGCGGGGCAAGTGGAACTGCCGCACAATTCGCCGCACTTTTCACCCCGGCCGCCGCGATCATCAAGAACAGTCCCGACACCCGGCTCGAAAGCGTGAGCTTTCGCGACGGACAGCTCGACTTGCAACTCACCATCAAGGAGTTGCAGGCACTGGAAAAACTGAAGCAAACCATTGAAGAGAAAGAGCTCAGCGTGGAGATTCGCACAGCCAACGCTTCCGGCAATCAGGTGACTTCACATCTACGTATCAGCGAGGCCGGCAAATGAAGGCCTGGTGGATGAGTAAAGCCCCTCGCGAGCAGCTGGCGCTGGTCGCCGCCGCTGCCGCATTGTTCCTGTTCCTGATCTACCTGTTGGCCTGGCAGCCTTTCGTCGAATCGGTCGAGCAGAAGCGTCTGCTGGTGAAGGGCCAAGAGACGACTTTGGAGTGGATGCGGGAGAATCTGGGCGAGGTCCAAAGGCTACGCGGTCAGCGCCAGGCAGCCGGCGTCTCCAATAGCAACGAGGCCCTGCTGACCCTGGTGGACAGAACCGCCAAACAGAGCCAGCTACGGCAGCAGATCAAGCGCATCAAGCCTCAAGGCGATGATACGGTACAACTGTGGGTTGAACAGGCCGCATTCGACAGTCTGATAAAATGGGTCGGCGGTCTGAACCAGTTGTACGGCATCCAGATCGATTCGCTCAATATCGATCGCCATGAGCTGCCCGGAATCGTCAACGCCCGCCTCGTACTGCAGCGGGCCGGGGGAAGCTGATGCGCTGGACCGCCGCCATTGCACTCGGTATCGCCTGTTACCTCGCTTTTCTGCTCCTCTACCTGCCGGCCCAGCAGGTCGTCGGGTGGATCTCCGACCCGGCGTCGGCGCAAGGGCTGATGCTCGAAGGCCCCAGCGGCACGCTCTGGTCGGGCACTGCGGATCGCGTCAGTTACCAACGCAAGCCTTTGGGGCGGCTCAAGTGGTCGTTCAAACCCTCCCGCCTGCTGCTGGGCAAGATAGCCTACGACATCGAGTTACAGGAAACCGGGCAGCAACTGGAAGCCATTTTCCTGGCCGGATTGGGCGACAGTTACAGACTGGAGGATATCGACGCCCTGCTGCTGGCGAGACAGCTACCCGAATGGCTGCAGCTGCGAGGAGTCCGCATCGACGGTAAGATTCGTGCCACACAACTTGATCTCAGCTTCACTCAGGATCGGCTGATCGCCGCCGAGGGAAGCCTGCAATGGTTGGACGGTGCTCTCAACAGCCCCCTGAACCTGGACGTAGGCGACCTGCAGGCCGATCTCTCGACCGATAGTGACAGTGGCGACATCCAAGCGCAGATCAGAGATATCAAGGGTGCGATCGGGGTACAAGCCGAAGTCCGTCTAAAAACGGATGGAAACTTCCAACTCCAGGGCACGCTCAAACCGGGCGAAAAGGCTGACCCCGGGTTGACCGGTGCATTGCAGGCAATCGGCCGCCGCCAACCCGACGGCAGTATCCAGCTGAAATATGCCGGCAGGATTTAAGGATGACGACAGGTAAGACGCAATGGTTCAAATCGGGAACTGATGCCATAGGCCGACGGCCAATCGTCTGCTATCATTTTAAGGATGAGTTTTTCATTATAAATACATGATGATTAAAGAATTTCACTCCGGTCTGCCTGGTGCTCAGTTGCAGTGCGAGTCCTCAAAGGACAGGCATGGCCAATCACAACACGCAGTACGGATCCGAACATGAGACGAACCAAGGACAACGCCGAAGCACGGCGCTCACATCGCAGCAGACCGGGCAGACTGCTGACTGGTATCGTCAGTTTACTGCTCTGTGTCGCTGTTATGTCACCGGTGGCACAGGCCGAGCAGATCACCCTGAATCTGAACAATGCCGACATCGAGGCGCTGATAAAGACGGTATCCGAGCACACCGGCAAGAACTTCGTCATCGATCCCCGGGTCAAGGGCAAGGTCACCGTCATCTCAGCCCACCCGATGGATCGGGACGAGTTCTACCAGGTCTTCCTCTCGATCCTGGAGGTACACGGTTTCTCCACCATCCCCAGCGGGGACCTGATCAAGATCGTCCCAGACGTCAAGGCCAAACAGTCGGGTATCCCCACCGGCGGTGCCCTGGATGCCCTACCGGGCGATCAGGTGGTCACCCGTATCATTCAGGTCAAGAACGTCACCGCCACCCAGTTGGTGCCGATTCTGCGCCCCCTGATCCCTCAGGAGGGTCACCTGGCCGCCTACCCTGATACCAATGTCCTGATCATCTCCGACCGGCGCCAGAACGTGGATCGCCTGCTCAAGATCATCGACAAGATCGACCAGGTCAGTGACAGCTCCATCGAGGTGGTCACCCTGCAGCATGCCTCTGCCGCCGAAGTGGTGCGCATCATCAACGGACTGCAGGAGACGACCGCAAAGGGGGCCGCCGGCGGAGCAAGCGGCGTCAAACTGGTGGCCGACGAACGCACCAACAGTATCCTGATCAGCGGCGACCCCACTTCCCGATTGCGCTCCAAAGTCGTGATCGAACATCTCGACACCCCATTCGACAACGCCGGTAACGCCCAGGTCATCTATCTCAAATACGCCAACGCCAAGGACCTGGTCAGCGTCCTGACCGGTGTCAGCGAAAGCATGGACAAGACCAAACAGGCGGGTGCGGCGGCCGGCAAACCCGATGTGCCGATCAATATCCAGGCCGATGAGGCGGCCAATGCCCTCATTATCACCGCGCCACCGGATCAATACCGGTCACTGGAGGCGATCATCCGCAAGCTCGATATCCGCCGCGCCCAGGTGCTGGTGGAGGCAATCATCGCCGAGGTTTCCTACGACAAGGCGAAAAAACTCGGTGTGCAATGGATCGTCGACGGCACCCCCGACGGCAGCGGCCCCGTCGGCGTGATCAACCTGGGCTCGCCCACGATCACCAGCATCGCCACCGCCATCGCTGGTGGCCAAAGTATCAACGTGGGTTCGGGCACGCTGATCGGCGGCGGCAAATTCGACAGCTCCTCCGTCAATTTCGCCGCACTGATCCAGGCCCTGGAGAGCGACACCAGCTCCAACATCCTCTCCACGCCCAGCCTGATGACCCTGGACAACCAGGAGGCGGAGATCGTCATCGGTCAGAATGTCCCCTTCATCACGGGCTCCTACTCCACCACCGGCGGCACCAGCAGCTCGGTGAACCCCTTCCAGACCGTACAGCGCGAAGACGTGGGGTTGAGCCTCAAGGTCAAGCCGCAGATCAACGAGGGGAACGCGGTCAAGCTCGAAATCGAACAGGAGGTATCGAGTATCGACACCAGCGCCAGCGCCAGCGACATCGTCACCAAGAAACGCACGATCAAAACGGTGGTGATGGTCGAGGACGGAGACACCATCGTACTCGGTGGGCTGATCGATGAAAGCCTGCAGCAGACCGAAGAGAAGGTGCCGATACTTGGCGATGTACCGTTGTTCGGTGCCTTGTTCCGCGCCACTGGGACCACAAAGTTGAAACGCAACTTGATGGTCTTTCTGCGCCCTGTAATCATGCGCGACGCGGCCACCAACACCAAAATTGCCAGCTCCAAATACAACTTCTTTCGTGCCCAGCAGATCGACATGAAGCAGAAAGGGATCAACCTGATGTCTGACGATGTCACCCCAATACTGCCGCCGCGCTTCAATGAAATGCCGCCGCCGTTTGACGGGCCGCCACCAACCGACACGCCTTAGTGGACGATACTCCACTTCAGACACAGACCAAGGTCCTTGCCGAGCATGAGTGAAGCCCATCTGACAGAAGCAGACGCCCCGGAGGAGCAGGCCAGCCCGGAACTGCTGCCCTACGCCTTCGCCCGCCGGCACGGACTGTTGGTGGTCAGTGATGACGAAGGCAGATCCGAGCTGTGGCACAAGCCGGGTGTGCCCTTGAGCATCTTCAGCGAGGTACGCCGCCTGATCGGCCGTCCCATGCCGTTACGGCAGGTCGACCAGGATACCCTCGACCGCCAGCTCTCCCAAGTCTACGAAGCCGGCTCCAAGCAGTCGTCCCAGATCATGGAGACCATGGGCGACGACATCGACCTGGATCATGCCGCGCGCGCCCTGAACCAACCGGAGGATCTGCTCGAGAGCGATGATGACGCACCGATCATCCGCCTCATCAACGCCCTCTTTACCGAAGCCATCAAGGAGCAGGCATCGGATATTCACATCGAACCCTACGAGAACCGTATGGTGGTGCGTTTCCGCGTCGACGGTGTGCTGCGCGAGGTCCTGACGCCCCCGCGCACCGTCGCCCCGTTCCTGGTATCCCGTATCAAGGTCATGGCCCATCTCGACATCGCCGAGAAGCGCATCCCGCAGGACGGCCGCATCTCCCTCAAGGTGGGCAACCGCCCGGTGGACGTCCGTGTCTCCACCCTCCCCTCCAGCTACGGGGAGCGTGTGGTGCTGCGTCTGCTGGACAAGCAGGCGGGACGGCTCGACCTGGAACAGCTCGGTATGTCCAAGCCGCTGCTGGAACAGATCGATCCCGGCATCATCAAGCGGCCCCACGGCATCTTCCTGGTCACCGGCCCCACCGGCTCGGGCAAGACCACCACCCTCTACGCCGCACTCAGCCGGCTCAACACCCAGAGCCGGAACATCGTCACCGTGGAGGACCCGATCGAATACTATCTGGACGGTATCGGACAGACCCAGGTCAACAACAAGGTCGACCTGACCTTCGCGCGTGGTCTGAGGGCAATCCTGCGCCAGGACCCCGACGTGGTGATGGTGGGCGAGATCCGTGATCTGGAAACTGCGCAGATCGCGGTTCAGGCCAGTCTCACCGGCCATCTGGTGATGTCGAGCCTGCACACCAACACCGCCATCGGCAGTATCACCCGTCTGCGCGACATGGGGGTAGAACCCTTCCTGCTCTCCTCCAGTCTGATCGGCGTACTCGCCCAGCGGCTGGTGCGCACCCTTTGCCCCCACTGTAAAACGCCCGCGGCGGCCAGCGAGCGCGAGCGCAAGCTGCTCGATATCCCGGCCGACCGAGAGGTCACACTTTTCTCCCCTGTGGGCTGTGAAAAGTGTCATGGCAACGGCTTCCTCGGACGCACCGGCATCTACGAGCTGATCACCGTAGACGAGAACCTGCGCAACCTGATCCATCTGGGAGCGGGTGAGGGTGAAATGCTGGCACATGCCCGCAAATTCAGTGAAAGCATCCGGGCCGACGGCATGCGGAGGGTGATCGAAGGCGTGACCACCATCGACGAAATCATCCGCGTGACCCAGGAGGGTTGAACTCCGTGTTCATTCGCACAGTCATGCGTGATATCGACGCGATGCCCGGTCGGCCTAGTTTTCGCGTCTTTCCCGGCAGCGTCGAAAGTCCCTCCTTCGACCATCGACCCTGCACTACAGGTTGAAGTAGATTGGACGCCTTCGAGTACCTCGCCCTCGACGCCGCCGGCAAGGAACGGCGCGGTGTATTGGAGGGGGACAGCCCACGCCAGGTGCGTCAGCAGCTGCGTGAATCGGGGCTGACGCCACTCACCATCAACTCGGCCAGCGGCAAGTCCAGCGAACGCAAGAGCCGACTGTTCCAGAAGCGCATCAACGCCATGGAACTGGCGTTGATCACCCGCCAGATGGCCACCCTGCTCCATTCGGGACTGCCCCTGGAGCACGTGCTGCAGACGACCGCGCACCAGACCGACAAACGTCATGTGGAGCGCACTCTGCTGGCGGTTCGCGCCAAAGTACTGGAGGGGCGCAGCCTGGCGGATGGCTTGAGCGAGTTTCCCAAGACCTTCCCCGAACTCTATATCCGCACTGTCGACTCCGGCGAAGAGTCGGGACATCTCGATGTGGTGTTGGATCGCCTCGCCGACTACACGGAACAGCGTCAGCAATTGCGGCAGAAAACCATTTTCGCCCTCTTCTACCCGGCATTGCTGACCATTGTCTCACTGCTGATCGTCATCGGCCTGCTGACCTACATCGTTCCCGAGGTGACCCGGGTTTTCGAGAACATGTCGGCCGAGCTGCCCTGGATCACCCAGGCTCTGATGGCCACCAGCGATGCCTTTCGCGCCTACGGAGTATACATCCTGCTGGGCCTGGTCTTGCTGGTCATGTTCATCAGTTACCTGTTGAAAAAGCCGGGACCCAAGTTCGCCTGGCACCGGCTGATGTTACGCCTGCCGCTGATGGGCCGACTGGTTCGCACCACCAATGCAGCGCGTTTTTCCCGTACCCTGAGCATCATGGCCGCCAGCAGCGTTCCGATACTGGATGCACTGAGGATCGCCTCCCAGGTCCTGACCAACCTGCCGATGAAACAGGCCGTGGAAGAGGCGGCCTCCAAAGTCCGTGAAGGCACCAGCCTCTATCGGGCACTGGAAAAGACAGGCTACTTCCCCCCCATGACCCTGAGCCTGCTGGCCAGCGGTGAGGCCAGCGGCAACCTGGAGGGGATGCTCGAGCGCTCAGCCGATATTCAGGAACGGGAGATCGAGACCCTGGTCTCCACCATCAACGGGCTGTTCGAACCCATTCTCATACTGGTCATGGGTGGTATTGTGTTGGTTATCGTTTTGGCCATACTGCTACCCATATTCGACCTCAATCAACTGATAGGCTGAGTCACATGCCGTACAAGACCACACGCACACGTTTTATACTCATCATGGCCGTATTATTGCTGGGGCTGCAGTTGGCGGGCTGCTCCACAACCCCCGATGATGAGAGTCAGCCGGATCCGCAAGCGGTCATGCAGGAGGCCCACAAGGCCTATGCCGCTGAAGACTATCAGAAGGTGTTTCAGCTGGTTTATCCGCTGGCCTCTTCCGGTTATGCGGATGCACAGTACACCCTCGGCTACCTCTATTTTCACGGGCTTGGAGTTGAAAGAAGCGAGGCTCAGGCCATGAACTGGATTCAGCGGGCCGCCGCACAGGGGCATAAAAAGGCCCAGCAGGCATTGAAGTAGAGTAGGAGCAATCCGATGTGACGGGCCGTACCCGGCAGGGTGCGGCGATACCGAAACAGTTCCGGTTCAGGCCACGGCTTTTTTGAAACCGACCAGTGACTTCAACAACATCCAGATAAAACTGGCGTTGGTGAACAGATAGCGTTTCCACAACCTTCCAGGCTCCTGCTTAACGCGATAGAGCCATTCGAGCCCCAGTTTCTGCCAACGTTCGGGTGCCCTTTCCACCTTGCCGGCATAGACATCGAAAGAACCTCCCACGCCATGACAGACGGGCACCTCCATATGGGCCATCCACTTGGCGAGGAAACGCTCCTTCTTCGGTGAGGTCATGGCCACCAGCAGGATATCCGCCT
The DNA here is from genome assembly GCA_037384425.1 of Candidatus Thiodiazotropha sp. Taxonomy (GTDB): domain Bacteria; phylum Pseudomonadota; class Gammaproteobacteria; order Chromatiales; family Chromatiaceae; genus Thiodiazotropha. The sequence continues at coordinate 187,280 of JARROA010000011.1, read as the reverse complement.
TCGAAGCCTTGACCTGATCGGCGATCTCCTGCGCCTCGTCATCCGTGAAATAGCCGTGGTGTCGTCCCGCCAGGGTCAGTCCGGGATAGTCTCTGGCCAGATTCTCCTCCACCGTCTTGGAGATCTCTTCTGTGGCGCCGAGGCAGAAAACCCGGTAACCCCGCTCATTGCCCCGCTCGAACATGCCGAACATCAGATCGATGCCGGCCACCCGCTCCGGCAGCGGCGTGCCCAGGAGCTTGCTCGCCCAGACCACCGCGGCGCCGTCAGCCAGGATGATGTCCGATGAGAGTACCGCCTCGCGCAACTCCGGATCCTTGTCCATGTTGACGACCTTGGCTGCATTGATGACGCCGATCTGCAGCGACTTGCGAGATTGGATCACCTCATCCACCAGATCGAGGGTCTGATCCATGGTCATGGCCTCGACCGGAATGCCGAACAGATTGACGGTATCGTGTTGCCCCATGGCCCGCTCCCCAGATAACGGATGAAATTCAGACAGCCCCGCTGCCCTTGAGAACGACCGGAACGGTCTTGAACAGAATCTTGAGATCCATCCAGAGGTTCCAGTCGTCGATATATTGCAGATCCAGTTCCAGCCACTTCTCGAACGAGAGATTGCTCCGCCCGGAGATCTGCCAGATACAGGTCAATCCGGGTTTTACACTGAAACGCTTGCGTTGAATACCCCTGTCGAACAGCTCGACATCCCGCTGGGACATGGGGCGGGGACCGACCAGACTCATATGACCGCGTATGACGTTCAGCAGTTGGGGCAGCTCGTCCAGACTGGTTTTGCGAATGAATCGGCCGACGCGTGTGATACGGGGGTCATGGGCGATCTTGAAATTGGGCCCTTCCGCCTCGTTGAGATGCTCGATCTCTTTCAGCTTGGCTTCGGCGTCCACCACCATGGAACGGAATTTCAACATCGGAAAAAGTCGCTTGCGCAGACCCACTCGCTCCTGGACGAAGAAGATCGGCCCGCCGTCATCGAGCTTTATGGCCAATGCGATCAGGGCCATGATGGGAAGCACCAGCGGCATCGAAGCCAACACGAAACTCAGATCCATCAGCCTTTTCGCCAGCAACATCTTCTCGTTCTGTGCCACGGGATCAAAAGTCAGCAGTGGTATGCCGTCCATTTCCACCATCTGCATCCTCGCCACCTGAAGATCGAACACGTCGGCCATGAACCGAAACCTCACCCCCTGCTCTTCACAGGCAGCGACGATCTCCTCCATATATCTGAGACTGCTTCGTGGTACGGCGAGAATCACTTCATCGACGACCTGACTGGTCAGTACCTTCTCGATCTCGTGTACGGTACCCAGAACCTTCGCGTTTAATACCGAATCCCCTACATGCTCGACGTCCGTATCCAGATAGCCGAGGATGTGGATACCCCACTCATTGTGACGGTTGAGCATCTCCGTCAGGTGCTGAGCACGTTTACCGGTGCCTATGATCAGCAGCTTCAGGTAATTCTCACCCTTTTGCACCGAGCGCCGGAAATACCACCAGACCAATCCGCCGCGCACCGAGACCATGACGAGCGTGCTCAGCACGGCATACTCGATCAGCAGCGAGCGGTCGACGAAGTCAACCTGGAGAAAGAACAGGATAACGACCAGGATAGCCAGACTGATCAGGAAGGCCTTGCTCACCACATAGGCGTAATTGACCAGGGAGACGACGCGCAGCCCCTGGTAGGCACCAAACCTGTGCAGGAAATAACCCAGCGGCACGCCGATGATCGGCAACAGGGCGACATAACTCGCCAGGTTTTGATTCATTTTCGCACCAAAATACTGGTGGACCCGATACAGCAGAATCATCACCAACAGGGTCAGCAGAATATCGAGAAGAAACAGCAATCTGCTGATTTCCCTTGATTTTTCATCGAACAGATAACCAGAACTCATGAATATACTGAAACAAGTGTCCGTTATTGATGTATTACGGGAAGCCTCAGTCAGAAAACAGCGGCACCCGGCCGTAAAACTTAATCCCTATATGACTTTTGAAAAACTGCCCTTCGCCGCCTGAGAGTTCAGGTAGGCGTCGAACTGCATGCAGATATTGCGGATCAGCAGGCGCCCTCTCGGCTTGACCGAGATCGAGTTGTTTGCAATTTCCACCAGTCCGTCCTGCTGCATTCCCTCCAGCTTGGCCAGCTCCGTAGCGAAGTATTCCGCAAAGTTGATCCCCCAACGCGCTTCGAAATCGGGAATCTTAAGCGAAAAATGGCAGATCAGCCGTGTGATGACATCGCGTCGTATCTGATCATCGCGAGTCAGCTCTATGCCTTTGAAGATGGGCAGCCGGCCGCTATCAATCCGCTGGTAGTATTCATCCAGGGAGCGCATGTTCTGTGCATAGCTCGGTCCAACCATACCGATCGAAGTGACCCCAATGCCGATCAGATCGCAATCCGAATGCGTGGAATACCCTTGGAAGTTACGGTAAAGGGTGCCGTTCTCCTGCGCTTTGACCAGTTCATCCTCGGGTTTGGCGAAATGATCCATGCCGATGTAGACATAACCGGCCGACGAGAGTTTGTCGATGGTCATCTGCAGAATATCGAGCTTCTCCTGGGCTGGAGGCAGTTGCTCCTCGTTGATGCGCCGTTGGGGTTTGAAACGCTCGGGCAGGTGAGCGTAATTGAAGATCGAGAGCCTGTCAGGATCGACCTCAAGTATCTGATCCAGGGTCGAGGAGAAGCTCTCGACACTCTGAAACGGCAATCCATAGATCAGATCAATGCTCATGGAACGGAAGCCCTCGTCCCTGGCTGCCTGCAGCACCGAGAGCGTCTCCTGTTTTGTCTGAATTCGATTGACCGCCTTCTGCACCCGCGCATCGAAATCTTGAACTCCCAGGCTCATACGATTGAAGCCCAGTTCGCGCAGCAGTTTCACGGTGTCGCCCTTGGCTTCGCGAGGATCGATTTCGATTGAGTACTCACCACTGTCGTCGTCCAGCAGGGTGAAATACTTGCGGGTCTGGGCCACCAGTTCCCGCATCTCGTCATGGCTGATGAAAGTGGGAGTGCCCCCTCCCCAATGCAGCTGCGTCACCACCCTCGAGGGGTCGATCAGCGCGGACTGCATACGCAGTTCCTCGTAGACCCGGCTCAGATAGTCAGCCGCCATACTGCGGTCCTTGGTGGCCACTTTGTTGCAGGCGCAGTAGAAACAGATGGTGTCGCAGAAGGGAATATGAAAATAGAGTGAGAGTGGGCTTCCTCCTTCATTGCTCTCACGCAGGACCCGCTTGTAGGACTCTTCGTCGAACCCCTCGTGAAACTGGACGGCCGTCGGGTATGAGGTATAACGAGGACCGCTCTGGTCGTATTTCGATATCAGTTCAAAGTCGAAAAGGGTTGTGTGGTCCATGGATTCTCTCGGATTTGGATTGGCAGCCTGACCGATACCGTCACTCGGCATCCACATCGATGCCCTTGCGATGGGTCTCATTGATCTGCCTTAACAGAATGGCGAAGGGGATGTCGTCTCCATGGCGATTGACCAGCTCCATGAAAGGCAGATCCTCCCGGCCGAAATGGTACTCGCCATCGATCATCGTCTGTTGCAAGGCCTTGATACCCTGCTCCAGAGGCTCTAGGAACGTGGGGTAGCGTCCGATCTCGTCCATCTGGAAATCGTAGCAGTCGCGCAAGTCGTCGACCTCGAAGACGGCCTGCTTGACCCATTCCACGTACTCTTCTGCACTGCGGGCTCTCTGTAGACTCATCTTGTATGATACCTATCGCTCTTCGAATATTGTTTCGAGCAGGCAGAAAGGAAATTCGGCATCCTCTCAGCCTCAAATGTTAATGGCGTATTGTGCCAGATCTTGTGCCCCCAGTAGAAACACCCCCTCACCACCCCGGGCGAAATCAAGCCATACAAAAGGGATCTCCGGATAGGTCTCCTGCAGTAATTGTGCACTGTTCCCCACTTCGACAATCAAGACACCATCAGGTGCCAGGAAATCGGGGGCCCGCTTGAGTATCCGCTTGACGATCGCCAAACCGTCCTCTTCAGCCTCGAGCGCCAATCTGGGCTCATGGCCATATTCATCAGGCAGGATCGCCATCTCAGCGCTTCCCACATAGGGAGGATTGGAGAGAATCAGATCGTACTGAACAGTCGGCAGCTCGGAGAAGAGGTCGGACCGGAACGTCTCGACCCGGTCTTCCACTGCATGCAGGTGAATATTTTCCTGACAAATATCCAGGGCTTGTGGAGAGATATCGACCAAATCCACCCTGCAGTGGGGATGATGCACGGCCGTGGCGATGCCGATGCAGCCACTCCCGCAACAGAGATCCAAGGCACGTTCGAGTCGATCGACATCGAGCCAGGGGCTGAATCCCTGCTCGATCAACTCTGCAAGTGGTGATCGGGGAATAAGCACATGGGGACTGACCCGGAAGCGAAGACCCGCGAACCAGGCCTCACCGGTCAGATAAGGGAGGGGCACACGCTCATCGATGCGCCTCCTGATCAGCTGGAACGCCTGTTCACGCTCCTGTGCTGTCACATGGCTCTGCAGCCAGCTGCCATGCAGGTCCGGGGGAAGATGCAGTACATGCAGTACCAGGGCCGCCGCCTCGTCAATGGCATTGTCCGTGCCATGTCCGAAATGGAGATCCGCCTCATTGAATCTGCTGGCGCCCCAGCGGATGAGGTCGCCGATGGTTGTGAGTGACTGCACTGCTGAGGACCCCATGGGGAAAACTGCCAATGATAGCGCATTCCCAATTGTAGTCCCACAACAGTCCAGAGGGATTGATCACATTCACGACCGGCGGCGGCGAGCAGGCTCAGCGCACCACCGGTCGTCGATTCCGGCTGATCAGGCGGCCTGGGTGTCTTCGTTGGCGACCACGCTCAGCGGCTTCTCCTCTTCTTCCTTCTTGCCGATGTTGCGTCTGACCAGATCGCCCAGCGAGATGTTCGCCAGGAAATTGAAGATCTCACTGCTCAGATCGTCCCACAGAGTATGCGTCAGACAGCGAGCCCCACCACTACAGTTCTGGCGTCCACCGCAACGGGTGAATTCCACCCATTCGTCCACCGCACAGATGATATTGGCGATTGAGATTTCGTCTGCACTTTTACCGAGGTAATAACCGCCTCCTGGACCACGCACGCCGCGTACCAGTTCTTTGGAGCGCAGGGCGGCAAAGAGCTGTTCCAGATACGAGAGGGATATACCCTGATTTTCGGAAATTTCTGCCAGGGTGACGGGACCATTCTTGCCATTGATGGCCAGATCGAGCATGGCGGTTACGGCGTAGCGACCTTTGGTTGAAAGTCTCATTGCTGCTTCTCCAGTAGTATAAAAAGTCAATTCCTAGTAAATCACTTGGTAATCAGACTAGATTAACTTACTAAATCAGTCAACTTTTTTGCGAAAAAAATTTGTTCCCTTGGGGTAATTACCCTGTTTTTTTATATTTTTCAGTTTGTTATATATTCAGATGTCGACTCGGTACGGAGAATTCTCAGCCAACTCTGCGTAGTAATTCTGTATAGCCGGTGTCTCCCGGAGCAGGAAATCATCAATCGCGGCACGAAATCTGCGATCAGCAATCCAGTGGTAGGAGCGTGTCAGCGTGGGCAGGAAACCACGCCAGATTTTGTGCTCACCCTGAGCACCGGGTTCGAAGCGTTGCAACTTCTGTGCGATTGCGTATTCAATGCCCTGGTAGTAGCAGGTTTCGAAGTGGAGGCTGTCAAAATCGCTGATACCGCCCCAATGGCGGCCATAGAGTACGCTATCGCTTCTGTAGAGCAGTGCCCCGGCAACACAGCTGTTTTCCAGATAGGCAAGAATCAGTATCACCTGATCACCGAGCGTGCGTCCGATTTCTGCAAAAAAGCCGTAATTGAGCGTCGGCAGACTGAAACGCTCCTCGAAGGTCTTGGCGTAAAACTCAGCGAAGCGTTGCCACTCAGCGGCAGTCACCTCACTTCCGTGCAGGAGACGAAAGTGAAACTGTTGCTCAGCCACTTTTCGACGCTCGCGACGGATATTCTTGCGCCGCTTTGCCGTCAATTGAGCGAGAAAATCCTCGAAATCCCCATAGCCCCGGTTGTACCAGTGGAACTGGACACCCAAGCGCTCCGGGATGCCGAGGGACAGGAGTTCCTCCCCCTCCTCCCGTGTCGTAAACAGCCAGTGCATAGAGGAGAATTGCTTTTCCCGAGCCCGTTCCAGGGTGGCTTCTACCAGAGTTCTCGTTGCCTGGGCCCTGTCGATCTGAGGATCGATGAGTAGCCGCTCGCCTGTGGCGGGCGTGTAAGGAACGGCCGCTATCAGTTTCGGGTAGTAGTTAAGACCGCTGCGCCGATAGGCATCTGCCCAGGCGTGATCGAACACGAATTCACCGTATGAGTTAGTCTTGATATAGAGTGGTGAGAAACCGACGACACGGCCATTTTGGTAAAGCACGATAGGGTTGGGTTGCCAGCCATATTGCCGGCCGACACATCCGTGACGCTCCAGAGCGGCGTGGAAGGCATGCTTGAGAAATGGATTGTTATCCCTGACCAGCCGATCCCAAGACGATGGGTCGATCTCCTCGACCGTGGAGTGAAAACGCACCTGCATAGGAAAAAACCTTTCGCTACCTGGGGCAATAACTTAGTTGATGGACTGCAGATGATAAACCGACAGATAACGCGGCATATGAGTGGCTTTTCTTCGCGCGGCGGCTAGGGCCTGTTAACACTAATCCGATAGGCTCTGCTGAGGCTATCGGATTAGTGTTAACAGGCCCTAGCGCGCCAATGGCTTATCCGGCATGCAAAGCTCCGATGTGGCATCCATTTCCTGGCCGTAGCGACAGTAGAACCATTTGAGTGCAAATGGAGCCATCAGGGTGGTCAAGGCGATCACAATGACCATGCCTGCGTAGACCTCCATGCTGAATATCCCCGTTGAGCGTCCCAGCTCTGCGAAAATCAGGCCCACCTCTCCGCGCGGAACCATGGCCATCCCGATGGCAATTCGCTGCAGATTTCCCGCCTGTATCAACATGGCTCCGGCAAACTTCGCCAATACGGCAATGACGAAGAAACTGACGGCAAAAGACCAGATGAATGGCGAAGTCCAATCGATATCGCGCAGGTTCAATGAGAGTCCAACGGTCACGAAAAAGATCGGACTGAAAATGTAGACGATGGGATTCATCTGCACCTCGATGCGACCGGCAAACTTCCTATCCGTATGCAGGGCCACCCCGAACGGCAGGAAGAAGCGTCGGGACAGCGCCAGACCGGCGGCGAATCCCCCCAGGAGTTCCGGGGCTCCCACCACATTGGCCAGCCAGGCGAAGAACAGGACCAACGATATGATCATGATGGGAATCAGTCCCGGCATGTCCGAATAGTTGTCGATACGACGGATCAGCAGGGAGATGAGTTTGGCGGCAATGGGTGCAAGCAGGAAGAACAGCATGATGAAGGTCAACACCTTGCTGAGGTTTACCGCGCTGACACCGCCACTGAGGGAAAAGTCATACAGGATCGCCAGCAGCACGACGCCCATGATGTCGTCCAGCACAGCCGCTCCCAGCACCACTTCACCTTCCCTCTCATGCTGACGCCCCAGATCGGAAAGGACCCGGATGGTAATGCCGATACTGGTCGCGGTGAGCGTTCCACCCACGAACAGGGCCACCAATCCACTCAAACCGAAAACCCAGTAACCCATTGCGAAACCACATACCAGGGGCATCAGAAACCCACCGATGGCTACGATCAGCGATTGACGACCGGCGTTGATCAGCCGGCGGATATCGGTTTCGATTCCCACCTTGAACAACAGCAGAATGATGCCGATTTCGGCCAACAGTTGTATGGTGGTGGTCGGCTCGATCCAACCCAGGATGCTGGGTCCCAACAACACGCCGGCAAAGAGTTCACCGATCACTGCCGGGGCGTGAAAACGCACTGCCACCTCCGCCAGCAGGCGGGAGACCATCAGGATCATCAGCAGGTGCAGAAAGAAGGTATGTGTGTCCACAGCCGCCCGAGTCCTCTTTACCAGGGAATTCAGACCCTTGCCGCAGCAGACATGAGGATCATCATGCCCCGTACAGTGCCTTACTCAATAATACGATATTCAAAACAGAAATGATTTGACGCCGAGCAGCTCAAATCCCGATTGCGGCATCTGTTCAAGACAAAGAGGGATTACAACAGGCAGAGGCAGAGATACTGAGGGCTTGGTGCCCGGGGCCGGAATCGAACCGGCACGACCCAAAGGTCGAGAGATTTTAAGTCTCTTGCGTCTACCAGTTTCGCCACCCGGGCAGAAGGTAGCTGGGATTTTTTATACAATGAGGAGGGTAATATGGAGGCTGAGACCGGAATCGAACCGATGTCCACGGCTTTGCAGGCCGCTGCATAACCACTCTGCCACTCAGCCATGGTGGCGAATTCTATCACCAAACTGCGGCGAAACGAATCACAAAACGAAAAGCCCCGGGTTTCCCGGGGCCTCTGAATTTGGAGCGGGAAACGAGACTCGAACTCGCGACCCCAACCTTGGCAAGGTTGTGCTCTACCAACTGAGCTATTCCCGCGCTGTTTAGGAAGGGCGTATTGTAGCGACACTTTGTGTGCTGTCAACACCTACCCCGCCATAGCCGCAAAATCAATATCGGGGGCCTTGCGCATAGGGCAAGGTGATCACTACAGCCCCCTCTTCCAACGACCGTTGCATGGCCCCCGGATCGGCATCCGGCGGTATCGGGAATCGGCGTCTCATGTTGGAAGATGTGGCGGCGAACTGATAACTGCCCCTGTCGTTGCGCTGCTCGATCTGGTGCGACTCCCTATTCTCGACCACCAGGCTGCGGCCCTGAACCCGGACCTGAATCGCCTCCGGATCCATCCCCCTGGTATGGATTCTCAACTGATAACCGTTACGGTCGCGAAAGCGTTCGAAACGCATGCCCTGCTGCACGGTAAATCGGCTGCTGCTTGGAGAGTGATAACCGAACCGCTGCTCCGGTCCTGCACCAGGGGGCTGTGCCAGTGCGCTGGAACTGAATGCCAAGAGCAAGACGGCGCTGATCAATAGGAAGACTTTCATACCGAACCTCCACGTATTGTTATGCGTATATCGAAAGTTTAGCTCAGGCTGGCTGAATCACTCCGCGGTTCGAGAGTGGAACAAACCCGACTATTCGTCATGCTCCAGTTCAGGACTCTGCCGACGCTCACCCAGCAGACTGGGCCAGGCGGCCCGCAGATAGAGAACCATCGACCAGAGGGTCAATGCGGCCGCCACGTAGAGCAGTACGAAGCCGACCGTAAAGATGGGGATTCCAGCGATGGGATCGTCGTAGATCAGCAGCAGGATGGCAACCATCTGCACCGCCGTCTTGAATTTGCCGATGACCGAAACGGCCACCTGTGCACGTTCGCCCAACTCGGCCATCCATTCACGCAATGCCGAGATGGTGATCTCCCGGCCGATGATGACTGCGGCTGGAATTGCCAGCGCCGGCGTGGGATCAGCCTGCACCAAGAGCAGCAGCGAGACTGACACCATCAGCTTGTCGGCGACCGGATCGAGAAAGGAACCGAAGGGCGATACCTGCCCCCAGCGCCGCGCCAGATAGCCGTCGAACCAGTCCGTCACGGCCGCGACCGAGAAGACCAGGGCACAGCTGATACGGGCCCACTCCACCGGCAGGTAGAAGAGCAGGACAAAGACGGGAATCAAAACGATCCTGAGCAGTGTCAGAATGTTGGGGATATTCCACATGGTCGGTCGTTCAGTCCTTGTCGTGAAATGCATGATAGATCTGCTCCGCCAGTGTTTCGCTGACGCCCTCGACACTGGCCAGATCCTCTATGCCGGCCCGGGAAAGCTCCTGTAACCCGCCGAACTGCTTGAGCAGTCTCTGCCGCCTTTTCGGTCCGATACCCGGTATCTCCTCCAGAACAGAGCGGTTGCGCTTCTTGGAACGCCGCTGCCGATGGGCAGTGATGGCGAATCGGTGGGCCTCGTCCCGAATCTGCTGGATCAGGTGCAGGGCGGGCGAATCAGGGGGCAGTATAATCGGTGCACTACGCCCCAACAAGAAGAGCTGCTCCATACCCGCCTTGCGATCGGCACCCTTTGCGACACCGATCAAAGTTAGCCCCGAGACACCGAGATCCTGCAGAATCGCGTGCACCGCGGAGAGCTGCCCCTTGCCACCATCGATAAACAGCAGATCGGGCAGCGGCACCTCACCCCGTTTGACCCGGCGGTAGCGCCGTTCCAGGGCCTGGCTCATGGCAGCGTAGTCGTCGCCCGGGGTAATGCCCTCGATGTTGAAGCGGCGATAGTCTGACTTGAGCGGTCCCTGGTCATTGAAGACCACACAGGAAGCAACGGTCGATTCGCCCCGGGTATGGCTGATATCGAAACACTCCATACGTTCCGGCGCGGCGGCTAACTTAAGCTGTTGCTGCAACGCCTCGACCCTGTCCTGCATGTCCATGCGCGCACTGAGTCGGGCCTGCAGCGCGATTTCCGCATTACCTTTGGCCATCTTCAACCAGCGGGCACGCTCTCCTCTCACCCCGCTGCTGAGACGCACCTTGCGACCGGCCTGACGGCTCAGAACTTCCTCGATCAGGGCGGCGTCCTCCAGTTTCCTGCTGAGGATGATCTCGGAAGGCACCGGTTTTTCCAGGTAGTACTGGGAGACGAAAGCGGCAAGCACCTCCCCTTCCGAAGCATTCGACGGTATCGTCGGATAGAACGCCTTGTTGCCCAAGTTACGCCCGGAGCGGATGAAAAAGACCTGTATGCAGGCCGTGCCCCCCCGCTTGGCCAGGGCCAGGATGTCGAGATCACCCCGTTCGCCACTGACGTACTGACGCTCCTGGATACGCCTCAGGGTCTGTATCTGATCCCGGTAGAGGGCCGCCTGTTCGAACTCCAGGGCCTGGGAGGCCCGCTCCATACGTCGCACCAGATCATCTACCACGGCGTTCGTCTTTCCCTCCAGAAACATCACCGCATGCTCCACGTCCTCCATGTAGGCCTCAGGCGTGACCAGGTCGACACAGGGACCGCTGCAGCGCTTGATCTGGTACTGCAGACAAGGACGCGAGCGGTTGCGGAAGAAGCCCTCCTCACACTGACGCACGGGGAACAGCTTCTGCAGCAGCTGCAGCGTATCGCGGGTGGCGCCGGCACTCGGATAGGGACCGAAATAGCGCCCCTTGCCACGACGGCTGCCACGCCGGAAGGAGAGCGCAGGGTAGGTCAGATCGGAGGAGAGATAGATATACGGATAGCTCTTATCGTCCCGCAGCAGCACATTGTACTTCGGCTTCAGCGACTTGATCAGGTTGTTCTCGAGAATCAGGGCCTCCGCCTCGGTGTGAGTCACCGCGATCTCGATCCGCGCGATTTGCGAGACCATCAGCTGGATACGCCGATTGAGGCTGCGGCTGAAGTAGCTCCCCACACGTTTTCTGAGGTTCTTCGCCTTGCCCACGTAGAGCACCTGATCCTCGGCGTCGAGCATGCGATAGACGCCAGGTCGGGTGGTCAGGGTCTGGAGAAAGGATTTGTGGTCGAAGCCGGAAACCGCCATGGGGCCGATTATACGGCAAGCCTTGTCGGGGCCTATACCAGCAGTCGTCTTGCCCGGCGGAACACCTGGTTGAACATCTTCGGCGTCAGGCGGCGCGTCTGGGTGTTGTAGCGGCTGCAGTGATAGGAGTCCAGCAAGCGTCTGCCGTCCGGCAGTGTGTGCTCCGCTCCGTGGGCGAAGCGGTAGGCCTGCTGCCTGAGCTTAAATCCCTTGAGCACCGCCTGGTGAGCAATGGCGCCCAAGGCAACGATCACCGCGGAAGGGGGCAGCTCCGCCAGCTCCTGGCTGAGGAAGCGGTTACAGGTGTTGATTTCGGCACCTACCGGTTTGTTCTGGGGCGGCAGGCACTTGACGGCATTGGTGATGCGACAGTCATAGAGCCGGAGGCCGTCATCGGCAGCGGTCGCCTCAGCCTGATTGGAGAAGCCGTTGGCATGCAGCGTCTCGTAGAGCAGGATCCCCGCATGATCCCCGGTGAAGGGCCGGCCCGTGGCATTGGCGCCGTGCATACCCGGTGCCAGCCCCACAACCAGCAGCCGTGCATCGGGATCGCCGAACGGTGCCACAGGCGCCGCGTGATAGTGCGAGTATTCACCGGCGACCCGATCGAGAAAGGATGACAGCCGTTGGCAACGGCGGCAGTGGGGATCGAAAGCCATCAATCCGACGGGCTGTCGCTGAGAATGCCGTGGCGGTAGGCGAGCCGGGTCAGCTCCACGTCGTTCTTGATATCGAGCTTTTCATAGATTCGCTGGCGATAGGTGCTGACCGTCTTTGGACTGAGCGAGAGGATATCGGAGATCTCCTGGTTCTTCTGCCCTTCGAGTATCTGCAGCAGCACCTGGGTCTCTCTGGACGAGAGCTGTTTGAACGGATTGTCGCCGTGTCCGTGCCACTCGGTGAGGGTATGCTTCCTGGCCACATCGGAAGCGATGTAGTGGTGGCCGTTGTAGACCGCGCGTATCGCCCGCAGCATCTCATCCGCCGGGCACCCTTTGGTGAGAAAACCCATGGCGCCGACCTCGTGCAGCCGGGTGGGAAAAGGATCGTCGTCCAGAACGGTGAGTGCAATGACCTTGAGGTCGGGATTGACCCGCAACACCCTACGGGTGGCCTCGATACCCCCCATACCGGGCATATTCACGTCCATCAGAACCACATCGAGGGTCATCTGACGCACGATATCGATGGCCTCCTCACCGGTCGATGCCTCAGCGGCCACCTCGATATCGGGCGCCTTGTCGAGAATCCCCCTTACTCCGGTCCTGATCAGCTCGTGATCATCAACCAGCAAAACCGTTATCATTGATTGCTTCTCATCAGGATAGCTTCCCTCACCCGACGCCGACAGAGAGGTCCTTCATTAGACTGGCGGCGATATCCGACTCATTCTTTATAACTTACCTTAAGTTATCCCCATCTGCGAGAACCTTTGATCCTAAAATGGACTTTCCCGAATACGCTTTTAAATCACTTCCTGAACCGAAGGGGACCGCTTATGCTCTTGAAAATCAAGTGCAAATCGATGTCCCTGCAAGATGCAGTAGCTGAGCCACTTGGAAAGAAAGAGATTGATCTTCCAGCGCTGTTCCAGTGTCGGGTTGCCGCCCCACCTGCGCATCGGCAACGTCGACTGCCGTAGATCGAGTACATCCACCTGACGGAAATCGTGATAGACCCTGAGCGTGGCGTCCGGATCGGGATAATGACCGACCCCATGAGGAAAATAGTAGGTCAGGTGGATCAGGCTCGTATAGGGCGTCTGGTCATGCACATCGAGATGGAGGTCAACCCCATGTCCCAAGCTGGAGACATGCTTGCCTTCGAGTAGCTGCAGATCGGGAGCAAGGCGTAATATATGGTGATAATTCTCCTCGCTGAGACGCTGCACCATATCCATGCTGGGATGGCGCATGCGGAGAAATTTGAGGCTCCAGGGATAGTTGGATCTTTGCATCGTCTGTCAGGAATCGTTTCAGCGAACCCGCAGATTACTATCCCTTCGCACATGAAAAAAGCCCTGGATGAGGTCCCATCCAGGCCGCTCGGGTCTGAACCTGCCGATCAGGCGTCCTGTTTACCCTGTTCGGCTTCGATCTGGGCCCGTACTTCGTCCATATCCAGTTCACCGGCCTTGCTGAGCAGCTCACGAAAAGCCGACTCCGGCAGCGCGCCGGGCTGGGAGAAGATGATGATATTGTCGCGGAAGATCATCAGGGTCGGAATGGAGCGCACCTGAAAATGCATCGCCAGCTCCTGTTCCTCTTCCGTATTGACCTTGGCGAACACCACATCCTCGTGATCTTCCGAGACCTTCTCGTAGGTCGGTGCAAAAGAGCGGCAGGGACCGCACCAGGGCGCCCAGAAATCGACGATCACAAAGGAATTGCCGGTGATGGTGGATTCAAAATTCTCTTTAGTCAGTTCAACGACAGCCACAATGAGTCCCATGTAATGAGTGAATTTCCCTGAAGTCTATCAGAAATCGCTAATAAATTCCCCCACGAAATCCGTAACTTCTGCCAATTACCCTGTACCGCCTGCCGGTAACGGGCAGCCCCGTTACCGCGCAGTCAGACGGGCTTAGGAATCGAGTCCGGCGAAGATCTGATCACGGATCTCATTGACGCTGCCCACGCCCGCGATCTTGACGTACTTGCAGGCACCCGCCTCGGCCTCCTTGGTGTAGAAGCCGATCAGGGGTTCGGTCTGGTCGTGGTAGACCTTGAGCCGGGCCTTGACTGTCTCCTCCTGGTCGTCATCACGCTGGATCAGGTCCTCGCCGGTCTCATCGTCCTTGCCCTCGACCTTGGGCGGATTGAACACCACATGGTAGGTACGCCCGGACGCCAGGTGCACGCGGCGACCGGACATGCGTTTGATGATCTCTTCATCGGGCACGTCGATCTCGACCACGGCGTCGATGGGAATACCCGCCTCTTTCAGCGCATCCGCCTGGGGGATGGTGCGAGGAAATCCGTCGAACAGGTAACCGTTCTGGCAGTCGTCCTCTTTGATCCGCTCTTTCACCATGCCCATGATGATGTCGTCGGAGACCAGTCCGCCCTCATCCATGATCTTCTTCGCCGCCACACCGAGTTCAGTGCCCGCCTTGACGTGAGCCCGCAGCATGTCGCCGGTGGAGATCTGGGGAATGTTGTATTTCTCTTTGATGAAATTGGCCTGGGTGCCCTTTCCGGCGCCCGGTCCACCGAGCAGAATGACGCGCATGTCTCTCTCCCTTGGTTGTTCTCTTGGTGCAGGGAGTGTGCCATGCGCCGGGCAAACGGGCCAGTCGAGGCTATGAATAGGTCGATACAGGGGCTTTATACCGCACAGCACAAGGCCCGCCATCGCCAGGCCGGGCCGAAACCGACGAGCACAGCGCAGCCTGGATGGAGCGGAGCGTAATCCAGGGAGGGTGGGCTCATCGATCCCCGGATTCCACTTGGTTGCATCCGGGCTAGGCTATCGGGGTATAGGCAGACGGAAAAAGAGGGGGGCCAGCCCCCTCTTCTCCTACCGCCGGAGGGAGTAATAAGCCTCAGGCGCCGGCCAGTTTGAGCATCAGGCTGTTGAGACGCCGCACGAAGGCGGCGGGATCGTCCAGCTGCCCGCCTTCCGCCAGTTGGGCTTGATCGAACAGCACCTTGGAGAGGTCGCTGAAACGCTCCTCGTCGGACTCCTGCTCCAGCCGCTCCAGCAGGGGATGGGTAAGATTGACCTCCATGATCGGCTTGGTCTGGGGCGCATCCTGCCCCACCGATTTGAGCACCCGCGCCAGGTTGGCGCTCATGTCGTGCTCCTCCACCACCAGGCAGGCGGGTGAGTCGGTCAGCCGGTGACTGGCGCGTACCTCCTTCACCGTCTCGCCGAGCACATCCTGCATACGCTTGATCAGGTCCTTGTGGGTCTCGGCCTCCTTCTCGCTGCTTGCTTTCTCCTCCTGGTCCTCGAGCTCACCCAGATCGAGTTCGCCCTTGGCCACCGATTGCAGGGATTTGCCATCGAACTCGAGCAGGCTGGTGACCAGCCACTCATCGACCCGGTCGGAGAGCAACAGCACCTCGATGCCCTTTTTCTTCAATACCTCCAGGTGTGGACTGTATCGGGCGGCGGCCGCAGAATCGGCCGTGATGTAGTAGATCTTGTCCTGACCCTCCCGCATGCGGCCCACATAGTCGGCCAGGGAGACGCTCTGTTCGTCGCTCTCGTTATGGGAGGAGGCGAAGCGTAGCAGACCGGCGATGCGCTCCTTGTTGGCATAGTCCTCAGCCGGCCCCTCCTTCATGACCTTGCCGAACTGGTCCCAGAAGGTCTGATACTTCTCCCCATCCTCCTCGGCCAGCTTCTCCAGCGCCCCGAGGATGCGCTTGACGTTGGCTTGGCGAATGGTATCGATCTTACGGTTGTGCTGCAGGATCTCGCGGGAGACGTTGAGGGGCAGGTCGTCGGCGTCAACCACACCCTTGACGAAGCGCAGGTAGCGCGGCATCAGCTTTTCCGCTTCGTCCATGATGAAGACCCGACGCACGAACAGCTTCACGCCATGTTTCTGATCCCGATCCCAAAGATCGAAGGGCGCCCGCTGGGGGATGAACAGCAGCGAGGTGTACTCGTTGGTGCCCTCGACCCGGTTGTGCACATAGCTCAGGGGATCCTCGAAATCGTGGGAGACGTGCTTGTAGAACTCGTGATACTCCTCTTCCGTGATCTCCGAGCGGTTGCGCATCCAGAGCGCCGTGCCCTTGTTGACGCGCTCGAACTCCGGCGTCTCGGGCTTCTCCTCGTCCTCACCGTAATACTCCTTCTCCATCTCCACCGGGATGGTGATGTGGTCGGAGAACTTGCCGATGATGCTGCGCAGGCGATAGTTCTCCAGGAACTCCTTCTCGTCCTCACGCAGGTGCAGGATCACGTCGGTGCCACGCCCCGGCTTGTCCACGTTCTCGATGCTGTAGTCGCCCTCGCCTGTCGACTCCCAGCGTACGCCATGCTCCTCGCTCAGCCCGGCGCGGCGGGTCTCCAGGGTGACCTTATCGGCAACGATGAAGGCGGAGTAAAAACCGACACCGAACTGGCCGATCAGCTCGCTGTCCTTGGCCTGGTCGCCCGACATGGATTCGAAAAACTTGCGGGTGCCTGAACTGGCGATGCTGCCGATGGTCTCGGTCACCTCCTGCCGGCTCATGCCAATGCCGTTGTCGGAAATGGTCACCGTGCCCCGCTCCTTGTCCAGGGTCACCCGTATCCTCAGGTCGGGATCGCTTTCGAACAGCGCTTCATCCGTCAGGGCCTCGAAACGCAGCTTCTCCGCCGCATCCGAGGCATTGGAGATGAGTTCGCGTAGAAAGATCTCCTTATTACTGTAGAGGGAACGGATCACCAGGTTGAGCACCTGGCTGACTTCGGCCTGAAAAGACAGGGTCTCCTTGTGGGCTTCGACGGTCATGGTTCTTAACGGTCTCCAAATCTTCGGGGGTGTTGAATCCAAGCTAGCGGAATTTTTCAATCCCGCGGGAGATGGGGATTGCGGGTGCGAATTTCAACCCCCGGGTCGGAAACACTCGAAGATTGTCCGATCCCGGGGTGAACGTGGTGGGTCAAGCTCAGAATGTGGCGGTAAGAGAGATGCTGAAGCTGTTCTCGTCGTAGCTCTCCGTCTCGATCTCCGCGTCACGCTTCAAGTGGGCCAGCCGCATGGCCAGCAAGGTATTGGTTCCAAGCTGGTAGCGGCCGCCGAGCGTGGCGATCGACTCCTGATAGTTCAGCGCATCTTCCTCGTGGTCGTTCCAGTTCAGCCGCAGGAAAGCGATGGTACGCGGGCTGATCACCCGCGACAGGCTCACCAAGCCATCCACATCCTGGGTGTCGTCGACAGCCAACTCGTAGTTACGCTTGGTATGACCTGCCCCCAGATCGAGGGTGGTTCTGCCGCTGGTAAAGGTGAATCGGGTGTTGAATTGCTCCAGAATATAATATTCGGCGCTGATTGTGGGCGAGCCCTCCCGATCGAGCCCCGGGGGGTTCTCCAGCACCGGATCGCGCACCAGATTGCCGAAGGTATCCTGGCGTCGGAACAGGGTTGGATGTAACAACTCGTTACGGGCACTGGTGGCGTCACGGTAGTAGCTGGCGGTCCAGATCGTGCGCTGCGAACGGTGGGAAAAGTCGAGATAGTAGTCGTCACCGAAAGCCCGCTCGCCGCCACCCAGGGCCAGGCGGGTGCGAGGATTCGGTGTATAGATGATTCCGACGCTCCAGAGCGAACCGTCGATATCATCGTTCAGGGCCAGGTTGTAGTTCTCGTAACCGGCGGCAAAGGCCACGGCCCACTGGCGCACCAGCTGCTGGATAAATTCCGCCCTCAATTGGCTGACTTCGTTATCCGCATTCAGGGTATCGTAGTCCACAATGCTGTACATACTGGACACTTCCCACACCTGGTTGGTGAAGGCGGGACCGCTACCCAGTACCAGTTCGGCACGCTGCCCCACGCTGTCATCCAGGCCACCCTCGGCGTAATTGACGGCATCGAGCGTGTAGCGGGCCTCGAACAGACTGACGCTGCCGAAACGCGATTTGAAATAGGGGCTGAGGCCGGCGGTGTAGATCTCGGTACTGGCACCGCGCCCGGTCAAGCCACCGATACCGGTGCGTCCGGTACTGGTGATATTGGTCAGATCGGCCGAGGCCCAGCCATCCAGGTAGAGATGCTCATCCATCAGCTCCACGTTGCCTTCGCCGCGGAGAAAATGGATCAGCTCATCGTCCTCGGTATCCTCCCAATAGTGGCGATATTCGGGAGCATAGTTGATATCGACCTTTGCCTTGGCGCCTTCGCGATAGAGGGAGATACCCGGTCGCACTAGTGTGATCGATTCGTTTTCCTGATTGTCGTGGGTCAGCAGGGCATTGTCGGTGTAGGACTGTTCCAACGTCACCGAGGGCACAACGATCCAGTCAGCTGCGATTGCTGGCAATGTGAGTGTCGAAATGCCAAGCCCACCCAGCAGCAGCGGAATTTTTTTCAGTCTGAATATAGAAGTCATAACAGCGAGTTCCCTTGAAAATGAAATGAGGTTTCAGGGCGGTCACGAGCACAAATTCCCCATAATGGTGCAAAGATTACGCAGCTGACTGCCATAAGTCGAGTGGGTAAATGCGCTTATCTGGCACAGACCCCTGATGCGATCATCCCCATAGGCACCCTGTTTTCACGCTATTGCCTCGGATAACATGGCTTTGTCCTACCCGAATCTGATCCCGTCCGTGGAGGCCCCCTTGACGCTCACCCGCCACATCACTGACATTTACCCGCTTCTCCTGCTTGTGACATTGTGGTGTCTTTCTACGCCCCTGCCCGCACTGGAAGTGAAGATGACACCGACACTGGAGGAGTTCACGGTGGATCATGGCGGCAAATCCATCCTGATCCGGCGCAATCAGGACACCGATGCCATGTTGATGTTCGATTTCGCCCGCACATCGAGACCCTGTCCCCCCTTCTGTGCCCAACCCATGCTGGCGGCAGAGGGGGTCGAGACCATCGGTGAGGTCGAGCTTTTCGCCTTCATGCAACACGACCTGGCGAGCGGAAACGGACTGTTGATCGATGCACGCACAGCGGATTGGCATCGGCGGGGGACGATACCCGGCTCGCTGAACATCCCCTACACCCACCTCAATCCCGCCCAAGGTGCAGACGACATCACCCTGGAAGAGTCGCTAATGCGCTTGGGGGTGAAACAGACCACCTCCGGCTGGGATTTCTCCCAGGCAAAGACTCTGGTGCTCTGGTGCAATGGACCCTGGTGTGGCCAGTCCCCGTCGGCCATCAGGGGATTGATCAGCATCGGGTATCCTGAAGACAAACTCCGATACTATCGTGGCGGCATGCAACTCTGGCGTATTTTCGGTCTGCCGGTGGTCACGCCGGAGGGCGAACCGGTCGAGTTCTGAAACGCGACCCGTCTGAGCCATCGAACCCTCACCCTCTTCTCTATTTTTTGCGGGGGTGTTTGAATAGTGGTGCAACAACAGACCTTCGGATCTATTCAATGAACAAAGTCACCGTCGAAACCCAGCCATTCTCCGATCAGCGCCCAGGGACCTCTGGACTGCGGAAAAAGGTCAAGCTTTTCCAAACCCCCAACTACCTGGAGAATTTCGTTCAATCCATCTTCGACACCCGCCCGGATCTCGTAGGTGGGACACTCGTCGTTGGCGGTGACGGTCGATACTACAACCGCCAGGCCATACAGATCATCCTGCGGATGGCGGCAGCCAATGACGTGAAGCGGGTTCTGGTCGGAGAGGGTGGACTGCTGTCGACCCCCGCCGCCTCCTGTGTGATCCGTAAATATAAGACCCAGGGGGGGATCATTCTCTCGGCCAGCCACAACCCCGGTGGGCCCGATGAGGACTTCGGCATCAAGTTCAATACGCCCAATGGTGGACCGGCGCCGGAATCGGTCACCGAAGCGATTTTCGAGCGAACCCGTAACATCGACCGCTACATCACCTTGGACTCCGAACCGCTCGATCTCGACGCGCAGGGCAGCCACATCATCGGCGACACCGAAGTCGTGATCATCGATCCAGTGGAGGACTATGCCGCGTTGATGGAGGAACTGTTCGATTTCGAACGCATTCACCAACTCTTCAATTCCGGCTTCTTCACAATGCGTTTTGACGCCATGCATGCCGTCACCGGCCCCTACGCCCAGCATATCCTCGAGGGGATGCTGGGCGCCGAACCCGGCTCGGTCATCAATGGCAAGCCGATGGAGGATTTCGGTGGCGGGCACCCCGATCCCAACCTGGCACATGCCCATGAACTGGTGGCGCTGGCATCCGGCCCCAAAGGGGTCGATTTCGCCGCCGCCTCCGACGGCGATGGTGACCGTAACATGATCCTGGGACACGACTTCTTCGTCACTCCCAGTGACAGTCTGGCGGTGATGGCGGCCAACGCCCACCTGATCAAGGGCTACACCAGTGGCATCAGTGGGGTGGCCCGCTCCATGCCGACCAGCCAGGCTGCCGATCGGGTGGCCGCACGGCTCGGTCTCGAATGTTTCGAGACACCCACCGGCTGGAAGTTTTTTGGCAATCTGCTGGATGCCAACAAGATCACTCTCTGTGGCGAGGAGAGCTTCGGCACCGGTTCCAATCATGTGCGCGAGAAAGACGGCCTCTGGGCCGTACTGTTCTGGCTCAACCTGCTGGCGGTCAAGCAGAAGTCGGTCGAGTCGATCGTTCGCGAACACTGGGCCATGTTCGGTCGCAACTACTACACGCGCTATGATTACGAAGGCATCGACAAAGAGGCTGCGGAGGGATTGATGGAGCATCTGCGAAACATGCTACCCGATCTGCCCGGCAAGCAGCTGGACGGCCATAGCGTAGACTATGCCGACGATTTCGCCTACGTCGATCCGGTGGATGGCAGCCGCTCAGAGCGTCAAGGCATCCGCATCGGCTTCAGCGACGGCTCCCGCATTGTCTATCGACTTTCAGGTACGGGGACCCAGGGCGCGACCCTGCGCGTCTATCTCGAAGCCTTTGAACCCGATGTCGCCAATCAGCATCAGGAGACGGCCGAAGTTATGCAACCGTTGATTTTTGCTGGTTCTGGGAGATGAAACTGCCTAGAATTCCGTCACAAAATATCAACAATATATGACTATTATTTCCAGCTTAACGAAGGGTTTTCAGACCAGGAGTACGATGTGAGCAAGACAGAGGCAAAAGTCAGCAAGAAGAAGGTGGCCAAGAAAAAGGTCGCAGCCAACCCGGCCACCAAGAAGAAAGCGAGCAAGAAGAAGGCAGCCGTGGCAGCGAAGGCCGGCTCGCTGATCAGCCCTCGTGAGCGCTATGAGATGATCGCAACCATGGCCTACTATCGAGCGGAACAGCGTAACTTCGAACCCGGACATGATGTCGAGGATTGGCTCGATTGCGAGCGTATCATCGACCAGATGATGTCGAACTGAATCACTCCCGGCGGGCCGACAGATTGAGTTCGTCCCAGAGCCGGGCTGGCGCTCAGTCCGGCCTGCCTACGCCCGCCTAGGCTTCCGTCCATGCCTGGCGACGAGCGCCTTCTCGTGTGCCCATACGATCAGACCTGCGCCGATGATGAGGACCGCACCCAGGAAGAAACCACTGCCCAGACGGTCGTCGAAAAAGAGCATGCTGTAGAGCACGGCCGCCACCAGTTGTGCATTCAGAAACGGTGAGAGCACGGGAGCCTGGGCGAGGTGAAATGCCTTCACCAGCAGAAAGTGTCCACTGGCTCCCATGGCACCGGTCAATACCAGAAAGCCCCACTGACTCAAACTGGGCGCCTGCCACCACAGGGGCATCAGGCATGATAGCGCCAGAGCCCCCAGTGCCGTGGTGTGAAACAGGGTCGTCTTCTCGCTGTCCCGACCCCTCAAGGCGCGTGTCAGGATGAAGTAGAACGAGAGGCAGAGCGAACCCAGCAACGCCAACAGCATGGCGGGATCGATCTGTCGAAAACCGGGCTGAACCACGAACAGCACACCGACGAAGCCGATTCCGACCGCCATCCACTCCGGCGCCCCCACCCTTTCGTGGAGTATCGCTCCCGCCAGCAGTGTCACCAGTACCGGCGCAAAGAAAAGGATCGCCGTAGCGTCGGCCAGCGAGATGGTGCGGATGGAAAAGTACATACAGAGCGTCACGCCCAGCAGGCAGGCCGCTCGCAACAGCTGAAGCCCAGGCCTGTTGGGACGCATGAACGCCGGTCCGGACTGCAGGGTGAACACCGCCCCGACGATCAGCGTGTGGAAGAGATAGCGTGCCCACACCACCTGCTGGGTCGGCAGGGAGAGCATCAGCCACTTGGCCAGCCCATCCATGGCGGCAAGCACGAATCCGGCGGCGATGGTCGCAAGAATACCGGCAACCACGGCCGGATCGTGCATGAGGGGTGTTCTGTTCATGCCTTGCTTGGGGCTCGTTTTACTATCAGCGGAACGACATGGTCGCAGGAGGCGACTATAGGATACAAGCCCGGTCAGGGAACAGGCATTCGCAGTAAATCGTACTTACATCGGTGATTGGGTAACGGTGAGGCAAGCCGCACCCCAGGTTTGAATCACTGGCAAACTGCGGCTTGCCGCACCGAATCAAAGGCACAACATCTTACAAATTTATTCCATTGCCTTTGAAGCCCGCCCCTGCTTCCAGAGAAAGCAGGGGCAGACCCTCAGTGGATTCGTATCCGGTGGTCAGAAACGATAGGTGGTATTGACGTAGAGATAACGGCCTGGCTCGTTGATCAGCATGACTTCACCGGTCACACCACTGCTGATCAGTGTCAGATCGTTATAGGTATTGCTCACTGCATAGGTCTTGTCCAGCAGATTGTCGATACCGGCTGTGATCTCGAACTGGCGGGTCAGCTGATGTTTGAGCTTGAAGTTCAGAACCCCGTAACCACTGATTTCCTGTTCGCCGTTGTCGCTGTCATAGCTGTCCCAACGGTCTGCGGCAACCAGCTCCAGGCGCGCCAGATTGTCCTGGCCATAGGTATAGTTCAGCGCCAGGTTACCCTTCAGTGGCGGGATCTCCGCCAGGTCCCTGTCGCTCTGACCGGCCAGCGCCTCATCCTTCTTGCCGCGCTGATAGGCCACGCCGAAATCGAAAAACAGCTCGTCGCTGAAGAAATAGGTGCCGCTGACATCCATACCGTAGAGGGTGGCATCGATATTCTCGAAACGGTTGGCGGTCTTGGATGCGTTGTAATAGATGTAGTCGGAGAGCCAGCTGTGGAACAGCTTGGTCTTCAGCATCAGGCTCTCGAAGTTATTCTCGACACCGAAATCGATCTCGTCGTTGACGGTCTGATCCAGGGTCGGCGTGCCGATCTGAGGTGACATGCCCATGCCCATATTGGCCATGGCGCCACGGAAGTAGAGCTCACGGGCATCCGGCACCCGGTGGGAGCGTCCCACACCTCCGAACAGCTTGGTCCCTTCGCTGACCGAATAGTTGGCAAACACAAAGCCGCTGAAGGCCGTGTAGTCGTTATCGGGTTGATTCGGCAGATTGCCGCCGCTCTCGATGGTGGTGTCGTCATAGCGTGCACCGGCCTTCAGATCGACTTCAGCGTAGCGCTTCTCAACCTCGACGAAGAGCGCGCGATTGTCCGTATCCACGTCGTCGATATTGATGAAACCGTCGATGGGTGTCTGGGTGCCCGAGCCTTCGTAGTGACCGTTCCAGTTTCTGCGACTGACATCGATACCGTAGGTCATCAGCGCCGTGTCACTGAGATCGAAGGCGTTCTTGACCTTGAAGCCCTGGGTATGGGTCTCCAGATAGCTCAGCTTCTCGTTCGCGGAGTTGGGCCCGGAGGCCACGCGATAGAGGGTCGACATGGGATGTTCGACCTGCGAATCATAGTACTGGAAGGTCAGCGCCTTAGAATAGTCACCCAAACGCTTGATGCTGTACTCCAGGTTAAAGATATCGGAGTCGTCATAGAGGGCGTCCATGGGTGAAGAGGGATAGAGGATATCGTCGCTGCGATTTGCCGTGTAGCTCAACATCAGATCCTGGTTGTCGGTGACCTTGGCATAGAGCTTGCCCATGAACGAGGCCTTGTCGTAAGCATCGAGATCGACATACTCCGGTTTGTAGCGATTACCGGCGGGGGCATTGACCGCTTCCAGCTGTTCGTTGAAGTCGTTACCCTCTCCGTCTTCATACTGCTCGCTGGTCTCCTTGGAGAGGCTGACCAGGGCCCGAACCCGTTCGCTGCCGCCACTCAGCGTCAGGCTGCCCTTGCGATAGCCCCAGCTGCCGAAATTGAGATTGGCCTCTCCGGTGAACTCTTTGGTCGGTTGCTTGGAGGTGATCTCCACCGAGCCGCTGAGGGTGCCGAAATTCTCCACATCGAAGGGACCTTCAATGATTTCGATGCCTTCGATGTTGTTGGTCAGGACATGGGAAGTCGGCGGATCCATGCGGTTGGGACAGGCACCGTAGATCTTGGCACCGTCGATCAGGATATTGATATTGTCTTTCTTCTGGCCGCGCAAAATAATGTCGTTGGCGATACCGCTGCGACGCACTATGGAGATGCTGGGAACCTTCTTGGTCAGTGCCTCGGCCAGATCCGCCGATTTGACCTCCTCACCACTGACGTCGCTTATCTTGGTGCTCTCGACGCTGATGGTCGGCAGGTCGGTCGCCTGCTCAGCGGCATGGAGAGGGCTCTGGAGAGAGAATTGCCCGGCCAGCACGGCTGTCACGGCCAGGGAGAGGGTCGTTTTTTTCATGTTGCTACCTCAGGTTGAACTTCCCGAGCATTTAGCAACTATCAAACCAGATTCTATCGATATGTTTTTTAAGTACTTTTTAATGCATCGCCGCTTCTGATAAGCGATATGATCGGCAAATGCCCTAGCCTACTGCGGGATATCACACAGCGTTCGCACTGAGGCCGATCGAGCCGGATGGTAAACGGGGCTGTGGCTGCCATACTGTGATGAATGAGAAACCCTGAGACGCCATGCGCCGGCTGCGCATCCTGGCCCCCCCTTCTTTTGCTGCTACTGCTGATGGGCTGGCAGCCACAGGCACAGGCCTTTTTCTGCTTCACCTTCGGAGGTCATGCCCGACACGACAACCGTTTCGATGCCTGGGCCTGGCAGCCACCTCCCCCGCCTCCACAGCTGCTATCACCTTATCTGTCCTTGCAGACACTGGGGTCGCCTGCAGAGCCCGGTGACGATCTGCCGCCGATCAGGGAGACAAAACAAAGCCCTGATGTGATTCAGGGCTATCGTTTTCGGCCGCTTGACAGGAACCGTCAGGAGCCGGAACCGATCCAGCCACGAGATTGGCGCGACTGAGAGGTTATACGACCGTACCGGACCGTCTCAGGGAGTCGGCCGCTTGCTCTGCATACACTGCTGCATCTGCTCAACTGTGCCGCTTTGATTGAGACAGTCGCTCATGGCGGAGCCGATGGTGATCGAATGATCGAGGTACTGCAGCATGTTCTTTTTGGTCTCGGCATTCCACTCGATCTCTTTCGGATCTTTCATAGGCGGGGCCTCAGCCCCCTGCATACCGTGGGCAGGCCCCACTCGGGCACGCATTTTCTTGTCCAGTTCGACCATGATCTCAGCGCAGTCCTCGAATGCCGCCTGGTCATCGGCCGCTTGCAGGCAGGAGCGGGCTTCGCGCATTGCCGGCAGGGTCTCCTGCATCATCGGCAGCATCATCTGCTTGGTCTGTTCGAAAAACTGCTGAGGATCCATCTGCTGGGCTGGAGGTTGGGCCGATGCCAGCATGGGCAACAGCAGCAAAAACGCTAGAAATCTCATGGTTTACTCCTCCGTTAGTGGATGTTCTGGTGCGTGTGACAATACCCTACCGTGCAGCTCCTGTCGCCCCACCACTTCTCAGGCTGCAATCCGCTGCCCATCCCGCTAGAATCTCCCCCACTGATACTGACAACAATCAACAGTCGGAGAGACTCGTGGCAGAAATAACAGTCGATGTCGCTATCCTAGGTTCCGGTACCGCGGGGCTCAACGCCACCAGCCAAGTGGCCCCTTCCGGAAAGAGTTTCGTCCTCATCAACGGCGGTGAGCCGGGCACCACCTGCGCCCGCGTTGGCTGCATGCCCTCGAAAGCACTCATTCAAGTGGCGGAAGACTACCATCGACGCACCCACCTGGGACGCTACGGCGTGGATGGCCACACGGAACTGAACATCGACATCCCGGAAGCGATGGAACATGTGCAGGACCTCCGCGACAACTTCGTCGACCGGGTATTGAGCAACAGCACCGACAACATGGGTGACAAGTTCATCGAGTCCTACGCCCGTTTCGCCGATCCCCACACCCTTGAACTCGACAACGGCGACCGGGTGGTGGCCGGGAGCATCGTCATCGCCACCGGTTCCCGTCCCATGGTGCCCAAGGCCTGGGCCCAGTTCGGTGAACGGGTAATGACTACCGACACTTTCTTCGATCAGGAGGACCTGCCGAAATCGGTCGCGGTCGTCGGCCTCGGGGTAATCGGCCTGGAACTGGGCCAGTCCCTCAGCCGTCTCGGCGTCGAGGTGACAGGCTTCGACATGGCGGAGACCATCGGCGGCGCCAGCGACCCGGAGGTCTGCAGCATGGCGCTGGAGATCATGCAACGCGACTTTACCATCCACCTCGGACGTCCGGTCGAAATCGAGGAGGAGGGGGAACAGTTGCGCGTCAGTAACGGCGAACAGAGCGTGCTGGTGGACAAGGTGCTGGCGAGCCTGGGCCGCACACCGAACGTCGAGGGTCTGGTGCTGGAGAACGCCGGCATCGAACTCGACGTGCGGGGTATCCCGGTCTACGACTCCAACACCATGCAGTGCGGCGAGTCCCACATCTTCATCGCCGGCGACGTCAATGGCGAGCGCCCCATCCTCCACGAGGCGGGGGACGAGGGCAAGATCGCCGGCTACAACGCGACCCAGGAACAGGTGACCGCTTTCCGACGTAAAGTGCCGCTGGCGATCAACTTCTGCGACCCCAACATCTGTCTGGTGGGAGCCCGCTACAGGGAGCTGGATCCGGAGCGGATCGCCATCGGAGAAGTCAAACTGGCCCCGGTGGGGCGCGCCATGATCATGGGTCAGAACCGGGGTGTCATCCGTCTCTATGCCGACAAACAGAGCGGCGTCATGCTGGGGGCGGAGATGATCACCACGCGTGGCGAAAACCTGGCCCACCTGCTCAACTGGGCCTGTACCCAGGGGCTTACTGTCGGGCAGTTGATCCAGATGCCCTTCTACCACCCGGTCATCGAGGAGGCGCTGCAGGCGGCCCTGAACAATCTCTATGCCCAGGTCGAGCAGAAAAACGACAGCCCGATCAAAGAGCTGATGCCGCTCTGATGGCAACGAACCAGACCAGCGTCAGCCTCGAATTCGCCGGAGGTAAACGCATCAACGCCCGCATCGGCGAGTTTCTGATTCAGACCGACCAGCCCGTCAAGTATGGCGGGGAGGCCGGCGCCCCCGCACCCTTTGACCTGTTCCTGGCCTCGCTGGCCACCTGCGCCGGTATCTACGCCTGGAACTTCTGTGAAATGCGCCAACTCTCTACCCAAGGACTGGCGCTCGAAATGGTCTGCATCGACGACCCGAAAAGGAAGATGATCGGCGAGGTCCGCTTCCGCCTCACCCTGCCCGAAGGCTTTCCGGAGCGATATCACCAGGGCATAGTCCGCAGCATGGAGCAGTGCACGGTGAAGCGCCACATGCAACAGTCACCCGAGTTCAGCTTCGAAGTCGTTACCTAGCCGTAGATGCTTTGAGCGGCCGCGTGGTACGGCGTTCGGTTCGCGCTATCTGAAATCCTGCAGGGTTACCGATTCGAGTTCGGGATGGCGCTCGAGAAACCGCTCGAGCCGGGTCAGGGAATTGGGGGTCAGCGCCTTCGGATGCCCCATGACATTGAAGATGCGCGGCCCCTCCATCTGATCGAGCTGACGGTAGGCCGACTCCAGCAGCCCCGCCTTGGCGCCGTCTATGGAGGCCACCGAGTGACTGGGTCGGGTCAACAGCTCCCTGTAGTAGGCCGTATTGGCCACCATCGCCTGACCGTCGCCATAGGCCTTGTAGGAGCCACGGGCGAACTTCTTGATCAGGGCCAGTTTCCAGTAGAAGCGGGGGCTGACCCGGCAGGCGCTGATCGGCACCTCGAGAAAGCGACCGGACTCCTCCGTCTTCAGCGGATCCCGATTGAAACGCCACTGGGTCTGCTTCGGTGCCTGGCGGAAATCGAATCCCCGGATGTCGTCGGGTGAGTGGCCGTTGAAATAGACCGTGCTGTCGAGCCAGATCCCATGCTGCGCCAGGGCGTCGCCGATCGCCTCAAAAGGCTGCAGACACCAGCCCCCTGCCCGATAGGCGAACACCCGATCGCCGACGATCCGGGTCAGCGCTTGTTTGTAGTCGCCGACGATACGCGACAGTTCCGGCGCCTCGAAGTCGTGGAGTCGGTAACGCCCGGTGTCGATCCGCCATCCCCCCTCTTCATAGACACTGTCCTCCCAGTGAGGATGGATATGCAGCTGGACGTCATGTCCCTGCTCGACCAAATCCCGCAACTGTTCACTGATCCTGCGGTAGTCCTCGTTCAATTCCGGTGCGTGCTCGGCCTGATCCACAAGGCGGACGAGATAGCCCGCATCCACGAACAGGGTCAGCTTGACACCGTGGCGATCAACCACCGCTTTCAGGGCCTCCAGGGGGCGCAGCATGCAGTGCTCGACAGAGCCAACCTGGCGGCCAAAGAAGAGTTCGTAATCGAGCGTAATCAGGAGACGTGTTGACATGTTTTACGACAGTTCATGTTGTGTTGTTCTGCAGATGCATCATAGCCGATGGTGACAGCGATATCAGGCCTTGGCGGTCAGAATCGCCCTTCTTGGTGCGGGGTAACCCTCCACCGTCAACCCTGGATCCGATGGATTCAGATAATCGGCCAGAGATTCGAACCGCATCCAGGGTGTTGCACGCTGTTCATCGATGGTGGTCGCTGTCACGTCGACCAGACGCACGTCACGGAAACCGGCCCTGCCCATCCATGCCATCAGCGTCGGCGGTGAGGGGATGAACCAGACATTGCGCATCTTCGCGTAGCGGGAGTCCGGTACCAGCACCCGACCCGCTTCGCCCTCGATCACCAGCGTCTCGAGCACCAATTCGCCGCCCCTGCGCAGACAGCCCTTGAGTTCTGACAGGTGGGAAAAGGGCGAGCGCCGATGGTAGAAGACCCCCATGGAGAAGACCGTATCGAAGGCCTGCAGGCCGGGCGGCAGATCCTCGATGCCCAGGGGCAGTAACCTCACCGGATGTTGTTTGCCGAGAAAGTGACGGATGGCCGCAAACTGATGGATGAACAGCTGGGTCGGATCGATGCCGATCACCATGCGGGCCCCTTCACCCGCCATGCGCCAGGCATGGTAGCCGTTGCCACACCCCACATCCAGCACCAGCCGCCCTTTGAGAGGATCTATGGCGCCCTGCAGACGTGACCATTTCCAGTCGGATCGCCACTCGGTATCGATATGCAGACCGCAGATCTCATAGGGTCCCTTGCGCCAGGGATGGAGACGCATCAGCTGCGCGCGAATGAGTTCCCGGGTGGCGTCGTCGCAATCACCGGACAGGCCGGCACGCACACGGTCTTCATTCAGTGAGATGGAGGAAATCGGCGGGCTCGGCAGCTTGTTGAGTGCATCCTGCCAGGTCGGCAGATCACCATGCGGCTGTTGTCGCCAGACTGCCTCGACCCGCTGCCTGAGCGGATCCAGACTGTCGGCCAGGGAAGTGTCCCGCAGTGACTCGATCCAATCCCGGTCATCGATCATTTTATCGCCAGCAAGGAAACGAAATTGAAGCACTGGAACCAGACCTCGACGGTCCCGAATCCCACTTCCCTCAGCCGTGTCTTATGACGCTCCAGGGTCTCGGGCAGCAACACCCGTTCCAGGGCGGTGCGCTTCTGGCTGATCTCAAGCTCGGAGTAGCCCTGCGCCTTCTTGAAGCTGTGATGCATGTCGGTGAAGAGTCGTTGTACCGGCTCTGAGTCGAGGGCGATCTTCTCCGACAGCACCAGGATGCCCCCGGCCAGTAACCCGTCGTGAATCTTCTGCAGCAGAACCGGCCGTTGCGGCGGCTCGATGAACTGGAGGGTGAAATTGAGCACCACCATGGAGGCCTGCTCGATCGGCACCTTGAGCACATCGGCACACACCAGGTTGAACGCCGAGAGGTCGGCCGCTTTGGCCAGATGATGCCGCGCCTGATGCAACATCGCCGGCGAATTGTCGACGGCCACGATCGGCAGGGCATGGCTATCGATGCCCCGATGCATCGCCAACGCCGCCGCCCCCAGTGAACAACCCAGATCGTAGCAGCGCGATGCAGGCGCGACACAACGGGAAGCCAGTGTGCCGATCATGTTGATGATGGTGGAGTAGCCCGGGACCGATCGCTGGATCATGTCCGGGAACACCGCCGCCACCCGTTCGTCGAAGACAAAATCGGCCACCACCTCATGGGGATCGGCGTAGAGGTGGTCTTTTTCATGCTGGTCGTTCATGGCGGTCGCAGAGTTGGGGATTGCCCTTGGCTGATTAAGGGTGCAGAGTCTATCAAACAACCGGCAACAGAAACAACATAAGGCGGCGA
The DNA here is from genome assembly GCA_037384425.1 of Candidatus Thiodiazotropha sp. Lineage (GTDB taxonomy): Bacteria > Pseudomonadota > Gammaproteobacteria > Chromatiales > Chromatiaceae > Thiodiazotropha. The sequence continues at coordinate 156,417 of JARROA010000011.1, read as the reverse complement.
AGGAGATCGGTCTCGAGAGCGGGCTCTTCGTCATGTGTCCCATCTGCCACGATGTCACCGAGGCCCCCACCCCCTCGGTCCACCGTCCCGTCACCGAATCCCTGATCAGGGAGTTGATCAGGCGCAAGGACCCCCGGGCAAGCCTGTTCGACAACGACGAGCAGGCCATCATCGAGACAGTGGCCCAGGTCGCTCGCGATCTGCCCTATCGCTGCAACTGTCACTCGCTCTGAGGTGGATAGCCCCTGCCCTCCAACTGGCGGGCGGCCTGCTGCCCGGCGTGGATATCCACCTTCCCCAGGATCAAGGCTCCCAGGATAAACAGTACGGCGATGGCCAGGATCGAGAGCCGGCTGTCCCGTGTAAGCACTCCGACCCACCCCATCAGCAACGGCCCCAACACCACGGCGAATTTGCCCAGCATATTGTAGAAACCGAAAAACTCCGCCGACTGATCGCGTGGAATCAGCCTTGCATAAAGCGCCCGGGAGAGAGCCTGAATGCCGCCCTGCACCAGACCGATCGCCACCGCCAGCAGATAGAACTCCCAGATCGCGTCCATGCGATAGGCCCAGAGCAGGATCATCAGGTAGGCGAAGATCGCCAGCATGATGCCCTGCCTGGGTCCATGTCGTGCGCCGATGCTGCCGAACACCAGGGCCGCCGGGAAACCGACGAACTGGGTGATCAGCAGCGCCGTCATCAGGTTGTTGGCGTCGAATCCGATCGATAGGCCGTAATCCACCGCCATGCGCACGATGGTGTCGACACCGTCGATATAGCACCAGTAGGCGACCAGAAACAGGAAGGTCATGCGCAGCTGGCGCACCTTGCCCAGGGTCGACAGCAGCTGCCGGAAACCGGCGTTGACCCAGTCCGCGCGGGTCGACACCGCCGGCGGCTCCTTGACCCAGATGAAGAGAGGAAGCGAGAACAACGCCCACCAGAGGGAGACGCTGAAGAAGGAGAGCTTGACCGCCTCGGCGCTCCCGGTGAGGCCGAACAGCGCCGGCTTGAGGATCATCACCACGTTGAGGGTGAAGAGCAGTCCCCCACCCAGATAACCGAAGGCGAAACCGTAGGCGGAGACCCGATCGTAGTGGCGCTCCTCGGTCACCGAGACCAACAGCGCATCGTAGAAGATATTACTGCCGGAGAAACCCAGCAGCGCCACCCCGTAGAGCACCAGTGCCAACACCCACTGTCCCATGGCGACCAGCGGCAAGGCGCCGGTCATGACGATACCCATGGCAGCGAAGAAGAGCAGAAAACGTTTGCGCGCGCCGGCCTGATCGGCCAGGGCACCCAGCAGGGGCGCCAGGCAGACCACCAGGATGCTCGCCAGCGAGTTGGCCAATCCGAGACGGAAGGTGCTCTCAGTGGCGACCACCTCGGCACTCCAGTACTGCTTGAAGAAGAGCGGAAAAAAACCCGCCATCACGGTGGTGGCGAAAGCGGAGTTGGCCCAATCGTAGAAGGCCCAGGCCAGGACCTTCGGCTGGCGCAGGAGGCGCTCACTCATGGACGGCAGGCGGTATCGTGTTGCATGAGCGGATTGCCTCTCCTCACACCCTGTCCTGATTACCCATCATGCCCGGCCGTGAGAAGGCAGGCATGGCGTTCGTGGAACTCGCTTGGAATTTGTAACCAATGAGCCGTGAGCGAAGCGAACCCATCCACTCAAAACTAACAACTCAACACTCAAAACTACGGCTACGGCTGCCTCACTCCTCCGTATCGGCTTCTTCCAGTGTCAGATTGGCATGGATGGCCATGCGCACCAGTTCGGCCAGCGAGCCAGCCTCCATCTTCTCCATCACCCGCGCCCGGTGTGCCTCCACGGTCTTGGCGCTGACCCCCAGGGTGCTGGCGATCTCCTTGTTGGCGCGGCCGTTGGTGACCATCACCATCACCTCATGCTCGCGTGGTGTCAGTCGCGCCAGACGGGTGGCGATCTCCGCCCGTTGCGACTGCATGTCCCGCTGCCTCTCATCCAGCAGGAGGGCGTGTCTGATGCTCTCCAACAACAGCTCGTCGTTGAAAGGCTTCTCGATGAAATCCACGGCCCCCGCCTTCATGGCCCTGACCGCCATCGGCACATCCGCATGACCGGTGATGATGATGACCGGGATCGCGATCTTATTGACCGCAAGATACTCCTGCAGCTCCAGCCCACTCATGCCCGGCATGCGCACATCGAGCAGCAGACAGCCGGAGCGCCCGGGATAATAGCTCCTGATGAAGGCGTCAGCGGAATCGAAGGTCTCCACCTGCATGGAGACGGATTCGATGAGCCACTTGAGGGAGTTGCGCATGGCCTGATCGTCATCGACGACGAATACGGTGGGCTGGTTACTCATAGTCAGAACCCTGGTAATACAAGTGTCGGATCGGTGGGCAGCAGCATATGAAAAGCCGCACCAGCGCCGGGCTCGGTGTCAACCGAAAGCTCGCCATAGTGAGCCTCGACAATCTTTTTGCTGATCGGCAGTCCCATACCCATCCCGCTCTCCTTGGTGGAGAAAAAGGCATCGAACAGGTGTTCGACCGCGTCCGCATCGATACCCGGACCGGTATCCCTGACCACCACTTCCACGTGGGTGGCATCGAGGCGGCGTGTCTGCAACAGCAGCTGTCTCTTCCCGGATGGTACCACTTTCATGGCATCAATGGCGTTTCTGACCAGATTCAGCAGCACTTGCTCGATCTGAACCAGATCGACCTTCACCGGCAGAATCTCGTCACTCAGCTCCAGGCTCACCTCCACCCGATGCCGATTGGCCTCGAACTCGGTAAAAGAGGCGACCTCCAACAGCATGTGGTTGAGATTGACCACTTCATGCTCCTGCGGCCGCTTGGTCACCATCGCCCTCAAGCGCTTGATGATCTCACCGGCGCGCTCGGCCTGTGCCGTGATCTGCGCCATGGCATCCACCAGTTCCGCTTCGCCTCCGAGGCCCGACTGGATGCGCCGCACACAACCGCTTGCGAAGTTGATGATGGCGGACAGCGGCTGGTTCAGTTCATGGGCCAGGCCGGTGGACATCTCCCCCATGGTACTGAGCCGGCAGACATGCACCAACTCGGACTGATGCTGTCGGCTCTGCATCTCCGCATTACGCATCTGAGTGATATCACGCGCATAGAGATTGACGTAGTCGAGCTCTCTGATCGGCGCCAACTGCAGCGAGTAGACCTGATCCTCGAAGGCGATCTCGAAATCCTCGGTAACCCCCTCCCGCAACGACTTGGCGACCTGGTTCTGCCAATAGAGGGGCAGGGTCTGGCCCCGTTCGCAACCCCAGTAATCGAGCAGCGGTTTGCTGGCGACATTGGCATAGACGATCACCCCCCGCTGGTTGACACGTAACACCGGGCTTGGATTTTCGCTTGCCAGCTTGGCCAGACTGGCGATCTCCCGCTCCGCCTGCTTCTGACCGGTCACATCGCGCAGATAGACATTGAACACCGTCTGGTGCGGCAGATGGATTGAAATCACAGAACATTCGACAGCCCGCTCTTCGCCGAGACCGGTCAGCGCGGTCATGGGTTGGGAGCGACAGGCCCGCTCGTCACCCTGCTTGTGAATGCACGTGCTCAACATTTGGCGATAGCATTTGCGATCGTCGACATGCAGTGCAAACTCGTCGAAATGGCGACCCAGCAATCCTTCTCGATCATAACCGAAAACCCGCCATGCAGTGCCGTTGACCTCGATCACCCGACCCTGCTCGTCGAGGGTAATGATCGAATCCATCGAGTTGTCGAATAAAGCGCTTTTGAAGACTTCTGATTCTTTCAGCCGCTCTTCCTGCTGCACCCGCAGCCGCTCCCGGGCCTCGATGATCTGGCGAAAGAAAGCCTTCACCCAACCTTCGAGCTGCAGCAGCTGGTTGCCCTCCCTCACGACTGGCTGCCGAATACCCAGTGCCTGCTGCCCAAAGCGGGAGATCCGCTGCAGTACATGACTGATCTTGGTAGAGATGAGGTAGAAGGCGAGAGAGAAGGCGGCAATATAGACCAGGGTCGCGATCAGGCGATCCTGCTGCGCCAGGTTGGTGATGTTCTGTAACGTCTTCTTGGTCGCTTGACGCGATACCAGAGTGGTGAACAGCAGGTTTTGATCGGCCCCCTGATAGCCGACCAGGGCTTGCGATGTGACCAGATAGTGCTCGTCCCAAACCCCCAGCGGTGATGCGGGGAAGACGCGTGCAGGCTCGCTGCTGACGATCAGTTGCTGGGTGTCCGTATCCAACAAGGCGATCACGGTATCCGCCTCACCGATACTCTGCTGCGATTCAGCAAGGAAATGCTCGTCGATCTCGATGACCATCATCAGATAGACCGGCTCGAATCCCTCAGCACGCGGGACTCGGGAGAAGACCAGCAGGTAGGGATGCTGCTGCACGGTGGTGATCGCAACATCCTCGCGTTCGTTGAAATATCCTGTCAGCCGCTCAAAGTCGAAGGGCAGAGATTCATCTTCGAAAATTTCCCGCGCACCACCGTCGGAATCGAGCAGCGCGATCTGATCCGGTTCTATCGAGTTGAGACTGAAGTGCCCCGGTTCCAGCCAACTGGGGATCTGGCGTCCACTGTAGCGTCTGGGCGCCTCCAGGGTATCCTCCCAGGCGCTGGTGTTCAGATATTCGACCACGCCCCAGTGCTGGGCCAGACTGTGACCGGTGATACGCCACTCGTTGAGAAACGCCTCGAAGCGATGGCGCGTCTCGGTCGAGCTGAGCTCCAGGCGGTGGGAGAGATTGTCCCGAAAGATCTGCTCCAGCCGGTGATTGAGGATGGGGTCGAGCAGCAACCAGGTCAACATGCCACAAAACACACCCACCAGTATTGAAAGCCACGGCATGGGGATGCGTGTCAGCCAGGTTCGCTGTAGTTTGGAGACGAATCGATACATCTAAACAATCTTCGTCATATGCTTGACCGCCAACCCGTTCACCACTTTGCGTTCTCCGACTTCCGCAGGCACCCACTGCGATTCCGGCTGCTTGCGTTCTCGGCGACTGATTTGCCGAACTCGGATTCTCTCAGAATTGCGTCTTTTGAATTAGGTTCCAGCTAGCTGGTCAATTGTTGTTATACAGGAGGTACTTTACGCACAAGTCTTCAGGCGACCGCCCGTGAAGCGGAAATCTCTTGCTGACGTTGAGAGAGATAAGCACGCTCTGACAGGGTCGCATAACCATATAGCAGTTTTCTCAACATCTGCCTTACATCGGAGTCGATCTCGCTGAACATCAGACCGACACTGCCGGACTGTTGATGCACGACAAAGGCCTTGGCCTTACAGTTGCGCGAGATTTCACCGCAGACCACTGGAAATGAGATATCAATGATGGTATTCAGTCTCAGTGGAGCGTCGCCGATATCGACCAGCATTCCGCTGAGACTGACGTTGCGGGTCTTACCCCTGATTTCTCCGGCGTCAAGATCGTTGAGTACGATTTCTAGTGATAATAATTTGCGATGGTCACATCTGTGTTCCATGCTTTCTTGCCCCCACCGAGTGTAGTGTCAACCGGGAAACAACATTATGGAATCCAATGAATAGTATTGAAATACGGATGATTGCCCTACCCTATTAGGGTTTTTACCCACCCGTCACTCCGGAGTCTTCCTGCAACAGGTTCAGTTACCCATGTCCGCTACTTCCACAGAAGCATCCTCGTCAGCCGCCACACCGGGTCTGCTGCGTCGTCTAGCTGCGATTTTTTACGACCTGCTGCTGCTGATCGCTCTGCTGGCTGTCGCCACCACCCTCATCACACTGCCTTTCGGCATGCCCAAAGGGGGGACGTTGCTGGCTTATCAATGGTTTCTGTTCGAGATCATCCCTCTGCTGTTCTTCACCGGCTTCTGGTGGCGGGGAGGACAGACCCTCGGTATGCGTGCCTGGCGCTTGAAAGTGGTCAGGATGGACGGTAAGCCGCTCAGCTGGGGCGATGCCCTGAAACGCCATCTGGCGGCCCTGCTCTCCTGCCTGACGCTGGGCCTGGGTTTCCTCTGGGTGCTGGTCGATCGCGAAGGTCTGGCCTGGCATGACCGTCTCTCCGGAACCCGCCTGATTCGTATCGACTGAGCCGGGGGGGCCAGTCCTGATTTCCCAGCATACCCTGTTATGAGAAGGCCGTTGCAAGAATTTTGTAACTATCTGTAATGTTTTAAGTTTTTAGTTTTGAGTTGTCTGGGTCACATGATGCTTCCTTGGCCTCTTGTCGTACGACCCCCTATGGATGCGAAAAACAAATAGTCTTGAGCGAAGCGAACGCATCCACTCAAAACTAAAAAAACTCAACACTCAAAACTCAAAAAATGCCGGCGGTCCCTGTTTCAACGGCTGAACGAAGGGGGTAACCAGGTGATGTTTGACCTGCCCATCCTCAGCGCTCCTCGAGCAGCATACGAATCGCCCCCAGCATGGTCTCGGGGGAAGTTTCGTGGGGAAAGGCGAAACGCAGCTCACCCTGCTGATCGATCAGATAGATCGCCGCGGAATGATTGACGATATAGCCCATGGCCGAATCGCTGGCATCGGTGTAACTGTATTGCACACCATAGAGTCTGGCTGCCGCGGCGACCGCATCCGGTTCCCCGGTTACGCCGATGAAGCTGGGATGGAAGTAATCCACGTATTCCGCGAGTCTCTCCACGCTGTCACGCTTGGGATCGACACTGACGAAAATCCCTCTGACCTTGTCCAGCTCCAGAGCAGTGAGTTCATTCAGCGCCTGCGCCATGAGCGAAAACGAGGTGGGACAGACGTCGGGACACTGGGTATAGCCGAAGTAGAGCAGAACCACCTTGCCGCGAAACTGGGTGGTCGAAATCGGACCTTGACTGGATTGAAGGGTGAAATCACCGCCAGTGGGGGGGACGTCAGCCAGCGGCTGGATTTCGGATTTCTGAGTGCCGGGCTCGGCCAGTGCCTGAAAACTGACCAGCAACCACAACAGCCAAGCGACGGCTTTCGTCGTCATGCCCATCACATGCCTCCTGTCCGTTTCAGAATCAGCGGTTGTATGACGGGTCGAGAGCATCTCGAAGCTGCCGCCGGGAAAATGGCGACACTGTACCCGGCCGCTCCGTCGATTCCGATGCTGCCGATACTACCCCAGGCGATTCCCGGCCGACAATCTTCCCGTTCCTCAGCCTGTTCGATACATCTCTGTTCGGGGAATCAGCCCCTGCCGATCCGGCAGGGGTATCAAGCACTCCGGCTCAGTCTGCGAAGGGGTGGCGCCGGATGATCGTCTCACACCGATCCGGACCGGTGGAGATGATATCAATGGGGGTCTCGCAAAGCGCTTCGATCTTGGCCAGGTAGTTGCGGGCACCCTCGGGCAACTGCGCATAGTCGGTGATGCCTATGGTGGATTCTTGCCAGCCCGGCATCTCGATATAGACCGGCTTGCAACGCTCGAAGTGATCGGCGCCAATCGGCGGCGTGGTGATCTGGCGTCCATCGAATTCGTAACCGACGCAGATTTTCACCGTCTCCATCCCGTCCATCACATCGAGTTTGGTGATGCAGATGCCGGAGACACTGTTGATCTCCAGCGAGCGGCGCAGAGCCACCACATCGAGCCAGCCGCAACGCCGCTTGCGCCCGGTGGTGGCGCCGAACTCATGGCCTTTGACACCCAGATGCTCGCCATCGTCGTCGAACAGCTCGGTGGGGAACGGACCGGCACCGACACGGGTGGTGTAGGCCTTGACGATACCGAGCACATAGTCGATATAGCGCGGCCCCACACCGGTACCGGTGGCCGCTCCGCCCGCCGTGGTGTTGGAGGAGGTGACATAGGGATAGGTACCGTGATCGATGTCCAGCAGGGCGCCCTGGGCGCCCTCGAACATCACGTGCTTGCCCGCACGACGCAGCTGGTGCAGCTCGCCGGTCACGTCGGCCACCATGGGCCGCAGTCGATCGGCCATCGTCAGCACCTGATCGATCACCTGCTGGATATCGACCTCTTCGTCCTTGAAGTAGTGTTTGAGTGCGAAGTTGTGGTACTCCATCACCTCGTGCAGGCGTTCGCCGATATGGGCCGGATCAAAAATCTCGCCCAGGCGTATACCCCGGCGGGAGATCTTGTCTTCGTAGGCGGGGCCGATGCCACGGCCGGTGGTGCCGATCGCCTTCTTGCCGCGGGCTTTCTCACGCGCCGCATCGAGAGCGATGTGATAGGGCAGAATCAGGGGACAGGATTCGGAGATACCCATGCGGCTGGCCGCCGGCACACCGCTCTTCTCCAGCATGTCGATCTCATCCAGCAGGGCCTCCGGAGAGAGCACCACACCGTTGCCGATGAGACAGCGCACACCCTCACGCAGCACGCCGGAAGGTATCAGATGCAGCACCGTCTGCTGACCATCGATCACCAGTGTGTGACCGGCATTGTGACCACCCTGAAACCTGACCACGGCGGAGGCCTTGTCCGTGAGCAGGTCCACGACCTTGCCCTTGCCCTCGTCTCCCCATTGGGTCCCGATTACTACGACATTCTTACCCATGCTTTTCTCAATATTATGCGGGCCGCGCGTTTGGCCGCGGCCTGTTTTCAACAAACGGACGGATTCTTACAGAAATCTTACCGCTTTCAAACCGAAATCAGCCGCCATTCGCCGTCCGAATGGATCAACTGCTCGCTGCAGCCCATCTCGACTGCCCCGCCCTGCTGCCCCGCCAGACCACAGACCACGCGACGACCCTCGGCGCGCAGTCGATCGATCACGGACTGCTGTTGGGGGTCGTCCGAGCAGGGGGCAAAGATCAGTGCATCCCTCGAAGGCTCGTCCGTTACCCGAGTGCCGATCCGGATCAGGGTCTTGAGATCGGTGCTGAAGCCGGTCGCGGGTCGCGCGCGCCCGAAAACACGGCCGATATCGTCGTAACGTCCGCCACGGGCAATCTCCTTACCATTGCCAGGAACGAAGGCGGCGAAGACGACACCGGTATGGAAGTGGTAGCCACGCAGCTCGGCCAGGTCGAAATGGACCGGCACCTGCGGCAGCCAGATCCCGATCTGTTGCGCCATGCTGCGCAGATAATCCAGGGCCGCCCTCACCGAAGGCGAAGCATCGGCGAGTACCTGATCCGCGCGTTCCAGCACATCATCACCGCTCAGCTCCGCGAGCTGCGCCAGCATGCCGGCCACATCGGCGTCGATGGCGAAGGCCGACAACAGCTTCTCAATCTCCGGCATCGCCTTGCGTTGCAGGGCGTCGAACAGAGCGGCTTCCTGGTCCCGGTCGAGACCCGCTTGCTCTGCGAGCCCCTTGAAAATGCCGACGTGGCCCAGATCGAGATAGACGTCCCGCACCCCCGACTGAGCCAGGGTCTGCATCATCAGCCGCAGGATTTCGATATCGCTCTCGACGCCGCTGTGACCGTAGAGTTCGGCGCCGATCTGCAACGGACTGCGACTGCCGGCAAAGCCGTCTGAGCGGGTGTGCAGGACGGTGCCTAGATAACAGAGACGTGTGGGCGCATCACAGCCGACGTGATGCGCGTCGATGCGGGCGGCCTGGGGGGTGATGTCGGCCCGCACCCCCATCATGCGTCCGCTGAGCTGATCGGTGAGCTTGAAGGTCTTGAGATCGAGGTCGCTGCCGGTACCGGTCAGCAGCGAATCGAGAAACTCGACGAAGGGAGGAATCACGAACTCATAGCCCCAGCTGGCATAGAGATCGAGCAGTTCCCGGCGTTTACTCTCGATGACCGCCGCCTCGCGCGGCAGTACCTCGTCGATGCCGTCCGGCAGAATCCAGCGTTCGTTTTCCATTTTGATTACAATCAGTTAACGAAATAGAGCAGCAAGACACCGCTAACCATGCTGATCAGACCGCTGATACGCAGGGTGCGATTGTCCTGCTGGATGAGCATGAGCAGCATCTGGCGCATGGAGTCGGGACTCAGGAAAGGCCAAATGCCCTCCAGAACCAACAACAGGGCCATGGCGACCCAGAGATCATGCCACATGCGAGATCACCCCATAAAAAAACCGGGGTAGATCCCGGTCCTGATCAGCCGTAGATTGTCCCAGAGCCGTCGGCCGTTGTCCACGCATGCCGACAGCTCCGGGAGGGTATGGGCGTTATTTGCCCTTCTGGTCCTTCAGATAGCGGAAGAAGTCGGAATCCGGCTCCAGCACCATTATGTCACTGCGGTCACTGAAGCTGTTCTTGTAGGCATTGAGGCTGCGATAGAAGGCATAGAACTCGCCGTCCTGGTTGTAGGCATTGGCATAGATCTCCGCCGCCTTACCGTCACCCTCACCGCGCAGCTGCTCCGCTTCACGATAGGCGTCGGCGACGAGAACCACTCGCTCGCGATCGGCGTTGGCACGGATCTTCTCCGCCGCCTCGGCGCCCAACGCCCGCAGGTCTCTGGCCACCCGCTCACGCTCGGCGCGCATGCGCTGGTAAACCGAATCGCTGACCTCGGGCGGCAGATCGATCTGCTTGACACGCACGTCGAGGATCTCGACACCCAGCTCGGCCGCCTTGGCATCGGCATCCTTGGTCAGCAGCGTCATGATTTCGGTGCGCTCGCCGGAGATGACCTCCTGCACCGTGCGTTTACCGAACTCGTCACGCAGACTGGTGTTGATGCGCTCCTGCAGCAGGCGTGCCGTCTTGCCCTCGTCACCGCCGGTGGAACGGAAGAACTGGGCCACGTTGGCGATACGCCACTTGGCGAAGTAGTCGACGATCACGTCCTTCTTCTCAGAGGTGAGGAAGCGCTCCGGGCGGGAGTCCATGGTCTGGATACGGCCATCGAAGGTCTTCACATTGTTCAGTATCGGCACCAGCCAGTGAAGTCCAGGATCATAATCGGTATCGACGATCTCACCCAGCCGCAGCTTGATGGCCACCTCCCACTGGTTAACGATGAAGGCCGAGGAGTAGATCAGCACCGCCGCGATGGCGGCCAGGGGTATCAGTAGTTTGGTCATTTTCATCAGCGGTTCCCCCGGGTACGGTCGACATTGCGCAGCGTGCTCGTGGTGGAACGGCTGCTATCGCTGCTGACTGATGAGGTGTCACCGTCCGTGTTGCTGTCGAGCATGCTGCGTTTCTGAATCAGCTGATCGAGGGGCAGATACATCAGGCTGTTGCCGCTCTGGGTATCGAGCATGACCTTGCTGGTCTGAGACAGCATGGTCTCCAGGGCATCCAGATAGAGGCGCTCGCGGGTGACCTCGGGAGCACGCTTGTACTCCTTGAGGATGGCCAGAAAACGGCTCACATCACCCTCGGCCTCGGCGATGACCCGGTCCCGGTAGGCGTTGGCGTCGGCCAGACGACGCGCTGCCTGGCCACGGGCCTCGGGGACCACCTGGTTGGCATAGGCTTCGGCCTGGTTCTCCAGCCGTTCCTTGTCCTCGCGGGCCTTGATGGCATCGTCGAAAGCGCTCTTCACTTGCTCCGGCGGTTTGGCCGGCTGCATGTTGACACTGGTGATCACCAGGCCGGTCTTGTAGCTGTCGACCAGCCCCTGGGCGCCCTGCTTGATGCGGTCAGCGATGGCGCTTCGGCCCTGGGTCAGGATGAAGTCGAGATCGTTCTTGCCGATGGTCTCGCGCACCGCGGTCTCGGTGGCGTCCTTCAGGGTCTTTCTCGGGTCTCGATCCTGGAACAGGAAGTCGGCGGCGTCCTGGATGCGCGACTGGATGGTCAGTTCCACGTCCACGATGTTCTCGTCCCGGGTCAGCATCTGCGCCTTGTGACGGAAGGAGGAGATCTGATCCACGTCGACCCTGATCACCGACTCGATGGGAAAGGGAATGTGCCAGTGGGGTCCCGGCTGGGTGGTTTCGGAATAGGCACCGAAGCGCAGCACCACACCGCGTTCAGCGGGCTGCACGATATAGATGCCGGACGCCAGCCAACCCAACAGCAGGACGACTATTGCCGCATAGATCGTCTTTGAACCCGGCCCTGAACTACCGGATGTTGATGAGGGGCCCTCGCCGGAGGACTTGCCTCCACCGAAAAGACCGCCGAATTTGTCCTGAAGCTTTTTGACCACTTCATCCAGATCTGGCGGACCCTGATCGCCACCTTTGCCGCTCCAGGGATCCTTACCGCCACCCGGTTCGTTCCAGGCCATTGAACACTCCAATTATTTTGTCTGATTGATGCTGCGGCTACCGTGGGGCGCCGAACTTAGAATGTGGGACCGTTTGCATCGGTTTCAACAATCCCCCAGATATTCAGAGGTGATCACGCTCCCTCACTATCACCTCTGGCGGCATTCTAACAGTCCACCCGGCTCTGGCAAACGCAAAGCCCGAGCCTTGGCGGGCCATCACATTGCCGCATCGCAGGAGGTTTCGAGAAAACATTGCTGCAACCGGGGCTCCTCTTTCAGCAGACGCCTGAATTCCCGCTCCGACATATCCACATGCATCAGCCAGCCTCCCTCATCAGTGCCCTCTTCCGACAGCACTGAGCCGCGCTCGTGCAACAGCGCGTGCAGGCGTCCCTCCTGTGCCGGAAGAATCAATTTCTGACGCACATGGTTACGTCGGAAGTGCTCGGCCAGCGCCTGCAACAGCAGCTCGACGCCCTGCCCGGTTTTGGCGGAGAGCCAGATTCGGATGATCCGGCCCGATTCGTCACGGTCGATGGCGGGTTGCCGCTCAGGCAGCAGGTCGATCTTGTTGAACACCTCAATCTGATGGACCCGCTGGGCGCCGATTTGTTGCAGCACGTCATTGACCTCGGCGATGCAGGTCGCCCGCTGGTGACTGGCCGCATCCACCACATGGAGCAGTAGATCGGCTTCCGTGGTCTCCTGCAGGGTCGACTTGAATGCCGCCACCAGATCGTGGGGCAGGTGACTGATGAAACCGACCGTGTCGGCCAGTACCACCGGTCCCTCGCCCTTCAGATCGAGCCGACGTAGCGTGGGATCCAGGGTGGCGAAGAGCTGATCCGCCGCATAGACACCTGAACCCACCAGCGTGTTGAAGAGGGTCGACTTGCCCGCATTGGTATAGCCGACCAGCGAGACGGTCGGAATATCGGCCTTGTCCCTTCCCCGCCTTCCCTGCTCGCGCTGGGAATCGACCCGTGTCAGACGCCGTTTGATCTGGTCGATGCGCTGATTGAGCAGACGGCGGTCGGTCTCGAGCTGGGTCTCACCGGGACCACGCAGGCCGATACCGCCCTTCTGCCGCTCCAGATGGGTCCAGCCTCGCACCAGTCGTGTCGACAGATGCTGCAGCTGAGCCAGCTCAACCTGCAGCTTGCCCTCGAACGAACGGGCCCGCTGGGCGAAGATGTCGAGAATCAGGCCGGTCCTGTCAACCACCCGGCAATCGAACTCGCGCTCCAGATTACGTTCCTGACTCGGCGACAGCGTGTGGTCGAAGATGACCAGCTCCGCCTTCTCCGCCAGGACCGCCTGTTTGATCTCCTCCGCCTTTCCCCGGCCCACGAACAGGCGCGGATCGGGCTGTTGGCGGCTGCCACCGATATCGGCCACGGAGACGGCGCCCGCGGAGGCCGCCAGGTCTCTGAATTCCTGGAGTTCATCGGGATCCCCGGGGGCACCGAGATCGATGTGGACGAGCACTGCGCGCTCACCCGACTTGGGACGTTCGAACATAGAAATCTTCAGTGAGAGGCAGGCTGGATCAGGCCGTGCTGGACACATCTGATCCACAGATGTGTCCAGTCGCGATTCCGTATTGAGGGGTCAGAAATTGCCACCCGCGGGAGGCGCGGCTTCTTCCGACTGACCATTGGCGTGCTGGATGCGCACATTTCTGGCCGGCACCACCGTCGAGATGGCATGTTTGTAAACCATCTGACTGACACTGTTCTTCAACAGCACCACAAACTGGTCAAAAGATTCGATCTGCCCCTGCAGTTTGATTCCGTTGACGAGAAAAATGGAGACGGGTATACGTTCCTTTCGCAGTGCATTCAAAAAAGGGTCTTGTAAACTTTGCCCCTTGGACATGGAGATTCTCCTTATTGTGATCTTCAAAATTGCTTAAAATACAGTCACTCATTACCCCTGTCGATGAGCCGGCTCCCTGCCCGCTATAAGCGACTCGATCAGTACCCCGGCCTGCTGCAATACATCCCCGGCCTCGTCCAGCCAGTGACAGTCGACGTCTGCACGCAGCCAGGTGAACTGACGTTTGGCCAGTTGGCGGGTAGCGATGATACCCCGTTCTACCATTTCTTCCCTTGAACATCCGCCGAGCAAATAGTTCAACATTTGTCGATAGCCGACGCTGCGCATGGCGGGCAACTGCGGACTCAGGCCGCCACGCCGCAGGAGTCCCCTGACCTCCTCCTCAAATCCCGATTTTAGCATCTCCAGGAAGCGGGTCTCGATCCGTTGGTGCAGCAGCCCGCGATCCTGCGGTGCTCTCACCAGTTTCAGCAGCCGATAGGGCAGCACTTCACCCGCGTCCGCTGCCTGCAGTTCGGAGAGCGGGCGACCGGTGATCTCGATCACCTCCAGAGCGCGCAAGGTCCGCTGCGGATCGTTGGCGTGTATTCGCCCGGCAGCCACCGGATCGAGTTCGCGCAGACGCTGGTGCAGCCTGGCCAGGCCGACAGCCGTCAGTTCGTGTTCGAGACGAGCCCGAATGGCGGGATCGGCCTTCGGCAGATCCGCCAACCCATGCTCCAAGGCCCGGAAATAGAGCATGGTGCCCCCCACCAAGAGCGGGATCTTTCCCTGGCGGGTGATGTCGGCCATCTCGCGCAGTGCATCCTCGCGGAATTCCGCCGCCGAATAGCTCTGATTCGGTTCACGAATGTCGATCAGGCGATGCGGCGCCTCACGCAGCAGGGCCGCATCCGGCTTGGCGGTACCGATATCGAGCCCACGATAGACCAAGGCGGAATCGACACTGATGATCTCCAGCGGCAGGCGCTTGACCAGCTCCACCGCGAGGGCGGTTTTGCCACTGGCCGTCGGGCCCATGAGAAAGATCGCGGGCGGCGGTGAGCGATCCGCCATCAACGCCCCCGCAGGAAGAGACGGTCGAGATCGGCCATGGCGAGTTGCACCCAGGTCGGCCGTCCGTGATTGCACTGATCGGCGCGTTCGGTACGCTCCATCTCACGCAGCAGGGCGTTCATTTCGTCCAGGGTCAGCTTGCGATTGGCCCGTATCGAGCCGTGGCAGGCCATGGTCGCCAGCACCGCATCGACCTCCTGCTCCAGACGCCGGCTCTCGCCATGCTCGGCCAGGTCGGCCAGCAGGTCACGCAGCAGCCGCTCCGCATCGGCGCCCTGCAGTAGCGCCGGAATCTCCCGCACCGCCAACGACTCCCTGCCCATGCGACTGATCTCGAGCCCGAGTCGCGCCAGCTCCCCGCTCAGGCTCTCGGCCAGATCGGCCTCGCGCAGACTGACCGCCACGGCGACCGGCACCAGCAACGGCTGACGCACGATTCCGCCTTCACGATAGCTCTGCTTGAATCGCTCGTAAGTAATTCGCTCATGGGCCGCGTGCATATCGACCAGCACCATCCCCTCCCGGTTCTGTGCCAGGATATAGATCCCATGCAGCTGTGCCAGGGCGTAGCCAAGCGGCGGGCTGGTCGTTTCCCCATCCTCCACCGGTCGGGGCTCTGGCGCGGATTCCGGAATGGGCCGTTGCATCTCCAATCCGGCACGGTAGACGGCGGCGGGTTCGTTCAGGCGCCAGGGAATCTCCCGCTGCTGCACCAGCGGTTTCTGTCGCCCCAGGGCCTCCGCTGGACGTCCCGCATTCACCTGAGCAACCGCTTCTACAGATGCCGCGGCAGGCTGCGGCCTGGTCTCGGCCAGAGCCCGATGAACACCCCGAAACAGAAAATCGTGTACAGAGCGCGAGTCGCGAAAACGCACTTCGTGTTTGGTGGGGTGGACGTTGACATCCACCTTGCGCGGATCGAGCGCGAGAAAGAGGAGATAGGCTGGATGGCGTCCATGATAGAGCACATCCTGATAGGCCTGGCGAATGGCGTGGGTGACCAGCTTGTCACGAACCATGCGCTGGTTGACGTAGAAATACTGCATGTCGGCCTGTGAGCGTGAAAAGGTGGGATGGGCGATCCATCCCCCCAGCACCAGATCGCCGGCCTGCTCCTCGTGGTAGCGCGCGTTTTCCAGAAAGGCATGACCCAACAGCTCGGCAACCCGGGCCTCACGTCCCTGTCGGTCGTTGCAGGGGGGCAGCGAAAACACAGGCTTACGATTGTGCTGCAGCATGAAGCCGACATCGAAGCGGACCAGCGCCAACCGCTGAACCAGGGTCTGGATGTGGCTGAACTCCGTCTTCTCCGTGCGCAGGAACTTGCGTCTGGCCGGGGTATTGTAGAAAAGGTCGCGCACCTCGACGCTGCTACCCTGAGGATGAGCCGCCGGCTTGGCTTCGGCAAAGCGCTCTCCGCCGTCCCCTTCCACCTCCCAGGCCTGATCACTCTCCTGACTGCGCGATACCAGGCGCAGGCGCGATACGGAGCCGATGCTGGGCAGTGCTTCGCCACGAAAGCCCATGCTCTGGATAGCCTCGAGATCTTCCAGGCTGGCGACCTTGCTGGTGGCATGTCGTGACAGTGCCAGCACCAGTTCCTGCCGGGGGATGCCGGCCCCGTCGTCACGCACCCGGATCAGCTTGTGGCCACCCTGCTCGATCTCGATTTCGATGCGCCTAGCCCCGGCATCGAGGCTGTTTTCCATCAGTTCCTTGACCACCGAGGCAGGCCGTTCCACCACCTCGCCGGCGGCGATCTGGTTGACCAGCTGTGTGGGCAGTCTTCGAATCGGCATGCAGGGATCGCTAAAAAAATCCCCATGCCGAGACATGGGGACCGGGTGATTGAACTGGCACTATTGTGCCACCCCGAGCGCTCCGGGGCTATGCCGGTTGTCAGCCGCCGGGAATCTGTAGAACCTGACCGATGCGGATGGTGTCGCTCTTCAGCTCATTGGCGTTACGCAGACGGCTGACGCTGACCTGGTACTGTTTGGAGATGCCGCTGAGGGTATCGCCAGGCGAGATCACGTGACTGCGCGGACGTTTGCGCGCCTGGTTGGCCGCCAGCCAAGTGCCTGGAGGGGGCTGGAACTTGAAGTAGTCGACAATACCCTTGCTCAGTGCATTGGCCAGACGCTGCTGGTATGCGGAGTCTCTCAGGCGCCGTTCCTCGTCCGGATTGGAGATGAAGGCGGTCTCCACCAGCATGGAGGGAATATCCGGGGATTTGAGCACCACGAAGCCGGCCTGCTGCACCCTCCGCTTGTGGGTTTTGCCCAGCTGCTTCAACTGCCCCAAGACCCGCTCGGCAGCCTCTGAACTGGCCTGCAGGGTACCGATCTGCGAGAGGTCGAGCAGCACCGATGCCAGCATGTCGTCCTTGTCCTCCAGAGAGACGCCACCGACCAGATCGGCGCTGTTCTCCCGTTCGGCCAGCCAGCGGGCCGCTTCACTGGAAGCACCGCGCCTGGACAGGGTATAGACCGAGGATCCCTTCACCTTGGGGTCCTTGAAGGCATCGGCATGGATGGAGACGAAGAGGTCGGCCTGCGCCTCGCGCGCTTTGGTGATGCGTTTGCGCAGCCCCAGGTAGTAGTCACCGTCGCGGATCAGGATCGCCCGCATGCCCTGCTCACGGTTGAGGGTCTGCACCAGTTTCTTGCCGATCGCCAGCACCACATCCTTTTCATAGGTGCCACGCCGTCCACGTGCGCCTGGATCCTCTCCGCCATGCCCCGGATCGACGGCGATGATGACGTCACGCTGTCCGCTGGACTTGTCGGTCTTCACCGGCGCGCTACGCTTCTTTTCGCTGATTTTGTAATCGTAGAGATCGACCACCAGGCGATGGCCGTACTCCCGGTTCGGCTTGAGCAGAAAGCTTTTCGGTTTTACCGCTCCGGTCAGATCGAGGACTACCCGCACATCATCCTTGTTGCGTGACGCGGTACGCATGCCCTTGATGATCTTGTTCTCCTTGGCGGGATCGGGCAGGTGCTTGGTGAGCTGAGTGTGCCTCAGGTCGAGCACCAGGCGGTGGGGGTTGTTGAGTGTGAAGATCTTGTGCTCGAGCGGTTGGTTGGCGTCGAACACCAGACGCACATGATCGGGCGCCGACCAGACACGCAGGCTGTTGACCTCCGTCTGCTTGGCGACAACGGGCTGGACACAAAAGAGTGTCATGAAAAGCAGTAGTACGAGCGGCTTCATATCCCCTTGCACCCAGTGAAAAGACGTCTTGTAAAAAAATAGCACGGCAAGCAACTTTTTCCAAGGTTTTCTAGTAGATAGCACCTATTTCTTTAAATAATCTTTAATCTCCACCCCAAACCTTTTGTAAGTTATTGATAATTTGAAGCCCTTTTTCGCCAGTGGGCTGGAGCACCACCCGCCTCGATAATCCCTGATGGAAAAGTTGAATGGTCAGGTCGGGCGCTGGCAGTACCCCCGCTCCCCGTTCCGGCCATTCGATCAGCAACAGGGCATCCGGCTGCAACAGATCCTCGATACCGAGAAACATCAACTCCTCCGCATCCGCCAACCGGTAGAGATCGAAGTGGTAGCAGTGCAGCCCGGGCAGTTCGTAGGGCTCCAACAAGGTATAGGTGGGGCTTTTGACCCGCCCCTGATGGCCGAGTCCGTGCAGCAGTCCACGCACCAGCGTGGTCTTGCCGGTACCCAGATCACCCGCCAGATAGACGATACATGGCGCTGCGATGACCCCCGCCAGGGCCGCGCCAAGGGCCTCCTGCCTGGCTTCGCCGGTGACCTGGAGCTCAAGCATCGACCTTGTCCTGGTTCAGCAAGCCACGCAGCTCCGGCAACAGATCGCCCGCCAGCATGCCGATCTCACCCCCTTGTGCCGCCCGATCACCGGCGGCCGCATGCAGCGTGACACCCAGTTCGGCCGCCTCACGCAGATCGTGGCCCTGGGCCACCAGGGCGCCGATGATACCGGTCAGCAGGTCTCCGGTGCCTCCGGTCGCCATGCCCGGATTACCGTCACTGCAGAGCGCCGGTAGATGGCTGCTGCCGTCCGAGATGAGGCTGCCGGCCCCCTTCAGCACCACCACACCACCATATCTTGTCTGCAAGGCCTCCAGCGCGGCGAAACGGTCATCCTGCACTTCGCCGGTGGAGCATTCCAGCAGGCGGGCGGCCTCCCCAGGATGGGGCGTGACGATGCGGTCGTCCCGCCGCTCAGGGTGACGGCTGAGCCAGTAGAGGCCATCGGCATCGAGCACCAGCGGCAGACCGCTGCGGGAGGCAGCCAGATAGATCCGTTGGCCCCAGTCCTCCCGGCCGAGACCGGGTCCGAGGGCAATCACACTGGCACGTTCGAGCAGCGGGGCCAGATCTTCAGCACTGTCGACCCCCCGGCACATCAACTCCGGACGCCCGGCATTTATCGTCGTCACATGATCGGGGTGAGTCGCCAGCGTCACCAGCCCGGCACCGCTGCGGGCTCCGGCCTCCGCCGCCAGCCGGATGGCCCCTGGATAGCCCGGAGCGCCACCGATCACCAGCAAATGGCCGAAATTGCCCTTGTGAGCCGAGCGCCGTCGGCCAGGCACCAGGTCGGCCTGCTTGCGCCAGTCGATACGCCGCGCGGAAAGCAGCTGACGGGCGTAGATCCGGGCCGGAACGTCGAGGGCGTCAAAGGCGATCTCGCCGCAGCAGTCCGGACCCTGGCCGGTGAATATGCCCCGCTTCAGGCCGATGAAACTGAGGCAGGCCTCGGCCCGCACCGCGCTGCCCATGACACGGCCGCTGTCGGCATTCAGCCCGGAGGGAATGTCGAGTGCGAAGACCGGCGCCTGATGGCCGTTGATCTCGTCGATGGCGACAGCCCAGGGCCCGCTCACGTCCCGTTCCAGGCCGGTGCCGAGAATGGCGTCCACGATCAGGCCGGGCCGGCCCGGGAGCCCCTGGTAGGGTTCGATCTCTCCACCCGCTGCGCGCCAGGCATCGGCCATGGCCAGGGCGTCGCCGCGCAGCTTGCCCGGATCACCGAGCTGCAGCACCCGGACCTTGAGACCGCCCTGGAGGGCGTGCCGGGCCAGCACGAAACCGTCACCGCCGTTGTTGCCGACGCCGCACACCACCAGGATCTCGCTGAGCCCGGGCCAGCGTGCCTGCATCCAGTGGCAGGCACGGGTGCCGGCGCGTTCCATCAGATCCGCTCCGGGGATACCGTACTCCTCGATCGCGATACGATCGAACTCCCGCACCTGGGCGGCGGTGTAGAGCGCATAGGGGAGTTGGTCGGTCGTCGGCATGACCCGCATCGGATGACTCCTGGTGGTGGGACTGGGGCAAAGATACCGTGAAGCCCCGGACCATGCCAGGGAGTGTCGGAGCAAACACCGGACCGGTATAGTCTGGCCATGATTTCTGATTCACCGCACCACGACTGGGAGACCCTGAGCCGTCGCATCAAAGCGTGGGGCATCGAACTCGGACTCGATGCCATCGGCATCGCCGACGGCGAGCTGACGCTGGCCGAGGCGCATCTGGAAGCCTGGCTCGCGGCGGGTCGCCATGGCGACATGGACTATATGGCCCGTCACGGCCGCAAACGCAGCCGCCCCGCTCAGTTGTTGCCAGGCACCCTGCGGGTGATTTCGGCACGGCTCGACTATCTTCCCGAATCCCAGGAGAGGTCACAGCGCCTGTTGCAGGAACCGGAGACCGCCTTCATCTCCCGCTACGCCCTGGGACGCGACTATCACAAGGTGCTGCGCAAGCGGTTGCAGCAGCTGGCGGAGCGGATTCGCTCCGCCATCGACGGCGGCAGCTTCCGGGTCTTCGTCGACTCGGCGCCGGTGCTGGAGAAACCGCTGGCGGAAAAGGCGGGGCTCGGCTGGATCGGCAAGCACACCAATCTGCTCACCCGTGATGCAGGCTCCTGGTTCTTTCTCGGTGAAATCTACACCGACCTGCCGCTGATCCCCGACAGCCCCGCCAGCTCGCACTGCGGTCGTTGCCGGGCCTGTATCGACATCTGCCCGACCCGCGCCATTGTCGCTCCTTACCAACTCGACGCCCGACTCTGTATCTCCTACCTCACCATCGAGCTCAAGGGTGCAATTCCGGAGCCTTTGAGAGCGGCCATCGGCAACCGGATCTACGGCTGTGACGACTGCCAGCAGGTCTGCCCCTGGAACCGTTTTGCGAAACTCACCCGGGAGCGGGATTTCCTGCCCCGTCACGGACTCGACAGCGCCGCCCTGATCACCTTGTTAGATTGGAGTGAAGCGGAATTCCTCGACCGTACTGCCGGCTCGGCCATCCGCCGACTCGGCCACGAACGCTGGCTGCGCAACCTGGCCGTGGCCCTCGGCAATACTCCAGGCTCACCCGCGGTGGTCGAGGCGCTGCAACGCCGCCTGGATCACCCCTCGGCGCTGGTGCGCGAACATGTGGCCTGGGCGCTGGCCCGACAGCGTAACTTCCAACCTGCCTGACCCCCCATCACGATGGTGCGGCAAGCCGCACCCTACCGCTCGTTGCCAGGTGTAGGATGGGGCCCTGCCCCACCGACTTCTGCATAAAGGAAACTCAGACTCTAGCGTGCTACCGCGGACGAGACTTTAATCGCATGACCAGGCACGCCAGCCCCAGGCCGATGGCTATGCCCAGGGTATCGGCCACCAGGTCGCTCAAGCGGGTGGTGCGCAGGGGGACGAAAAATTGCAGGATCTCCGATGTCAGGGCCAACAGCAGCAGTGCCCCGAACCGTTTCCCAATACTCAGCGCTCTGTCCCAGGACAACAGAAAACCGAGCAGCGCGAATCCCAACAGGTGGGCGATCTTCGAGAGATCCCAACGTTCCGGCCAGAGCGCCCAGTGGCTGTCCAGGCTCAACGTCTCGTCGGGCGTCATCGACAGGCCGACAGCGGACAATGCCCGTAGGCTGTAAGACTCCAACTGCTGCCGCAACTCATGGGGCATCAGAATACCGGCCAACACAACCGTCGCGGCCAGCAGCAGCCAGCGTCCTAGAATACGCCCCCGGTAGTGTCGGTAGAGGAGTCGGCCAGAAACCGCCGCCAGCACCAACCAGCCCGCCAACAGAGCCAGGCGTCCGAGGCGGAATGTCTGGGATTCCTCGCCCCGGGTCAGGGAGAGTGTGCGTACCTGAAAACGCCCCGATGCGGCGTAGAGCGAAATTTCAAGGCAGACGCGCCGGGCATCGGGTCGGAACGCGAACAGCGCTTGCGAGGGGTGCCAGGAGTGATCACCCTCCAGATTGAGCAACCGCGTGCGCAGCTGATACTGCCCACGGCCGCTGGCGTCATAACCGACCAGATCGATGCGCGCCATATGCCAAGCCTTGCTGCCGCGCCGCACGCCCTCGCTGCGCGCCTCGGCCGAGAGTAACAGCGGTTGCGGCAACTCGCGCTTGAGCCAGCATTGGGCCAGGGTGGTGGAGGTGGCTGAGGGGTGATCGATGGTCAGGATACCATCATGTTGTGTGATGGAGCCGCGCTCGCCCTCCACCCGCCAGGCGTCGAGACCCTGGCTGAAATCCCGATTCATCAGCAACTCGTCACCGGCCGGCCGGTAGGGTTGGAGCGCGCTGAAAAAGAGCAGATTGAGCAGACAGTAGACGAGCAACAGGCTCCGAAGGCCCGGGGCTGACACCTGAACGGGCCCTAGGGAAGACGCAGAAAGTGGTCGCGGTAGAACCGAAGTTCGGCGATGGAGTCCCGGATGTCGTCCATGGCCAGGTGCTTGCCGGCCTTCTTGAATCCGTCCATGAGTGAGGGCGCCCATCGGTTGGCCAGTTCCTTGAGGGTACTGACATCCAGATTCCGGTAGTGGAAATAGGCCTCCAGTTGCGGCATGGTACGGGCCAGAAAACGCCGGTCCTGGCAGATGCTGTTACCGCACATGGGCGATGCCCCGGGCGGTACGTAGTGGCGCAGGAAGCCGATGGTCTCCGCCTCGGCCTTGGCCTCGTTGTAGGCGCTGACCCGGACCCGTTCGACAAGCCCCGAATCGCCGTGCTGGCGCTGGTTCCACTCGTCCATGCGGTCGAGAATCTCTTGCGACTGGTGGATCGCGATCAGCGGCCCTTCTGCCAGCACCGTGAGATTGGCGTCGGTGACAATGGTGGCGATCTCGATGATCTGATCGTTCTGGGTGTCGAGGCCGGTCATTTCCAGATCGATCCAGATCAGGTTCGAAGCGTTTACGGGCATGGGGAAATCCTTACTGGCTTGCGGGTTGGCTCAGCGGGCAGATTCTAGCAGGAAGCGTGTACAGACTGTATTCTTGTCAATTCAGTTAACAACCCACTTATTCGCATGGCCCTCTTCACCCAAATCTTTCTTCTGCTGCTGGCACTCGGAACCCTGTTGCAGCTCTGGCTGCTGCAGCGCCATCTCGCCCATGTGGCCGAACATCGCAACCGGGTACCCGATGCTTTCGCCGGCAAGGTCGCGCTCGATGAACACCAACGCGCCGCCGACTATACCCGGGCCAAGGGCGGTATAGCGCGTTTCGAGATCATTATCGGCAGCCTCCTGCTGCTGCTCTGGACCCTGGGTGGAGGCATCGACCTGCTCGACCGCATCTGGCGCGGCTTCGGCTGGAGCGATATCGTCACCGGCCTGGTCCTCTTCTTCTCCTTCTTCTTCATCAACAGCCTGCTGGAGCTGCCGCTGAGCCTGGTGCGTACCTTCCGCATCGAAGCGGCCTTCGGCTTCAACCGCACCACGGTGTTGCAGTTCTTCAAGGACCGGCTGCTGGGTGCGGTTCTGGGGCTGGTGCTGGGAGGCCCTCTGTTGTGGGTGATCCTGTGGCTGATGCAGCGCGCGGGCGCGCTCTGGTGGCTGGCGGCCTGGGCGGTCTGGATGACCTTCACCCTCACTGTCTCCTGGGCCTATCCGCGGCTCATCGCCCCGCTGTTCAACCGCTTTGAACCGCTCAAGGAGGGGGAGATGCGCGACCGCATCCAGAGTCTGCTGGAGCGCTGTGGTTTCACCAGTGACGGGATCTTCGTGATGGACGGCTCCAAACGCTCCAGCCATGGCAACGCCTACTTCACCGGCTTCGGCAAACAGAAACGCATCGTCTTCTTCGACACCCTGCTGGAGCGACTCTCGGTGGACGAGATGGAGGCGGTACTAGCCCATGAACTGGGTCATTTCCGACATCTTCACATTTACAAACAGATGGGGCTGATGGCCCTGCTGTCGCTGGCCGGACTGGCCCTGCTGGGCTGGCTCTCCCAGCAGATCTGGTTCTACAACGGCCTCGGCATCAGCCAACCCTCGGACGCAGCCGCCCTGCTGCTGTTCATGCTGGCGATGCCGGTGTTCACCCTATTCTTCTCGCCCTTGGGCAGCTATCTCTCCCGGCGCTATGAGTTCCAGGCCGACGAGTTCGCGGTTGGCCAGACCGGTGGGGAGTTTCTCATGCGCGCGCTGGTCAAACTCTATCGTGACAATGCGAGTACGCTGACGCCGGACCCGCTCTACTCACTGTTTCACGACAGTCATCCACCGGCATCGGTGCGCATCGCCCACATCAATCAAAGAGCAGCAGGCTAAAGGAGCATTTTCATGAACAGAACCCTACTCGCACTCCCTCTGATGACCCTGCTGGGTGTCGCCACTGCCGAGGCGGCCGACGTGCAGCAGGGCAAGCAGTTAGTCGACAGCCACTGCCAGCGCTGCCATGGTAGCGAGGTCTACACCCGCCCCGATCACAAGGTCACCAGTCTGCCCGGCCTGTTCAAACAGGTGAGACGCTGTGAGCAGATGCTCGGTCTGACCTGGTTTGACGAAGATATCGAGAATGCGGCAACCTATCTCAACCAGGAGTATTACAAGTTCAAAAAATAACACTCCCCAGCTGGATGCTCTATGGCCAAACGCCGCCTCACAAAACAACAAAAAAACCGAATTCAGGCCATTCAACATAAGCGCCGTGAGCGGCTCGAAGAGGAAGCCAGGACCGCCCTGGAAGCCGGCGAGGGAATGCCACCGGAGGAAGGCCGCGTGGTCATCCGCCACGGCGCCACGCTGGGCATCGAGAATATGCAGGGACGCATCATGCAGTGTCAGACTCGACAACACATCGGCCATCCGGTCTGTGGTGATCGGGTGGTGTGGCAACCCACCGGTGAATCGACCGGCGTGGTCACCGCCCTGCTGCCCCGCAGCAGCGTGCTCAGTCGCCCCGACTATAGCGGCCGCGACAAACCACTGGCCGCCAACCTGACCCAGCTGGTCATCGTGCTGGCGCCACAGCCGGAACCCAGCGGCTATCTGCTCGACCAGTACCTGGTGACGGCAGAGATCATTGGCGTCAAGCCCCTGATCGCCATCAACAAGACCGATCTGCTGGCAGGCAGCGAAGAGGAGACGTTCTTCGCCCGCTTCGCCCACTATCCCGAGATCGGTTACCCCCTGGTACGGGTCAGCGCCAAACGGGAACACGGTCTGGATGCGTTGATCGAGCGGCTCAAATCGCAGACCAGCATCCTGGTCGGCCAGTCGGGCGTCGGCAAGTCTTCCCTCATCAACGCCCTGCTGCCCGAGTTGGCATTGGAAACCGGCCGGCTTTCCGAGGCCACCGGCCTGGGGCGCCACACCACCTCAACCGCGACCCTATACAGACTCCCTCAGGGGGGCGAGTTGATCGACTCCCCCGGCGTGCGCAGCTTCAGGCTCTCGGATCTGACCCGGGAGGAGCTGGAGCAGGGCTTTCCCGAATTCCGTCCCTATCTCGGTCACTGTCGATTTCACAACTGCACGCACGACCATGAACCCGACTGCGCCATCCGGGCGGCGGTGGAAGCGGGCGAGATCGATCCGCAACGCCTGACCAATTTTCTGCGTCTCAGTCAAGACGCGCGCGGCAGGAGCGACTGATGTTGCTCGAGCTCAAGATCCTGATCCTGCTGGTGATGGCGAATGGTGCGCCGATCATTGCGCGCCACCTTTTCAGAGACTGCTGTACATGGCCCATCGACGGGGGACTCAAAATGCCCGGCGGAAGCCGGCTCCTGGGTCACTCCAAAACTCTGCGCGGGCTTGTCGCCGCAGTGGTGATGACAGCCGCAATCGCCCCGCTGATGGGAGTCGATTGGCATTGGGGCGCCGCCATCGGCGGTCTCGCCATGCTGGGAGATCTGCTCGCCAGCTTTACCAAGCGCCGCCTGGGCTACCCGACCAGCAGCCAGGCCGTCGGTCTCGACCAGATACCGGAGTCCCTGGTGCCGCTGCTGGTCGTTGCCCCCGCCTTCGACCTTCAGCCCTGGTCGATCTTCATGATCGTGCTTGCCTTCACCGTGCTGGTGCCGCTGCTATCGCGGCTGTTCTATCTGCTGGGGATTCGGCGGCGACCTTATTGAACCGAAGACCAGGTTTCAATTGATGGGGCGGGGCCGGGCTCTGGTGATTATGTGGCTCTGCGCAGGGTATGCAGGGTGATCTCTGGCGGACAGTTGATACGCACCTCGACGATGGAGGTGCCGGCACCGGCGGAGGTATAGCCCTGCATTTTCATGTGGCGCCAGGCTCCGGAGCCGAGACGGCGTGGACAGCGGGCATCGAGGGTCAGAGGATAGCCGCCCGGCAGGCAGATCTGCCCGCCATGGGTGTGACCGCAGAAGAAGAGGTCGAAGCCGGCATGGGCCGCCTGACGATAGATCTCGGGAGTATGTGAGAGCAGGATCGCCACCGACGACAAGGGTATCCCATCGGCTGCCTTTTCTATATTGTCGACCTTGTAGTAGTGAGCGTCGTCCACCCCGGCCATATGGATGTTCACGCCCTCGCGCTCAATCGTCACCCACTCGTTGAGCAGCATCTGGATACCCATCGCCTCCAGCTCCGGCACCATGCGGATGCTGTCATGGTTTCCCAGCACACCATAGACCGGACCCTGCAGCTGATCGCGCAACAGGCGCACCCCGTCCATAGCGTCTTCGATTTCGCCAAAGGTCCAGGCCCGGTAATCTCCGGTGAGAATCACCGCGTCGTAGTTCAGATCCTTCACCTGTTGCGCCAGAGCCTCCATTGCCGGTGGATACATGTCGGCGTGCAGATCACTGAGATGCAACAGGGTATAGCCGTCGAAGGCGGCCGGCAGATGAGGCAGTTCGATGGTATTCCGGTTGATCCGGAAGTTGAGGGTATTACCGCGGCCCCGCCAGTAGACACCGGTGGCCTTCAGCATCTTGCGCAGCAGCGAGTGGCTCGAATACCAGTTTTCCGGATGAAAGAAGTTGATTCCGTGACCAAACACCTGGGGCATCGACTCTTCCTCGATACCGATACGCAGGCGAGCATGCACTTTGCCCAAGCGCTTCTCCAAGTGCATGAAAATGTCCGAATCCATTAGCTGAGTATAAGCCTTCTGATCCTGTCTGTTCGATTTCTCCTAGGTGGCAGGCAAGCAAAATGTGATCGCCGCCCCACCCAGCACTTCTGATCGGCCAATCTCCAGGCGGCCACCGTAAGCCGT
Source organism: Candidatus Thiodiazotropha sp. (assembly GCA_037384425.1). Lineage (GTDB taxonomy): Bacteria > Pseudomonadota > Gammaproteobacteria > Chromatiales > Chromatiaceae > Thiodiazotropha. Next base: position 128,915 of record JARROA010000011.1, on the reverse strand, counting down.
GAGAATGTCCATCACCACAGAGAGACCTATGCCCTGTCCCGGTTGACGCTGATCCGCCCGATGTCCGCGTTGCAGCACCGCATCGGCTTCCTCGGACGGAATGCCGGCACCATCGTCACTTACGCGCAGGCAGAGCCGCCCCTGATCCAGTTCTCCAGTCACCTGCACCCGGCTCCGACCGTATTTGCAGGCGTTCTCCATCAGATTTCCCAGCAGCTCCATCAGATCCCCCTCGTCACCCTTGAAGTTGAGCGTTTCCGGGATCTCGATCTGCCAGGTCACACCCTTTTCAGAGTAGACCTTGCTGAGCGTATCGGCCAAGCGGCCTACAACCTTACCCACCGGCAAATGACGCGCCAGGGATGTACGGCCTGAAGCCGCCGCCCGCTGCAGCTGATGGCCGACGATCTGATTCATGCGGCCGACCTGTTCGCTCAGCAGCTGCTGCTGCTCGCGCTCCACCGGATCCGCTTGATCGGCCAGCCCCTGAAGGATCGCGAGCGGGGTCTTCAGGCTGTGAGCCAGGTCCCCCAGGCTGTCCCGGTAGCGTTGCTGGCGTGCCTGGGCGTGCCGGATCAGGGAGTTGATATTGGAGGTGAGCGGGCTGAGTTCCCGAGGATAGCTCCCCTCCAACTGTTCGGAATGACCCGATTCGATATCGGTCAGCGCCTCGGCCACCTGGCGCAATGGGCTCAGGCCCCAGCGCAATACCAATCCCTGGGCCAACAACAGCAGCACCGCCGCACCGCCAAGCCAGAGCATCAGAGTGTTGCGGAAGGCGGCCACCTGCTCCAGCTGGGGCGCCAGGTCCTCAGCCACCATCAGGGTGTACCTCAGTTCACGACCGTTGAAGTCCTCCCACACCACGCCGAAATTGAGGCTCATCACCGCCTCGTTGCCCGGCAACTCCACGCGCTCGATTTTCGCTTCACCCGGCGCCATGCGGCGCACGAAATCGAGTTCCCGCCCCAGACCGGAGGCCGACTGCCAGCGATAACCCGTCTGCTGACCGACAACCCGGGCGTAGAGCCCGGAGTCGGGGCGATTGAAGCGGGGATTGGTTAGCACCGGTGGCATTGTGAGCGCTCCCTCCTCCCCCTCCTCGGCGGCAGCCAGCAGGGCATAGACACTGCTGTAGAGCCGCGCCTGCAGCGCCTCCCCGGCGGAAGAGCGGAAAGCCTTGTCGAGGGCCAGTCCCGTGAAACCGAGAAAGGCGGTGAGCACCAGGCTGGCGGCCAGCAGCAGCCGTTGGTGGATGGAGAGTCGGCGGATCAGGACCACGGATCAGCGTTTGCACTCGAGGGCAAAGCGGTAGCCCCGCCCGCGCAGGGTCTCGATCGGCTGGTAGCTCCCCTGGGGATCGAGCTTCTTGCGCAAACGGCGCACGAACACCTCCAGGGTGTTGCTGTCCTTGTCCCAGTCCTGCTCGTAGATGTGTTCGGTGAGCGCGGATTTGGAAACCACCTCGCCGGCATGCAGCATCAGATACTCCAGCACCTTGTATTCGTAGGCGGTCAGGTCGATGGGCTCGCCCTCCAGGGTGACCCGCTGGGCGCTGGTGTCGAGCTGCACCGGGCCGCCGCTGATGACCGGCTGGGACCAGCCGGCGGAGCGTCTCACCAGTGCGTTCAGGCGGGCCAGCAACTCCTCGATGTGAAAGGGTTTCACCAGGTAGTCGTCGGCCCCCGCCTCCAGTCCCTCGACCTTGTCCTGCCAGTTGCCGCGGGCGGTGAGAATCAGGATGGGGAAATGCTTGTCGAGCTTGCGCAGCTCGCGGATCACCTCGATACCGGATATCTCCGGCAGGCCGATGTCGATGATGCCCAGATCCATGCCGTATTCGCGGCCAAGGAAGAGTCCTTCGCGTCCGTCGGCGGCGGCATCCACCGTGTAGCCCTGTCGACGCAAGCGTTCTGCCAGTGGTTCACGGATTTCGGCCTCGTCCTCTACCAGCAAGACTCGCATGCGCCCTGCCCTCTCTCAGCGTCGCTTGTTGGAGCGACGGTCATTGCCGGCATCGAAGCGGTAGCGACGGACCTTGCCATCATCGGTGAGGATGCGGATGTTGTAATACTGCCGGCCGTTTTTCTCCTGGGTTTCGGCGGAGATCACCCGGCCATTGCTCTTCTCCCTGGCCTGCCTCACGGCATTGTCGAGGCTCGAAGCATCACGGGCCAGGAGCGGCGGCGCAAATGCGAGAGCCAGCAGCAGGATGAGCGCGTTTCGGAGTGTCCTGGTCATACTAGGGCCTGTTCAACGAATTCGCGTGCCGGCTTTCCCGCACGCCTTTGCGGCTTACTCCCTCACCGGTCGTCCCGGAACATCCTGATCACGGATCAATAACCTCGTACGGGCCGCACATCCACGCTGACGGGAATGCGCTTGCCGGGATGTTCATCGGTGCGGGTGGTGAAGAGCCGCCCCTTGTAGCGATATGTTACATCATAGCCGACCAGTTCTTCCTCATAGGAGGTGTGCTCGATCACCTCGCAGCGGCGCTCGCTGGAGGTGGTGTAGTAGCCGCCGCTGTTCTTGTTGCTGATGTCGTGTCCGATGGCGCTGCCCAGCAGGGCTCCGGCCACCGTGGCCACATCCCTGCCGCGTCCATGACCCCGGCTCACTTTGTTGGCCACGACACCGCCAATGATGCCGCCAAGCACGGTGCCGGTGTAGCCGTGCTGGTTGGCGTGGTAGCGCTCCACCGGTTCGTCCCAGCAGCGACGCTCGGGGGTGGTGATCTCCACCGTGCGATAGATCGGTTCAGCGCTGATCACCTTGGCGGTGTCGCGGTAGTGCTCGGGGTGACCGGCCTGGGCCGCCACCGAGGTGGCCAGCAGGATCGCACCGAGGATGATAATCTGTTTTTTCATTGTCTGTCTCCAGTTGAGTCCAGGTTTTCGCCTGAAACAAGAGGGTTTTCCTCATCTCTGGTGACAGCATAGGGGGAGTTAACTGAACGTCTGCTGAACCGTTGGGGAAGACGTCATTTCCACAAAGCCTCGGTTAAAACCGAGGCTTTTTGATCGGATGCTGGGATCCTTCAGGCGGTTTTCTTTCTCTTGGAAAAACCGAGAAAAGTCAATCCAAGCCCAAGCAGTGTCAAGGTAGTGGGTTCTGCGACTGATTGACTCTCATTGAAGGTGAAGTCATCCATAGTGAACCAATCACTTTCGACCACATTGAAGGCAATGGTATCAATGCCGATCCAATCGGCCTGAAACCAGATTGGGCTGGCATAGCTCAGCTGCAAATCGGTCGAATAGAGCTCTACACCGCCGGCGAGGCCTGAAATACTGAGAAGCGTGTTGTTATGAGGGTCGTTGAACCAGGCACCGGTCCAATCGAAAGTACCGCTCGCAACGCTAACGTCCACACCATAGGAATTAAATGCCGCATAGTCGCCTGAAACCGTGCCGGCATCGTACGCGCTACTGATACCCGGCCCATAGTAGACATCAAAGTTGTTGGACCAGTTAAAGCCACCATAACCCGCATCCAGATCACCCCAATAGGTTCCCTGATAGCTGGTATCGTCAAAGGTCAACACATCCGCATTCGCACTGCTGACCACACCAAAAAGAAGCAATCCGATTGAGAATCCTGAAAGTAACGATTTTTTCATGTTTATTACAACTCCAGAGTGAACAACACAATAACCACAGTAAACGTATGTGCAAAACACGGGCCATTATTTCTATTTCTTTGTTTGTACATGCTATTTTCCGTTTTTGGTTAGAATTCAATATTTCGACTGTAAAACTATCCGACAATTTATGAGTCTCTTTTATGCCCAACATGTGGCCTGGGCCAGATTTAGAATCTGTATCGGTCATTCGTATACTGTTTAATCCTGCGAAAACCCATGAGTGATGCTGCCCCTCATTGTGCCGAGGATCACATCACCTGCTAAAGGCGAGCGACAAACCGCAAACCCATCTGTCTCCAACAGTTCTCAAACCGTCTGCAGCATTCATCACACAGGATCTGTTACTCTAAATAACCGATGGCTCTGATCAAGAACCTCATTCATCTCTACCTGGAGGCCGCTCCCTGGCTGTTGCTGGGGCTAGTGATGGCGGGCCTGCTCAAAGCCTGGCTGCCGGAAGGGATGCTGCAGCAGAAGTTGGGCCGGGGACGCTTTCTGCCGATCTTCAAGGCGACCCTGATCGGCGCCCCGCTGCCGCTCTGCTCCTGCGGCGTGCTGCCCGCCGCCATGGGCCTGCGACGCAGTGGTGCCTCCAGCAGCGCCACCGTCTCTTTCATGATCTCGACGCCCGAGACCGGCCCCGACTCCATCGCCATCACCTACGCCCTGCTCGGCCCTTTCATGGCCGTGGCACGCCCGATCGCGGCCATCGTCAGTGCCCTGTTTACCGGGCTGCTCAACAGCCTGTTGGTAAACCAGCAGGAGAGGCCCGCTCCCGCTCTCACGCTGCCGGTGGTTGGCGGCTCGGCGGCTTGCGGCTGCGGCGATGGGGATTGTTGTGTATCCGAACCCAGCGGGAAACCGTCGGGATTCTGGCGGCGCAGCTTGCAGGGTCTGCGCTACGCCTTCAGCGACATCCTCGACGACATCTGGCACTGGCTGCTGGCCGGCCTGGTGCTGGCGGCCCTGGTCATGACCTACCTCCCTCCCGACACCCTGGCCAGCTGGGGCAGCGGCCTGCCCGCCATGCTGATGATGCTGGTGATCGGCATCCCCATGTACATCTGCGCCACTGCCTCAACCCCTCTGGCGGCAGCGATGATTCTGGCCGGTGTCTCACCGGGCACCGTGCTGGTCTTCCTGCTGGCGGGCCCCGCCACCAATCTGGCGACCATGGGGGTGATACAGCGGGAGATGGGGATGCGCACCCTGATCCTCTATCTGGTGGGAATCTCTGTCTCCAGCATCCTCATCGGCCTCTTCACCGATGTGGTGCTCAATAGACTGGGAATCTCCGTGGAAGTGCTGACGGCGCAGGAGGCACCAGAGCTGGCCGGGTTGGTTGCGCTGTGCAGCGGTCTGGCGCTGCTCTATTTCATGTTGGCGAGCATGCACCGGCGAATGATGCGTCCCTGAGTCCCCCCTCAAGCCTATCCTGAACCCGTGTCGACCGACTGAATATGTGGGGCGCGCCCACCACTGGCGCGCCCCAAGCAGCGTTTCCCCCTCGATCGGGGGTAACCGATCTGTTATCGAATCAGGCAGCCTTCGTGCGTCTGCCGCGAGCAGTCACCACAAGACCCAACCCAAGAAGCATCAACAAGGCCAATTCAGGCTCTGCTACAGAGATGAAGGCGTTTTCCAGACTGATATAGTATTCAGCCTCGAATCCATCCGCCAAGGCCTGGTTGTCGAGGCTCGCATAGATGAGATAGGTGTGATCATCGAGCAGATTGTAGCTGTCCCCAGCATGATTGAATCCCGGCGCAACCGATAAACTGAGATTGCTGAAGGGATTCGTGATGTCGATCAGCATCGATTGCACACTACCGGTGCCGCTGAATAGATCTTGATTTAGCGTGCCTCCATCCCCATCGACAGAGAAGACCCAGAAGAAATCGAGACTGGAGTAACCATACCCCGGACTGCCATAGTCGCAGTCAAAACAATAATCCTGGCCCGCCTGAAAACTCAGATACTGATCCGAGGTGGACCATGAGACCCACCCGTAATTTGGATAGGGTGTGGAGCTGTAGTGCTCGCTCGAGAAACCCGAACTCAAGACTTGGGAAAGGACATGTTCCGGGTAATCGGGGGAACCGGGTAGCGACGGATAAGCCGAGCCGACTGTCGCTGAAACGACTCCTAAATCCGTTTTAAGAATCGCGGTGGCATTTGAGATCGGGCTAAACAAAATCGCAAATGCAATGAGCAAATATTTGGTCGTGTCCATACAGAATCCTTACATTTAAAAAACACCATTAACCAGCCGAAATCCAGCAAAATATAGGCCACTCAAATAATATACCCATTTATCATTGAGTTAAATTATTGGCCTTAATTATTTTTAATCCAGTGTGTAAACGAGACCGACATTTACGAACCTGTTGAAGGGCGGGACTATGCATAGTGTCGATTTTTAACAATAGACTTGGTATCGAAATATTCATGACGATGGCGTATCAATTTGGTAATTCTCATTGATTTCAACTGAGGGGACACAAGTTTCCATTAGCGATACAAAATATGCCTTGCCACTACTCTCAGACAATGACCAGTGTTGTCGAACTATCCCACGATTTCAGGCCAGCATATCCGGCTAAGCCTTGCTACGCGTTACGTGGCATCATGGACTAGGTCGGCCCGGTAGCTGCGCTCACTAAGGCCGATATTGCCGCGAGTCATGTGCTCGATTTTCAGACTGCGGTAAGATTCGAACCAGAGGACCTCCTTTCAAGGACTCGGGGAGAAGAACATGGAACGACCGCACCCGGCTACGCTACTGTTGTTTCTGGCGTTAGCCTGTCAGAGCGTCAACGCAGGCGAGACCTGTGTCGGCGATACGCTCACCGGCCATCGCTATTCCGTCAATCTTGTTCCCAGACAACCCGCGACGGAACTCTATCGTACCTGGGCGCCACTGCTCGAGCGGATCGGCAAGCAGGCCGGTCTGTGCTTCGATATCACTATTCCCGACGGTTTTCCCGCATTCGAGCACGCCATGCAAGCGGGTAAATCTGATTTCATTTTCCTCAACCCTTACCATCAGTTGATGGCGCATGATACCCCCGGCTATCTGCCGTTGATTCGCGATGGACACTCCCGCCTGGCCGGGATTCTGGTAGTGCATAACGACAGCCCTATCCACTCTATTCGCCAACTGGAGGGAAAAACCGTGGCGTTTCCGGCACCTAACGCCTATGTCGCCTCCCTGCTGCTGCGTGCCCAGCTGGCCAAGGAGGGCATTGACATCCGGCCCGAGTATGTCGCCTCACACAGCAATGTCATGCGCGCAGTGGCGTTGGGGGCCGTGGAAGCCGGCGGCGTGGCCAATACTACGCTGGAACATCAGCCGGCATCATTGAAGTCACACTTACGCATTCTCTACCAGTCCCCCTTCTACATGCCACACCCCTTTTCCGTTCACCCGAGGGTTGTTGAGACTGACAGAAAAAAGGTAATTGAGGGCTTTATCTCCCTGACCAGCGATCCCGTCGGACGTAAAATGCTTGCTGACGTCCAAATGACAGATCCGATTAAGGCCGACTACGAAGACGATTACAAGATATTGGAGAGCCTGGGACTTGAACGCTTTATTGAACGACCAAACCTTGCCGAGACACCTTAATCGGAGATCATTATCCGCCCGTCTGTTGTTGCCTGTGATTCTGGTCGCCGTGGGCGGCGTACTGCTGTTGGCCGTTTCCGCCGGGCTCTGGACCATCCACAACAACGGCGACATGATCGAAGCCCATCACCACCGAGAGGCCCATCTGATCGCCGAGGGACTTGCGAATGCCGTTGCACCCGAACTGGTGCACCACAATTATGGCGGTGCGGAAAACCGCTTGCTGCAGACCGCCTCGTCGACCAATGTGCGTTCGGCGTTGGTCATCAACATGCAGGGAGATGTGCTGAGCTATGTGATCGGACACACAAATGACAGACCGGCTCACGCCGATTTCTCATTGACCCACGTACCGCCACCTGCGGATACCAAGCCTGATAGTGAACAGCTTCATCCTGAGTTCCTCACGATTTGGAAACAAGTCAAAGTGGGCACGCCGGTGGGTTGGGTGCGCCTTGAAATCGAATCCGATTTTCTCGCTTCCACAATGGACGAAGTCCGGCGCGAAGCCTGGTTGCTGGCACTGGCCGTGGCGATACCCGGGATCCTGCTTCTTGGAGGGGCCATTTTACGTACTCTGCTCCTGATGCAGCGCCGCGAACGCGAAGTGGCGAGTACTGAAAGCAGATTGAAAAGCAAGGCCTATTATGACGGACTCACTGGTTTACCCAACCGCCATCTGCTGTTCGACCGCTTCGAAACCGCCATCGCCCACAGCACACGCCACCACTTTCTGATGGCGGTCTGTTTCGTCGATCTCGATAACTACAAGCCGATCAATGACCGTTACGGCCATACCGTGGGTGACCGTGTGCTGATGTCGGTGGCGCGAAATCTCAAACGGACGGTACGCGGCGCCGATACCGTGGCTCGTCTCGGCGGGGATGAATTCATCGTTCTGTTGAACGAACTGGAGGAGGAGCATGAAGCAAAACTGGCGGTCCAACGCGTGATGACGGCTTTCCAACAGCCACTGAATGTCGAAGGTCACAGCATCGCGGTCAATGCCAGCATCGGCTACGCCCTCTACCCTCGCGACGGCGAAGACGCCGAAACCTTGATCGAACTGGCGGATCGGGCCATGTATCGGGCCAAAACATCAGGACACGGCAGATGCGTCCGCTTCGGACAGGAGAATGTTCAGACGACGGATATGACAGTAACAAAGAGCTGAACGACGATCACGACGCGATCATCGCTTTCCCCCGGTGAATCATTCGGACCTGGGAGACAACTTGCTTCGCCATACCAGAATGCGGTTGTTGACCGGCATTTCGATATCCTTTACGAAGGCAAGGCCCTGGGCTTCGGCCAGGCGGTTGAGGTCTGTGAAGTCACGGATACCGCTCAGCGGGTCGCGTTGTTTGAGCCAGGCGTCGAAGCGGCGGTTACTGTCGCTGGTATAGTCGCCGTTGTAGTTGAAGGGGCCGTAGAGCGCGAAGCAACCACCGGGAGCCAGGACACCGCCGATGCCTTCGAAGCAGCGCTCCACTTCGGGCCAGCTCATGATGTGGACGGTGTTGGCGCTGAAGATGGCGTCGTAGATCCGCTCGGGCCAGTCTCCGCTGACATCGAGGGCGACGGGAGATGGTGTATTGGGCAGCCCGGCCTCATCGAGCCAGGCGCTGATTCCGGGATGGTTCTCCACCACGTCACTGGTCTGCCAGATGAGATGCGGCATGGCAGCGGCGAAGTGGATGGCATGCTGGCCGGTGCCGCTGCCGATCTCCAATACACTGCCTGCATCGGCGAAGAGACGACTGAGCACCGCCAGGATCGGCACCTTGTTCTGGTCGCAGGACTCGGCGTAGGGTTTGTCGGGCATACGATTAACCTGGCACCTTTATGGGGCAAAGCTGTGTTGTTGTCCCTGCCAAGGGCTCGCCACTCCCCGCAGACAGCGAGGTGGCCTGGCCTGTTTGCAGGGTACCGAAATGCAACTTATCCATGAAACGGCCTCTAGACCCAATCCCGGGGTTTGAGGTACTCCTGGTAGAGCCTCGCTTCCTCGCTACCCGCTTCGGGGTGATAGTTGTATTGCCAGCGCACCAGCGGCGGCAGGGACATGAGGATCGACTCGGTGCGCCCTCCCGACTGCAGGCCGAACAGTGTGCCCCGATCGTAGACCAGGTTGAACTCCACATAGCGGCCCCGGCGGTAGAGCTGGAAGTTGCGCTCGCGTTCGCCAAAAGCGGTCGCTTTGCGACGTTGCACGATCGGCAGGTAGGCGGGGACATACTGGTCGCCCACACACTGCATGAAGTCGAAGCACCTGTCGAAGCCCCAATCGTTGAGGTCATCGAAGAAGAGACCGCCGATGCCACGGGGTTCCTGCCGGTGTTTGAGGTAGAAGTAGTCGTCACACCAGGCCTTGTATTTCGGGTAGACCTCCCTGCCGAAGGGTTCACAGGCATTCTTGGCTGCTTTATGCCAGTGCACGCAGTCCTCGTCGAAACCATAGTATGGCGTGAGATCGAAACCGCCTCCGAACCACCAGACCGGATCCTCGCCCTCCTGCTCCGCGATGAAAAAACGGACATTGGCATGGGAGGTCGGCACATAGGGGTTGCGTGGATGGATCACCAGGGAGAGGCCCATGGCCTCGAAGGCGCGGCCGGCCAGTTCAGGTCGATGGGCGGTGGCTGAGCCGGGCAACTGACTGCCGATGACATGGGAGAAGTTGACCCCCGCCTGCTCGAACACCGCACCCTGCTGCAACACCGCGCTGATGCCGCCACCACCCAGGTGGTCGCCGGGTTCACGCTGCCAGCCATCCTCGAAGAACTTCTCCTTGCCGTCCTCCTCCTCCAGGGCACAGCAGATGCTCTGTTGCAGGTTCTGCAGATAGCTCTTGACCTGGGACTTGTCGGGTTGATTCATGATGGTCATCGTCATCTGATTTCGTTGTGTGTGGCTATGGATTGATGCCGGGTCATGATACCCCAGGCTGCATCGTCATTCCGGCACAGGCCGGAACAGCGTGTTTGCACTGTGGCTTGTAGGGATGATCGGTGCGGCAAGCCGCACCCTACGCCTGATTCACTGTAGGGTGCGGTTTGCCGCACCACTGGTGCTGTACTAGGCACGAGCATGCAGGCACCCCCTCCACACAATCAACCCAATCGCTTACGGAACACCCGCATCTCCTTCGCCGCCTGGACATCGCCCTTGGCTTCGGCCATAGCGATGCCTTTGTCATAGGCCTCAATCGCTTCATCGGTACGTCCCAATCCGGCTAGGGCCTTGCCATAGAGCTTCCAGCTGGCAGAGTGTTTCTCGTCCAGCTCCAGGGCGCGTTGCAGGTGCTCCACCGCTGTCTCAAAAGACTTCTCCTTGAGGTGAATAGCACCCAGCGTATAGCGCAGCAGGGCGTTGTCCTGCCCCTGGGCCAGCATCTTCTCCAGTGCTTCTCGGTCCATCACTCAGCCCTGTCGGTCGAGGCCGCATGCCTGGTTGCCGGGTACCGCCAGCTCAATCAATTTCGGTTTGTCCAGCTTCATGTTGTGCATGATCTCGATGTACTCCTGCCGACTCCTACCTCCGCCCAGCCTGGGATTGAAACGCTTCTCCTCACCGATGGTGCTGCAGGTAAAGCCGTTGTAGTCGTGGGCCGGATAGACCAGAGTCTGTTCAGGCAGGGTGAAGAGTCGACTGGTGATGGAGTCATAGGAACGGGCCGCGTCGCCTGACTGGAAATCGGTACGGCCACTGCCGTGGATGAGCAGGATGTCACCTGTGAAGACCACCCCCTCACCCAGATAGCAGACATCGGTATCGGTGTGACCCGGTGTGTAGAGCACCTCCAGCTGTTGCCCGCCGAGCCGAATACGGTCGTTATCGCGAAGTTTGATGTCGGGACAGTCGCTGCCCACCTGGGTATGCACCCCCACCTTGCAACCGAGCCGCTCGCGTAGCAGGCCGCTGGCGGTGATGTGGTCGGCATGGACATGGGTCTCCAGCGCATACATCAGCGTGAGATCGAGTTCGCGGATCAGCTGGATGTCCCGTTCCAGCTGCTCGCGCACGGAATCGATGATGGCCGCCTCGCGGGTCGCCTGGTCCCAGACCAGGTAGGTATAAGTGCTGGAGTTTTGGTCGAAGAGTTGTCGGATTTTCATGCTGCCTCGAAGTCGGGTGCCACGGTCATAGTTGCCATAGTAACGTTAGTTGGGAGTGATCCGGGGGAGTTCAACCCGCTATCGAACAGGGATTTTGCCGAGATCGGGTGGGTTAGGCTGGTCACAGCGGTGCGACATAGCGCAGCATGGCGTTTGCTTTGTGCTACGGTGGGGCAGGGCCCCACCGGATTGGGCGTTGGATACACGGGGAGTCGAACAATGACCCTGGAACGGGCGAGAGAGATCATCCGGCAGCAGATCAGTTTCGGCAGCGGCTACAACCGCCATGCGGTGCGACTGCTGCTGGGCGAGGTACAGCGGGAGCACGGACTGCAGGCCGGCGACCAGCTGATCCGCGAGCTCGGACTGGACGAGTCTTTCGGCCTCAAGCCTGGAACCGACTTCACAGCTGTGGGGCGCTAGCAGACCCTGAGGTAGTTCGCGGCCCACTAGGGTTCAGGAGTCGACCTTCTCCGCCACCAGCATGGCCACATCCCGCGTGCCCCGGGTCAGATCCCCCAGTCGATTCTCCTCCCGGTAGACCCGGAGCTTCAAAGCGCCGAAAAGCCGCAGCAGCTCGTTGTCACCCAAGCGGAAGTCCGGGTTCGACGGTCCTTCGCTGCCAACTGCGATGCGGGTGAAGGTCTGGTAGAAGAGCAGGCCGCCCGGCCTCAGAGCACCGATAATGTGCGGAATCAGTGCGCGCTCGAGATAGTAGCTGATCACGATCACATCGAAACTGTCAGCCGGCGGCGGTGCCTGCTCGATATCACGCACCTCGGCCGTGAGGCGATTGAGCTGCATGTGCTCGGCCGTCTTTTTTAGACGCTCGATGGCCACCGGGGAGAGGTCCCAGGCGCTGACCTCCAGGCCCTGCTCCGCCAGGAACAGGGCATTGCCACCCAGGCCACAGGCCAGATCGAGGGCCCTGCCCGCGTGCGGCAGCAGATGACGGTTCCGCTCCAGCACTTCGGCCACGCCGGGCTGCTTGTCGGGATCGCCGTGGCGGGCATCCCACTTCGCCTGCAGCGTCTCCTGGGTCATGACCGGCGGCTCAGAGCTTGTCCAGGCCGTAGGAGAGATCGTTCTGAATGTCCGCCACGTTCTCCAATCCCACCGCGATGCGCAGCAGACCGTGGCCGATGCCCGCCTCGGCACGCTGTTCCTCGGTAAGCCGCCCATGGGTGGTGGTGGCCGGGTGGGTGATGGTGGTCTTGGTGTCGCCCAGGTTGGCGGTGATCGAGAGCATACGGGTGGCGTCGATCAACGACCAGGCGGCGGGCTGTCCTCCCTTGAGGTCGAAAGAGACGATGCTGCCCGGCGCCGACTGCTGCCGCCTGGACAGTTCGTGCTGGGGATGGGAGGCCAGCCCCGGGAAGTAGACACGCTCCACCTGCGGCTGGGCCTGCAGCCACTCGGCCAGCTGCTGGGCGTTGCGGGAGTGGGCCTGCATGCGCAGCTCCAGGGTCTCCAGCCCCTTGAGGAAGACCCAGGCGTTGAAGGGGCTCATGGTGGGCCCGGCCGTACGCAAGACACCATAGACCTCCTCCCCCACCAGCTCCCGGTTGCCGACCACCGCGCCGCCGATGCAGCGCCCCTGGCCGTCGAGATACTTGGTCGCCGAGTGGACCACGATATCGGCGCCCAGGGCCAACGGCCGCTGCAGGGCCGGAGTGCAGAAGCAGTTGTCCACCACCAGATAGCAGTCGTTGGCGTGGGCCAGTGCGCTCAGGCGGGCGATGTCGGCCACCTCGGTCAGCGGGTTGGAGGGGGTCTCGATGAACAGCAGCCGGGTCTTCTTGCCGATGGCCTGCTCCCAGGCGGCATAGTCGCTGAGGGGCACGAAACGGGTCTCGATGCCGAAGCGGCTGAGGTACTTGGTGAACAGCAGGGTCGTGCTGCCGAAGACGCTCTTGGAGCAGACCACCTGGTCGCCCTGCTGCAGCAATCCCATGCAGGTGGCCAGGATCGCCGCCATGCCGGAGGCGGTGGCGACACAGGACTCGCCCCCTTCCAGGGCGGCAAGCCGCTCCTCGAAGTTGCGCACCGTCGGGTTGGTGAAGCGGGAGTAGATATTACCCGGCTCGTCACCGCTGAAGCGGGCCGCCGCCTCGGCGGCGCTGCCGAAGACGAAGCTGGAGGTGGGGAAGATGGGCTCCCCGTGCTCCCCCTCGTGGGTGCGGTGGTGACCGGTGCGTATCGCCTGGGTAGCGAAACCCCAAGGCGCTCTGTAGTCCTCATCCATCATCGATCCTCGAATGATCTCTCGCCCGACAGGCCAGCGGACGATTTCTTGTCGTTCGGCGGCGGACAGATTCGTCCGGCCGCCCCATCGCGCATTGTAAGCGGTATTAACCCAGTACTCTAATTTGGCATCGGTCAGGTGAACTGTCACAGTCGCATAAGGATCAAGCATTGAAAACCCTTCGCGGTCTTTGCGCTTCATTGCGTCCTTTGCGTTATGGACAAACCCTATCCTGCTTCACTCGTTGTGCACAGAAGCGATAGCCTGGATGGAGCGAAGCGGAATCCAGGGCAAGGCACAGGCTATCCCGGATTCCGCTTTGCTCCATCCGGGCTACAGGCTCCCGCCCTGTCTGATGGGAGAACGGGTATGGGATTCATGGCTTGTGTTGAACAACCGGGATCTCCGGTCTATGGCATCCGGACTTCCGGTTCTTCGAGTTGCTGCGCGAAGTACTCGGAAAGAAATTCGTCGAAGCTCATGCTGTCCGAAGCCTCGATCTCACGCTGCCGGCGCCAGGAGTCGCTGGCCTCCTGTTCCAACAGGTATTGATCCTCCAGACTTTCCAGCTGGTTGAAATAGTGCTGGTGCTGTTTCGACATGCGCTGGGCGAATTCGAAGAAGCTCTCTCCCCGTTCCCGCATCTCGGCCAGCATACGGGCCGAGGGGGTCTTCTCCGCATCCTTCAGGCGTTCGCGCTGCAGCGCCAGGCTGGCCTGGTAGGGTTTCTCGGCCAGCTGCTCGTCGAGCAGATCGCAGACCGGCTGCAGGGCGTCGCAGAGTTCCAGTCCCCAATCGCGCAGCCGGACCTCGCTGCCGTTGCGCTTCAATTTCAGGTCGGGGTCCCGCCCCTGGTGCGCAGCCGCCAATTCGTTCCAGTCGATTGCCTTCTGCTCGGCCACGTTGATGGCTGGACTCTCCTCCAACAGGCTCAGCAGCATCAGCGCCTCGATGAAGAAGACCTGCTCCTCGTCGATGCCCAGCGGATGGAAAGGATTGACGTCGAGAGAGCGCAACTCCACATAGCGCACCCCGCGGCGCTGGAGGGCGTGGATCGGCTTCTCCATCATCTCCGGGATCTGCTTCGGGCGTACGGTACTGTAGTACTCGTTCTCGATCTGCAGGATGTTGGCGTTGAGCTGCTCGTAGCGGCCATCCACCTTGACCCCGATCGCCTGATAGATGGGACAGGGCGTATTGATGGCGCACGAGAGGGTTTCCACATAGGCGTCCAGGCAGTCATAACATGCCTTGATGCCGGTCCCCTCCTCCTTACTGTTCTGATAACCGATGTCGCCCATGCGCAGGGAGGTGGCGTAGGGCTCGTAGTAGGTGTACTCGTCGAACGATTCGAGACTGGTCGGCCGCCCGCCGAGAAACGACTTGCAGACTGCCGGCGAGGCACCGAAGAGATAGGGGATCAGCCAGCCAAAGCGCTGCAGATTGCGCAGCATGCCGAAATAGGCCTCTGAGATGTAGTTCTGGGCCGGTCGTTGGTCAGCTTCCAGCTGCTGGAACACCTCCCAGAACCGGGTCGGCAGCGAGTAGTTGAAGTGGACCCCGGCGATCACCTGCATGACACGACCGTAACGATGGCCCAGTCCACGCCGGTAGACCGTCTTCATGAGACCGGCGTTGGAACTGCCGTACTCGGCGATGGGGATGTGCGCGTCCCCCTCCACCACGCAGGGCATGCTGGTGGACCAGAGAATCTCGTCCTGCAGATGCTGGTAGACAAAGTGGTGGGCCGCGTGAAGAAAGCGCAGCGGTTCGTTACGGTCGCCGGAAGGGGGCGTGATGATCTCGGTCAGAGCTTCCGAGTAGTCGGTGGTGATATAGCGGTTGGTCAGTGGTGACCCCAGCGCCATCGGATGGGGTGTCTGCGAGATACAGCCGCGCGGCGAGACTCGTAGCGACTCCTTTTCGATGCCGATCAGTCCGCCCCGAAGGAGGCCTGCCTGCCCCTCCTGGTGAAGGTGCCGCAACCGCTTTTCTGATGTCTCGTACAAACCCGCGAATCCTGGTCAAAGATCGCAGATTATAGCTTGCTGCCACGCAGGTAACACGGACAAATTAGCGTACGGGCAGGAATCCGGGGACTGGATTCAGCGCATCACGGCGACGGGCGCCTGCAGCCGGATCGAATCAACCAGGATGTGCGCCGCTTCGTTGAGCTCGATGCGGTGTGTCGCCTCGCTCTCCTCGGTCTCATCCTCGTCCGCGACATCGGTTTCATGATCGAGCTTGATCGCATCCAGCCCCTGAGAAGCGCGGAAGCGGTTCTTGTGCAGCAGGCGTTCCTGCTCCCGCTTGTCCCACTCGGCACGACGGGCGCTCTCCAGCAGACTGACCTCGGTACGCTGATCCATATCCTCGAAACGCTTTTCGCGATCCACCAGCATCTCAAATCCGGGATCGTGAGAGATGCGGTCGAGATGGGACTCCATCAGTCGCGGTATGCTCGCCTTGCCCCGGGGCTGATAGTCGGCAGGATCGATCTGGGCCCAGGGCAGCGCATTGTCGAGCGAGCGCTCGCCGTAATCATCTGAGAAGCTGGCGGTGGGGAACAGGATATCAGGCACTACCCCGCGATGCTGGGTGCTGCCGCCGTTGATGCGGAAGAACTGGGCCATGGTCAGACGCAGGCGCCCCAGATCCTGCTTGCGGCCGGGCACGAAACGTCCCAGATCGACCAGAGTCTGCACCGTACCTTTGCCGAAGGTGGGCTCGCCGATGATGATGCCCCGCTTGTAGTCCTGGATGGCGCCGGCGAAGATCTCCGATGCGGAGGCGCTGTTGCGGTCCACCAGCACCCCCAGCGGTCCGCTGTAGGCGATGTCCGGATCGGGATCGCG
Organism: Candidatus Thiodiazotropha sp.; assembly: GCA_037384425.1. Lineage (GTDB taxonomy): Bacteria > Pseudomonadota > Gammaproteobacteria > Chromatiales > Chromatiaceae > Thiodiazotropha. The sequence continues at coordinate 112,423 of JARROA010000011.1, read as the reverse complement.
CTCGACCTCCACCTTGCCGAAGGCGTCCTTGATCTGCACCACAGGGCCGGTCTCGATGAAAAGTCCGGTCAGTTCAGTGGCCTCGGAGAGCGAACCGCCGCCGTTCTCGCGCAGGTCGATGACGATACCGGCCACGCCCTGCTGCTTGAGATCGTTCAACAGTTTGCGCACATCACGGGTGGTGCTGCGGAAATCCTCTTCACCACGGGATTCGGCGGCGAAGTCACGGTAGAAGGTCGGCACCTCGATGACGCCGATCTTGTATTTGCCCATGCCGTCCAGATCGTCGATGACGTAACTCTTGGCCGCCTGCTCCTCGAGCTTGATCTTGTTGCGCACCAGGGTGATGGTCTGCGGATCGGCCTCGCTCTTGCCTCCCTTGGGCACGATCTGCAGCCGGACCACAGAACCCTTGGGGCCACGAATCTGCTCCACCACGTCCTGCAGGCGCCAACCGACGATATCGACGATCTCACCCTTCAGGCCCTGGCCCACGCCGATGATGCGGTCGCCGGCATGCAGCAGCTTGCTCAACTCGGCGGGACCGCCGATGACGGTCTTCTGTACCACCGTATAGCCGTCCTCGTCCTTCAGCACCGCGCCTATACCCTCCAAGGAGAGACTCATGCTGATGTCGAAGTTCTCCGAGGTGCTGGGGGACATATAGCTGGTATGGGGCTCCAGGCTCAGGGTATAGGCGTTGACGAAGGTCTGGAACACGTCATTGGCGTCGAACTGCTGAACCCGATTCTCCAGCCGCGCATAGCGGGCGCGCAGGGTCTTGCGGATCTCCGCATCGGGCTTGTCGGTCAACTTCAGGTTGAGGTAGTCGTTCTTCACCCGCTTGCGCCAGAGGTCGTTCAGTTCGGCGCGGGTCTGCGGCCAGGGCTCATCCTCGCGTTCGAACTGATAGGTTTCGTCCAGGGTGAAGTCGAAGTCCCCATCCAGCAGCTTCTGGGCATAGCCGATCGCTTCGCCCACCCGTTGACGGTAGGTGCGGAAGATCTCGAACGCGGGTTCGATTCGGGCGTTGCTCAGATAGTCGTCGAGCTTGTCCTCGTAGATGGCGAAACGGCGAATGTCGTTGGCCAGGAAAAAGGAGCGATTGGGATCGAGCGCGTCGAAGTAACGCTTGAGGATATCCTTCGACATGGCGTCGTCGAGCACCACATCCTTGTAGTGGTATTTGTCGATCACCTTGACGATGACATGGGCCGTCTGCTGTTGCTCCTCGGTGGGATGGAGCTCGGAGACCGGGACCAGTTGCTTGACCGCCCAGACGGGTGCGCTGACCAGCCACAGTACGAGGCTGGCCACTATAAATCGGTTCATTCTCATCTATCCACCTGAATTCGGTCGTGCCCGATAGGCCCTGTTACCGCTATCAAACTGATTGGAATACGATTTTGACTGAATTTCCAGTCCGCGGTTCCATCCGAAGTGAAAAGTGTGTCGTTGCGCAATAATTTACCACTCGGGAGTCACAACTTCTCGCGTAGTCCCAAGGATAGTTCGAGGTAGCCGGGACTTTCAGGATTTAAAATCCCATGTCGAATGAAGAAGTCGATCAACACCAGATTGCAGTTGAGCTTGAATTCGTCGCTGTCCCGCACCAGGTCCAGTACCTCCGCGACCGGCAGCAGCATGAACTCGGCCACCTCACCATCGCTGTTGCTGGGCCAAAAATCTGCCGGCAGTTCCAAATCGTAGCAGTAGAGGGTATCGGGCTTGAGTCCGACCGCCGTCTCTTTGCAGTAGCTCAATGCCCCTACCGGAATGGCACGATCGGCCAGTTCGACCGGCACCGACGCCTCCTCCATGCACTCCTTTTGCAGGTTCTCTGCCAGACTGAGGTCATGGGGCAGACCGCCCGCCACCATGTTGTCGAGCTTATTGGGATAGACACGGCGGTCTGCGGAGCGTCGGGCGATCCAGAGCTTCAGCCCATCGGAACCGCGCACGAAGCCGTTGAGGTGCTGACCGTAGGCACGCAGGCCGAAATAGGGTGCGGCGGTACGGTCTATGGTGGCGATGGCGGTCTCCCGCCCGCTGCAGGTAACCGGATAACGTTCACCATGGGCATGTGAGATGACACCCTGGTAGACCAGCGTATCGGTCACTTCCATCAGGGCTTCGGTTCTGGCCTCGAAACTGTCGAGCGCCGCGTTCAGTTCGATCCGGTCGTCGAGGAGGCTGAAATATTCGGGCCACTGGCGCAGCGCCTCACGCATCGCCGTTTTGAGATAGCCGTATCGCCTGCCCCGAAAAAAGAAGCCACCGAAATGGGCCGGCTCCCAGCTGTTGAGCTCTCTCAGATGACGCAGCAGCCCCTGCTCACTCATTCGCTCATCTCAAGAATGGTGCAGATGACCCGGCGGTTGGAGCGCGGACCGTCGAATTCGCAGAAAAAGACGTTCTGCCAGCGCGACAGGCCCAGCCTGCCGTCGATCAGCGGGATGCTCTCGGAGGGACCGACCAATCCCGCCTTGAGATGGGAGTCGCCGTTGCCGTCCTGGGCGTCGTGCAGCCAGACACCTTGAGGTATCAGCTTGCGCAGCAGATTGACCACGTCGCTCTGCACGCTCTCGTCCCAGTTCTCCTGGATCATGATGGCCGCCGTCGCCCCCTGGGCATAGACATTGACCAGGCCCTGATGCACACCGCTCTCACGCACTACCCGTTCCACCTGCGGCGTAATGTCGACCAGCGTTTCCCGGCTATGGGTCTCCAGATGTATCGTCTCTCGCATAACCCAAATCTTCCTGGGGCTTTTGACAAAGTTCAATGTGCTCGGCACGATGCTCTGCTGCAATGCCGCCTCCAATCTCAGGAGGCACTATGTACGAATTTAACACCGAAATCGATCTCCCCTTCGAGCAGGCGCTGAAGAAGGTCCAGGCCAGCTTGCTGGAAGAACATCTGGGCATCGTCAGTGATGTGAATGTACAGGCCATCTTCAAGAGCAAGATGGACAAGGATATCCCGGCCTACCACATCTACGGTGCATGTAATCCCAAAATGGCTGACCGCGTACTGAGCAGCGAACCCAATGCTGGTACATTGCTGCCCTGCAACTTCATCCTGCGCGAGACCGAGGCGAACAAGACTCTGGTGAGTTTCATGGACCCGGAGACGGTACTGGGACTCTGCGACACCGAAGAGCCGAAAAAGGTCGCCGGCACCCTACACTTCGATTCGCCGTAGGGTGCGGCTTGCCGCACCGTTATGGCGTGTCATTCTGATCATCGGTGATGAGGAGATCTCAGGGGTTGGAATCGACTCAGTCGACTCCGACCCCTCGATCTCATCTCTAAGAGAACAGGTATCGGATCGCATCCCGGTTGGTCCAGGAGCTGGCCAGTCGCGCGGCCTGCTCATGGTACAACCAGCGGTACTCGGTGTGTTCGTCGGCATGCAAGTGCGGTTGGCGGCGAAGTGACAGAGGCAAAGCGAACCAGTGTTCCCGGTTGCTGCGGGCCGAAGGGGCGTAGCACGAACGCCATGCAGGGAGGATGGGAAAGCTGACACTGTGGTGCAGATCGCGCAGCGCAGCGCCCGCCATGATGCCGGTCTCCTCGTAGAGTTCCCTGCGTGCCGTGCTGACTGGTGACTCCCCCCACCTCAGGCTGCCGGTTACCGACTGCCAGAAATCGTTGGGGCGGGTGCGACGCAACATCAGCACTTCACCCTGCCGGGTATAGACCACCACCAGTACCGATTCCGGTCGTTTGTAGACGGGCGTCGGCATGATCTTGGCCCCCCGACGCGGGCTAGGCGGCCCCCTCTTCAACGACGGGTTTGCGCACCCGAATAGAGAGTTCGCGCAACTGGTCGGCGCCGACTTCGGAGGGCGCGGCGGTAAGGGGACAGGCCGCGGTCTGGGTCTTGGGAAAGGCCATCACGTCGCGAATTGAAGCCGAGCCGGTCAGCAGCATCACCAGCCGGTCGAGTCCGAAGGCCAGGCCGCCATGGGGCGGACAGCCGTACTTGAGGGCATCGAGCAAGAATCCAAACTTCTCCTGCGCCTCCTCCTCACCGATCTCCAACAGCTTGAAGATCTGCTGCTGCACCGACTGCTGGTGGATACGGATGGAGCCGCCGCCCAGTTCGACGCCGTTCATGACCATGTCGTAGGCGCGCGACTTGCAGCTGCCCGGATCGGACTCCAGCAATTCAAGCTGGTCCAGTTTGGGTGAGGTGAAGGGGTGGTGCAGCGGACTCCAGCGGTCGTGTTGTTCGTCCCACTCGAACATGGGGAAGTCGACCACCCACAGCGGTTTCCACTCGCCCTTCATCAGCTCCAGGTCCTGGCCCAGGCGTACCCGCAGAGCGCCCAGGGATTCGTTGACCACGGTCGCCTTGTCGGAGCCGAAGAAGATCAGGTCGCCGTCCTGGGCGCCGGTGCGCTCGAGGATAGCGCTGACCACCTCCTCGGGCAGGAACTTGAGGATCGGCGACTGTAGGCCCTCGACCCCTTTGGCCATCTCGTTGACCTTGATATAGGCCAGACCCTTGGCGCCGTAGATGGCGACGAACTTGGTGTAGTCGTCGATCTGCTTGCGGCTGAGGCTGTTACCGCCCGGCACCCGCAGGGCCGCCACCCGGCCCTTGGGATCCTGCGCCGGACCGGAAAAGACCTTGAACTCCACCGCGGCCATGAGATCCCCCAGATCGACCAGTTCCAGCGGCACGCGCAGATCGGGACGATCGGAGCCGTAGCGCTCCATCGCCTCGTCATAGGTCATGCGCGGGAAGGGGTTGGGCAGATCGACGTCGAGTATCTCCTTGAAGAGCTGACGGATCATCTCCTCGTTGAGGTTCATGATCCCGTCCTCATCGAGGAACGAGGTCTCGATGTCGAGCTGAGTGAATTCGGGCTGGCGGTCGGCACGCAGGTCCTCGTCGCGGAAACAACGCACGATCTGGTAATAGCGGTCCATGCCGGCCATCATCAACAGCTGTTTGAACAGCTGAGGCGACTGCGGCAGGGCGAAAAAGTGACCGGGATGAGTGCGGCTCGGCACCAGGTAGTCGCGGGCCCCCTCTGGGGTCGCCTTGGTCAGCATCGGCGTCTCGATATCGAGGAAGCCGCTGGCGTCGAGATAGCTGCGCAGGACCTGGGTCACCCGGGCGCGGGTACGGATCTTGGCCAGCATCTCCGGACGGCGCAGATCGACATAACGGTAACGCAGGCGGATCTCCTCCGAGGCATTCTCGTGCTCGTCGAGTTGGAACGGAGGGGTATCGGCCCGGTTGAGAATCTCCAGTTCGAGGCCGAGAATCTCGATCTCGCCGGTGGCGAGATCTTTGTTCACGGTCCCTTCAGGACGCGGCCTGACCCGTCCTCTGATACGCAATACGAACTCGTTGCGCACCTGCTCGGCGAGCCCGAAGACATCCGGCAGATCGGGATCGTAGACCACCTGCACCAGTCCTTCCCGATCACGCAGGTCGATGAAGATCACCCCACCGTGATCGCGTCGGCGATGAACCCATCCACAAAGCTCAACCTCTTGGTCGATATGACTGCTGTTGATCTGTCCGCAATAGTGGCTGCGCATGGGCGTTGTCCTGTGAAATGCTTGGGGGGTCCCGCTGTCGGGCCGTTAAAAGGCGGAAATGTTACGGCTTGACCCCAGCCTCTGCAAGTCCGTCAGCCGGTTGGGCATCGGTGGTGTGTGTGGGATTGACGGCACCCATGGAGAGCAGGAGTTTGAGGCCGTCGTCGACGCTCAGGTCGATCTCCCGCACATCCTCCCGTGGAACCAGAACGAAGTAGCCGCCGGTCGGGTTGGGAGTGGTTGGAATGTAGACACTGATGACGTCACGCCCCGTCGCCTGCTGGATCTGTCCCTGCTCCTCGCTGGTAAGGAACGCCAGGGTCCAGAGTCCACGTCGCGGGAACTCCACCAACACCACCTTGCGAAAGGAGTTGCCATTGTCGGCGAACATGGTCTCCACCAGTTGTTTGACGGCGGAGTAGACGGATCGGACCAGCGGGATGCGTGACAGCAGCTGCTCCCACAGGGAGACCAGTTTGCGGCCAAACAGATTGGCCGCCACCAGCCCGGTCAGGAGGAGTATCAGCAAGGACAACACCACGCCGAGACCGGGGATATGGAAGCCGAGAAGAGTCTCGGGCCGGAATCGCTCGGGTAGCAACAGCAGGCTCTGATCCATCCAGCCCACCAGCAGCCGTATAACGAAAATGGTCGCCCCCAGCGGCAGCCAGACCAATAGTCCGGCCACCAGGTAGCGGCGCAGCAGGTTCACGGGAGTGACCGCAGATCAGGAGTGGCAGGCACAGCTGCCGCCACCACAGGTGGTCGTCTGCTTGGCACCCTTGTCGCTGCTCTCGTGGACGTTTTTCTTCTTGCCGCTCTTGAAGTCGGTCTCGTACCAGCCGCCCCCCTTGAGGCGGAAACCGGCCGCCGAGATCGCTTTTTTGAGGCTCTCCTGCTTACACTCCGGACACTCCGTCAGCACCGGGTCGCTCATTTTCTGCAGCGCTTCCAGTTCGTGACCGCAGTTCTCGCAGCGGTATTCGTAGATGGGCATGGTGTTTTCCCCTGAAAAACAGTGAGCTAAGCAGGCCTTCACCTGCGTGTCGTTGAAACCGATCGTACCATATTGGGGGCTGTCAGGGGCATTTCAAGACAGCATGGAAAAAGTTCGATGCACCAACCCATGCCGAAACGAATCGTGCCGTCTCGTATTCGGGGTTGCTGAACAGCACATCACGCTGATGTGCGCTCTGGATGGGCTCGTTTGGGAAACAGAATCCGATCGGACCGGTTCTATTGCCAGAAGCTTGGATCAACCGGTCGCGGCTTCAGCCGCACAGTGGAAGAATCAGTCCTCTTCCCGCTGCTCCCGCCTTTTGCGCAGCATTTCACCCTGACGACGCATGATGTGGCGGATCAGGGCATCTTGATCCACGTCGCGTATGAGCGTGAAGTTGATTCGCACATGGTGCGGATAGTCGCCATCAGGCTGGGCGCTGGCCTCCACGCCCACCACCTCGCCGTAGGCCAGGACACCGCTGTAGGCGGGCAGCAGCAGCAGTTTGATCTCGACCCGATCGCCTACCGCCATTGGCTCGGCCACATCCATCGCCAGACCGCCGGCACTCAGATTGACGTCGCGAGTGGGCTCACCCAGCAGTTCGCCCTCCTCGGCCAGAAAGGCCTGTCCGAGCAGAGTGATCTTCTCGTCCAGGGCCTTGAGATAATCGGCCACATCGGGATCCCGCTGTTCGATGCGGTGGAACGAGGCGGAGAGATTCTGGCTGATCGCCTGCAGCCGGGTCATTACACTGAAGCGGTCGTTGTGCACCCGCTCCTCGAGATCGACCGGCACCTTGTCGGCATCGATCACCCGGTAACTGAGTCGAATCGAGTCGTCGATACGGAAAAACTCTCTGCGTTCGTCGGCCAGGTTTTCGTACCTCTTTCTACTCATCGATCCACCCCCTCTCCGCTGTCTGACGTATCCGTCCCCGCTGCCTCAGCCGCCTTTGTCGGTTCGCCAGTTTCGACATCTTCACCCCGTTGAATGATCAGTTCAACCCGGCGGTTGAGCGCCCGGTGCTCTTTCGTGTCGTTCGGCACCAGGGGTTTGGAGTCGGCGTATCCCTGGATCAAAAAACGGTTTTCATCCAGTGCCGCGTTGCTCAGCATGGCATGCACCACGGTGACCGCGCGGGCGGAAGAGAGCTCCCAGTTGGACCGGAAGCGGGCGGTGGAGATCGGGATGTTGTCGGTATGGCCCGCGACAATGATCTTGCCCGGGGTGCTGGCGATCACACTGGTGATTTTGGAAATGACTTCGAAAAACTCCGGATTGAGGGTAGCGCGACCTGAGGGGAAGGAGCCCTTCTCCTGAATGCGGATGATGACCTTGGTCTTCTCCCGATCCACCTGGAGAAGACCCTCGTCGATCTCCTGCTCGAGCATCTCCTGCAGCTCTTCCGCCTGCTGCTCGGCCTTCTGTTCCAGTTTGGCCTGCATCGCCGCCTTGGCGGCATCGATATCGAGGTCCTCCTGAGCCGACTTGTCGGTGACGTCGACAAACTTCTTCTCCTGCTCCTCTGTCTGCTGGTGTATCTCCTTGATCGGATTCGGGTCTGGCTTGCCCGGACTGAACTCCTGCATGATGACGCTGGTGCCCTTGACCACTTCGTTGGTGGGAATTTCACGCTGCACACCGAAGGCGTCCTTCATCGCCTCCGCCATTTTCTTGAAACGAATGGCGTCGATTTCGGCAAAGGAGAGGAGCAAAACGAAAAAGCACATCAGCAGCGACATCATATCGGCGAATGTAGCCATCCAGGGTGCAATACCCGTTTCACATTTTGGACACTCCTCCGCCATCGGATCACTCGTCCTGGTTCGGCCTCTTACTGGAGGGCAGGTAGGTGCTCAACAGCTGCTCGAGCACACGGGGATTCATACCTTCCTGGATACCGGCGATGGTTTCGATGATGAGGGATTTGTTGGTCTTCTCCATGCCGCTGGCGCGGGCCAGCTTCTCGGCCATCGGCGTGGCGAAGGCATTGGCGATGACAGCGCCGTAGAGCGTGGTCAGCAGTGCCACCGCCATGGCCGGGCCGATACTCGACGGGTCGTCCATGTTGGCCAGCATCTGCACCAGCCCCACCAGGGTACCGATCATGCCCATGGCGGGAGCCATCATGGCCATGCTCTTGAACATGCTCTGCCCCACTTCGTGACGCTGGATGGTCAGATCGATGTCCTTGCTGAGCAGCTTGTTGACCAGTGCCGGATCATGGCCATCGACGCAGAGACCGATACCCTCCTTCAGGAAGCTGTTGCTGATCTCCTGCCCTTCGAGTGCCAGGAGCCCGTTCTTGCGCGCGATATCGGCCAGCTCCACCGCCTCTTCGATGAGTTTCTTGGGGTCATCGGTCTTGTAGAAGAAGGCCTTCATGCCGATGCTGAAGGAGCCGAGAAAATCACCCAGGGAGACCTGCATCAGAGTTACCATGAAGGTACCACCCACAACGATCAGGACCGACGGCACATTGACGAAGAGCATCACGTCGCCGCCCGATGCAATCGCCCCGATGATGATGCCTAAGCCACCCAGCAAACCGACCAGTGTCGCGATATCCACCTGTGAACTCCAACTCCTTAATTGCCTCTATCGTTATCGAGAAACGGACCGGCCGGGACCCGGTCCCCGAAAGCATCGGCGAAAAGTCACTCGCGCCCGCATTTCCACCTGATGGTTTTAGCGGTCGCGCGGGATGAAACTTTAATTCCCTGGGGCGCCGCCGGACCCTCCCAATTGCTGGCACAAATAGAAGACACCGGGCATGAGTTTGACCTATCCTGCAACCATGACCAGACCCAGGAGCATACTGATCACCGGCTGTTCGAGCGGCATCGGGGAAGCTGTCGCCAGTGGCCTCAGATCGAGAGGTTATCGAGTCATCGCCAGCGCCAGGCAGCAGCGGGATGTGGAACGTCTGCGGGCGGAGGGCTTCGAAGCCCTCCAACTCGACCTGGAGAGCAGCGACTCCATTGCCGAGGCGGTCGAAAACACCCTGGCGTTATGCGATGGCAGACTCTATGCCCTGTTCAACAACGGGGCCTATGGTCAACCGGGAGCTGTCGAGGATCTCAGCCGGGAGACCCTGAGACGACAGTTCGAAACCAACCTCTTCGGCTGGCACGAACTGACCTGCCGGGTGATCCCCGCCATGCGTCGTGCCGGTGAAGGCCGCATCATCCAGAACAGCTCAATCCTCGGCTTCATGTCGCTGCCCTATCGCGGTGCCTATGTGGCGAGCAAATACGCACTGGAGGGCCTGAGCGACACCCTGCGGCTGGAACTGGCCGGCAGCGGCATCCATGTCAGCCTGATTCAACCGGGGCCCATTCTCAGCCGTTTCCGGGAGAACGCCCTGGCCAAATGGCGGGAGAACATCGATGCGGAGCATTCACACCACCGCGAGCACTACCGCGCGATGCTGGCCCGGCTGGAGAAAGAGGGCCCTGCGATGCCCTTCACCCTACCCCCGGAAGCCGTGTTGAAAAGGGTGATCCATGCGCTGGAGAGCCGACGCCCCAGACCGCGCTATGCGGTGACATTTCCCACCTACCTCTTTAGCGTCCTGCGCCGCCTGCTGAGCAGTCGGGGTCTGGACCGGGTCCTGTTACGGGTATCCGGCAAGGGACGCCGATAGCCCTGTTCGCCGCCCACGACAGCGCCAGAGCGTGCGTAATTTCACTATCATTATCAAATAGATAATCAACATCTTCCCAGACCACCCGGAGTGCTTCCAGGTTGAAGCGGGCCACCCATCTGTGACATCATCCGCCCCCTCTCCCTCAGACACACCGGTTCAAGCATGAGCAAAGACTCCCCGATTCCCGTCGAAATCAACCTGCACCAGAAATCGCACCTGCTCTCCTTGCGCTTTTCGGACGGCGCCAGTTTCGAGCTACCCTGCGAATATCTGCGTGTCTTCTCCACCGCGGCGGAGGTCAAGAGCGGCAAGACGCTGGTCACCGGCAAGGAGCAGGTCAATATCGAGCGTATCGAGCCACAAGGACAGTACGCCATCCGGCTGGTGTTCGATGACGGGCACGATACCGGCATCTACTCCTGGGAGACCCTCTATCAGCTGGGACAGGATCAGGAAAAGAACTGGCAGAACTACCTGAAACGTCTGGAAGCCGAAGGCTACTGGCGTCAGGAATCACAATCGGAGGAGCGTCAGGTGAAGCTCTTCTACTTCTCCTGGCTAGCCAACAAGACGGGACGGGAAACGGAAGAGATCAAGCTGCCGAAATCGGTGGCGACCATCGCGGATCTGTTGAAGCTGCTCAAAATGCGCAGACCTCAACTCGCCCCGGTATTCGACGAGGCGCTGCTGCGACCGACCATCAACAAACAGTTCGCAGAGTACTTCACCCGTCTCGAGGACGGAGACGAAGTGGCCCTGGTGCCCAACCGCCCTACACCGCCCGCCACCCCAGACCTGTGACGGGATAACCCATTACTTTCGGATCACTAATTGAGTGTGAAGGTCAGCGACTGGGGCTGGCCATTGCGCACGATGTCCACCTGGACACTGCTGGCGTCTTTCAGCATGTCGATCAGTTTCATCGCTTCCTGGTCGTTGGTCAGGCTGACGCCGTTGACGGCGGTGACCAGATCGGAAGGGCGGATGCCCAGCTTGTTATAGAGTTCCCGATTCTTCTGCGGCAGCACACGGTAGCCTTTCAGCCCTTCACGGGACCTGACCGGGATAAAGCGCACATGCTCGAAGATCTTGAGCGGCTCCTTCTGAAACACCTCCCGGTAACCGCTAAGCGAGGTGCTGGCGGTCGATGACGTACCCCGGGCCGAGGAAACCAGAGAGCGGTTGTTGAGGACGGATGAGGAGCCGACCGTGGGCACTTTGGGGAAGCGCAGGACCTCGGACTGACCGTTGCGCAGCAACACCACACGGTCGGTGAAAACCCCCTGCAGGGTCACGCCATTCATGATCGTGGCGCCCACCTTGTAGTACTTCTGCGTCGATCCTGAGGTACCGATGATGGCCGCACCCTGCTCCGGATCCTCGTCCACAAAGACACCGTGCAGGGTCAGATTCAGGCGTGTCTCCGGCGCCTTCGCTTCGATCTGTTTGACCGGCCTGGCCCCGGCCTCGCCGAAAAGGTGCAGTTTGGCGACCGTTTCGAGTCCGTTTTCGTCAGCGCCTTGCTTTGCCTCTTGCACGGGGGGACGGACTATCCGCTGCGGACTGCCGACAGCCAGCTCAGGTGCCGGCATCAGCCGCCAGGTCAAATCGGCAGCCTGCGAAGCGACCAAAACGATCAGGACCCCTACTACCACTTTGGGCAGCGTGTTGGCGAGCAGTGGCTCCATCCATTTCGGTGTGCCCTTGTCGGCAAAGAGTTCCTGTAGGAGGGTCTGGGTCTGAGTGGCGATGTTCATACTTGTCGGACGCTCACCTGCGGCTTGTCTAATCGGGGTAACGTAACACTTTTGGCGTCAGTTTGAAGTCACGCTTTATACGCTCGGCCATCGAGAGGGCGGTCTGATGATTGACTTCCGGGCCAACGCGCACGCGGTAGTGGCGTTTGCCTTCCACCTCGACCTTCTCCACCATGGCCGGGAATTCGGCCTTCTTCAGATCGGCCACCAGTTTTTCCGCGTTCTCCTTGACGGTGAGACTGGCCACCTGAATCATCCAGGCTGTGGGGGAAGGCTTGTCGCCACCCACCGGCTTGGCGTCCACTGTCGGTGCCGGTTTGGTCGGGACCGTCTGCTTCGTTTCAACCGGCGCCGTTTGAGGTTCCGTCACCTTGTCTGCCACTGCTGGGGGCTCTGGTGGTGGCGGCCCCCAACAATCGCTGTTTAAGTCGTTCCTCCAGTGCCATAACGCCATCCAAGTATCTGTCAGCGGGCATTCCCGCTTCAGCGAGTTTGACCCCTGCTCGGGGTGAATGCTTCCAGTATACCAGCTGCTTCGTGGTTACCGGCCACTTATTGACGTTCTTGCCAAGGCTATCACCCTTGCCTGCGTACCAGGGTTCGCGCAACAGGTCTTCAATCGCACAACCCGGCCGTTACACCGTGACTTTTAGATACCCAGATACCGCATTACGTCTCCGACCACGATAAACGAGCCGAAGACCAGAATCAGGTCATCTTCATGGGCGGCGGCACGAGCACTACAAAAGGCCTCGGCCGCGTCCGGGTGAGTGTGAATCGGTGCTGCCACTCCGGCCGATTTCAAGGCCCTCGCAAGCGCCTCGGCGCTGCGTCCGCGATCCCCTGTGAGATCCGAGAGATACCAGGCCTGCACCCGATCGTGCATGAGTTCGGCAACGGCAGCCGCGTCCTTGTCGTGCAGCAGGCCGAACACGGCCAAAATCCTCTTCTGGGGCGCAATTCGATCGATGCTCGCCAACAGTCCGGCGATGGCCTGGTGGTTATGCGCCACATCCAACACGACCTGCGGCTGCCCCGGCAACAACTGCAGCCGTCCGGGCAGGCGCACCCTCTCCAGCCCCTGGCCGAGAGCCTGCAGCGGTAGTTCGAGCCACGGCTGCAAGCGCTGACAGGCCATCACCACGGCTGCGGCGTTCTGCAGTTGCCCCGCTCCGTTCAAGGGAGGCTGTGGCAGCCTGTGGGATACGCCATCTGGACCCTGCCAACGCCAATCCTCGGCGGCCTCGCTCCAGTGGTAGTCCCTGCCCGCCGCCAGTACCTCGGCGCCGACCTTTTCGGCCTCCTCGAACACAGAACCCGGCATGTCAGTATCGGCCAGCACCACCGGCCTCTGCGCGCGCATGATACCGGCCTTCTCCCGGCCAATGGCATCCCGGGTCTCACCCAACCAGCCCTGGTGATCCAGGTCGATGGTGGTGATGATGGCCAGATCCGCATCGATGATGTTGACAGCGTCCAGCCTGCCGCCGAGACCGACCTCCAGGATCACCAGATCGAGTCTCTGTTGTGAGAAAAGATAGAGCGCCGCCAGGGTACCGAACTCGAAATAGGTCAGGGTCACCTCGTCGCGTGCCCTGTCGACGGCATCGAAGGCTTGGCAGATCGCCGCGTCATCGGCCGCCAGGCCGTCCACCCTGATGCGTTCGTTGTAGCGGATCAGATGGGGTGAGGTATAGGTTCCTACCCGGTGACCGGCCTGACGACAGATGGCATCGAGCATCGCCACACAGGATCCCTTGCCATTGGTGCCCGCCACGGTTACCACCGGACAGGAGAGCCCCGGCGGACAGAGTTTGTGCCACACCGCCGCAACCCGTTCCAGCCCCAGCTCAATCTCTGACGGGTGCAGTCCGGCTTGCCAGTCGAGCCACTGGTCGAGGGTTTTGAAGCGCATGGGGACAGTAACGGTGAATGCTGAAACCTGGATTGAGAATCGAGGGGTTATACGCTACGCGCATGGCCCATTCGAACGATTCAGATACAGTAACCTGAGCAAGTTGACCTCGAATAATTCAAATTTCGTCATTCAGATTCAAAATGCATCCGGCCACTAAGGTCTTGCTCTGTCCATAAAGATACTGAGCAGATCGGCGATTCGGTCGCGCATGTCGCGGCGATCGATGATCATGTCGATGGCACCGTGATCGAGCAGAAACTCGCTGCGTTGAAAGCCTTCCGGCAGCTTCTCCCGCACCGTCTGTTCGATGACCCGGGGACCGGCAAAGCCGATCAGCGCGTTGGGCTCGGCCACGTTGACGTCGCCAAGCATGGCGAGACTGGCGGAGACACCGCCCATAGTGGGATCGGTCATCACCGAGATGAAGGGCAGCCCGCGCTTCTGCAACCGCTCCAGGGCCGCGCTGGTCTTGGCCATCTGCATCAGGGAGAACAGCGATTCCTGCATGCGCGCCCCACCGCTGGCGGAGAAGCAGACCAGCGGAGCATGCCGCTCCAGGGCCATGTTGACCGCGCGCACGAAGCGTTCCCCCACCACCGAGCCCATGGAGCCGCCCATGAAGCTGAATTCGAAGGCTGCCGCCACCACGTCCATGCCCTTGACCTGACCCCGCATCGCCACCAGGGCGTCCTTCTCGCCACTGGCCTTCATGGCCTGGCTCAGGCGCTCCTTGTACTTTTTGCTGTCCTTGAATTTCAGGGGATCGACCGACTCCAGGCCGGCGCCGATCTCCTCCTGCGGTTCCGGGTCGAGAAAGGTCTCGAGCCGGCGCCGGGCACCGATGCGGTTATGGTGGTTGCATTTGGGACAGACGTCGAGATTGCGCTCCATCTCGGCCCGGTAGAGGATCGCGCTGCAGCCGGGACATTTGGTCCAGAGACCTTCAGGGACTGCACGTTTGTGGCCGGCATCCGTGCGGATACGGCTCGGCATCAATTTTTCGAACCAACTCATGGCTGTTATCGGCCTTTTCTCTATCTTGATCTGTTAGACACAGGCGGTTTCCGTCAAGCCGCGTCCATGGCACTGCGCATGGCGGCGAGCACTTCGCGCAGGGCGGCGCCAATCTTCTCCGGCTCATCGGCCAGGGCCTCGACCCGGGAAACCAGGGCGCTGCCGACCACCACCGCGTCCGCCACCAGGGAGATGGCGGCAGCGGTCTCGGCGTTCTTGATGCCGAAACCAACACCTACCGGCAAAGCGGTATGGGTGCGAATCTCCTGCAGTTTCTGCTCCACTGCGCTGAGGTCAAGGTGACTGGCACCGGTGACCCCTTTCACTGAGACATAGTAGACGAAGCCGCCAGCCGAGTCACAGATACGTTGGATCCGCTCTGCCGTACTGGTCGGCGCCACCAGGTAGATCTGATCGAGCTCCCTGGCCCGCAGCGCCTGCAGCAATGCATCCCCCTCTTCCGGCGGGATGTCGACCACCAGCACCCCGTCGACACCCGCCTCCGCGGCCTGCTCGGCGAAGGCGGCGTAGCCCATGATTTCGATCGGGTTCAGATAGCCCATCAAGACCACCGGTGTCTCACTGTCCACCTCGCGAAACCGGCTTACCATCTTCAGCACGTCACTCAGGCTGACATGGTATTCCAGCGCCCGCTCGCTGGCGCGCTGGATCACCGGGCCGTCGGCCATGGGATCGGAGAACGGCACACCCAGTTCGATGATGTCCGCCCCGGCGGCGACCAGATCGTGCATCAGGTCGACGGTGATCTCGGGAAGCGGATCGCCGGCGGTGATGAAAGGAATCAGGGCCTTCCTGCCGTCCGCCTTCAACTGGCTGAATTTCTCGGCGATACGGCTCATATCTTGATCCCCTCCCGCGCGGCCACGGTATGCATGTCCTTGTCACCACGGCCCGACAGGTTGATCAGGATGATCTGCTCCCGCGACATTTGTGGCGCCAGCTTTTTGGCATAGGCCAGCGCATGGCTCGACTCCAGCGCCGGGATGATCCCCTCGGTGCGTGTCAGATCGTGAAAGGCGGCCAACGCTTCGTCGTCGGTCACCGCCACATAGCTGGCACGCCCGCTGTCCTTGAGCCAGGCGTGTTCCGGCCCCACCCCCGGATAGTCCAGACCGGCGGAGATGGAGTGGGTCTCGATGATCTGCCCGTCCCGGTCCTCCATCAGATAGGTACGGTTGCCGTGCAGCACGCCCGGCTTGCCGGCACAGAGCGGCGCCGCATGGTGTCCTGTCTCCAGGCCATCGCCGGCCGCCTCGACGCCAAAGATGGCCACATCCGTATCGTCCAGGAAGGGATAGAAGAGCCCGATGGCGTTGGAGCCGCCGCCGACGCAGGCCACCAGGGCATCCGGCAGGCGACCGGCCTGACGCTGCATCTGCTCGCGCGCCTCACGACCGATGACGGCCTGGAAATCGCGCACCATGGCCGGATAGGGATGGGGTCCGGCCACCGTGCCGATGATATAGAAGGTGTTGTCCACATTGGTCACCCAGTCCCGCATCGCCTCGTTGAGGGCATCCTTGAGGGTCTTCGAACCGGATGAGACCCCCCTGACTTCGGCGCCCAACAGACGCATGCGATAAACATTGGCCTCCTGCCGGGCCATGTCGACCTCTCCCATGTAGACCACGCACTCCAGGCCCAGACGCGCCGCCACGGTGGCGGTCGCCACCCCGTGCTGCCCGGCACCGGTCTCGGCGATGATGCGGGTCTTGCCCATGCGACGGGCCAACAGGGCCTGGCCGATGGTGTTGTTGACCTTGTGCGCGCCGGTGTGATTGAGATCCTCCCGCTTGAGGTAGATCTGTGCGCCACCGAGCTGCTCGCTCCAGCGGCGGGCGTGATAGATGGGCGAGGGCCGGCCCACATAGTTGGCCAGATCCTCGTCGAGCTCACGCAGAAAATCCTCGTCCTGGATGTAACGCTCGTAGGCCTCGCGCAACTGCTGCAGCGGCTCCATGAGTGTCTCCGAAACGAAAAGGCCGCCGTAAGGCCCGAAATGCCCTCTGGCGTCCGGCAGTGTACCGATGATCTTTTCAGCTGTTGTCGCCACGATTGACTCCTGCTATGAATGCCGCCATCTTGTCGGCATCCTTGATGCCCTTGGCGGCTTCTACCCCACCGCTCACATCGACGGCGTAGGGTCTTACCTGATGCACAGCCTGCTCCACGTTGTGTGGGTCGAGACCGCCCGCGAGAATGATTTCCGAGCACAGCTGCGGTGGGATTCTGTCCCAATCGAAGCGCTCTCCCGTGCCCCCCGGCACCCCGGCCCGGTAGGTATCGAGCAGCAGACCGGATGCCTCGGCGTAGCGCTCCCGCATCTGCTCCAGATCCACCGACTCGCGCATGCGTATGGCCTTGATCCATGGGCGCCCATGACCGCTGCAGGCCTCCGGGCTCTCCTCTCCGTGGAATTGCAGCAGATCCAGGGATACGGTGTTGAGTACCGCCTTCACCCGCTCTCTTGAAGCATCGACGAACAGGCCCACCGTGGTGATGAACGGGGGCAACTGCCTGACGATCGCTGCTGCCTGCTGCGGGTCAACGGCCCTCGGACTCGGCGCATGGAAGACCAATCCGATGGCGTCCGCACCCAGTCTGACCGCCGCCATGGCGTCCTCCAGACGGGTGATGCCGCAGATTTTGATACGCGTTCTCATAAACCTGTGAAAGATACAGCAAGCGCTGCATCGATGCCATGTTTGACACATCGACAATGGGTGAAAGCACAAAGCTTCATCCGATCCGCTTCAGAGCCCGAACTCCTGCGGATAATCGACCCCTGTCAGACACAGGCCCTGCGGAGGCGCAGTCACGCCACCCAGAGTCCGATCACGCAGCTCAAGCACCTCGCTGGCCCAGGTTTCAGCCTGGTCTCCCTTGCCGATAGCGATCAGAACCCCGGCGATATTGCGCACCATGTGGTGCAGGAAGGCATTGGCATGAACCTCGATCGAGACCATCTCCCCCTCACGGCGAACCTGCAGGCTGTAGACGGTACGCACGGGATGCTTGGCCTGACAGGCCAACGCCCGATAGGAGGAGAAGTCGTGTCTCCCCACCAACCCCTGCGCCGCCCGCTGCATACGCTCCGCATCCAAGGGATGGTGAATCCAGACCGCACGATTACGCCACAGGGCTGAGCGAAACGGGCGATTGATGATTTGATAGCGATAGCGTCGGCCGATGGCCGAAAAGCGTGCATGAAAATCGTCCGGCATCACTCTGGCCCAGGAGATGCTCACATCATCCGGCAGGTGGGTGTTGGTGCCAAGAATCCACGAACGATCGCTGCGTGTGGCCCGGGTCTCGAAATGCACCACCTGGCCAGTGGCGTGAACCCCGGTGTCGGTGCGACCGGCGCAATGTACCGTCACCGGATGGTCGGCCACCCGCGAGAGCGCCTGCTCCAGAGACTCCTGCACACTGCGCACATCGCCCTGAAACTGCCAGCCGTGAAACCCGCTGCCGTCGTACTCTACACCCAGTGCAATTTTCATCTCTGACTCAAACGGTACTTACTTAAGCGCAAAGAGACCTGTCTGCTCGGTCGGTTTGAATCGGATTTGGTGGGGCAAGCCCCACCCTACACTCCGAATCACCGGTAGTGTGGAACCCTGCCCCACCCATTATCACATCGCCAACCCATTAAGCCATGTTCAGGCGAACAAAAAAGGGGCGCACCCAGTGCGCCCCCTTTCCGGTAGACAGAAACGGTATCAGCCGATGGTATCCAGCAGTTCCTTCGCTTCCTGCTTCTGCTGATCGTTACCTTCGTTGGCCACCTCGTCGAGGATGCTCTTGGCACCTTCGTTGTCCCCCATGTCGATGTAGGCGCGGGCCAGATCGAGCTTGGTGGTGACCTCATCGGTGCTATCGAGATCGAGGGAGATCTCATCGGTGCTCTCACTTTCCGGCAGTTCGAGGGGTTCGGCCTCATCGGTTCCGAGATTATCCGACAGCCCCTCCAGCTCTTTCTCGATACTCTCAAGATCCATATTGTCGAGGGATTCGGAATCATCCAGCTCGATGGCTTCACCCGCCGCTTCCACACCGGCACCTTCAGTCTCGAGCTCCCCGGATTCCTCCTCCAGATCACCGAGATCGATGTCCAGCGGCTGCTCCTCGATTGCCGCTTCGCCGGACTCCATCCTGTCAAGAAACTCGGAATCGAGGCGCATGTCACCGACCAGATTCTCGGAGTCCATCTCATCCAGGTTGTCGAGACCGCTCAGATCCATGGAATCGATGTCCTCGGATGGCTGGCTCGGGCCCTCTTCGAGAGGTTGCGAGACCTCTCCGAACTCTTCGCCCAGATCGAGTCCGAGATCCTCGAGATCATCATCACCGACAAGTTTGGCGCCTGCCGCGGCTGCGGCGCCGGCGAACAACGCATGCGTCGGATTGATCTCCTTGCCCATCGAAGCCACCTTGCTCCAGACATCCGGATTGCTGCTCTCGAGACCGGAGCCATGGAGCTCCTCGGCCAGCTTGGTGAACTCGTTGCTCTTTTTGGCGGAGAAGTAGATCTCAAGTAGTTTGTGCTTGAGCTCTTCCCGCTCGGGAAACTTGTCGATAGCCTGCTTGATCAGCTCCTCGGCCTGCTGGTAACGACCATAGGCGATATAGACATCGGCTTCTGACAGTGGGTCGACTTCGCCGGTCTCGTCCTGCAGAGCGTCGATGTCGCTGGGTGAGAAATCGCTCATGAACGAAGTCTCATCGCTTGGTTCGTTAAGCGAGTCAGCCTCGTCCTTGCCGGCGGTGACGATATCGCTGTCGGGCGAGACCAGGATACTCTCGGCAAATTCGGCCTCGGCCTCCTTACGACGACGCATGATCATCCACAGCATGCCGATCAGCAGTACAGCCACGGCACCGATGATACCCAGCAAGGTGGTGTTGCCCTTGAGATTGTCGAAGTAGCTGACCTTTTTCTCCGGCAGTGGCGCGGCTGGCGGCGGCTCGACAGGTGCGGGTTCGGTGGGGGCTTCCACAACCGCAGGCTGTTCGGCCGGTGCCGGGGCTTCGGCCACGGCGGGGGCTTCCTCGGTTGGTGCTTCCTCTTGCGCAGCCTCTTCGATGACTTGTTCGATGTTGGTCTGCTCGATGACCGTACCTTCCGGCACCGGCACGACCGGAGGCTTCTCCTCCTCTGTCAGCATGGGTTCGGGCTCGGCAACAGCCGGCGCTTCAGCTTCAGCCATCGGGGCTTCCTCAGCGGGCGCCTGTTCAGCCCCGGCGGGCGCTTGCTCAGCCTCTGGAGCCTGCATCTCCTCCATCTTTTCGCCGGCCA
Organism: Candidatus Thiodiazotropha sp.; assembly: GCA_037384425.1. Taxonomy (GTDB): domain Bacteria; phylum Pseudomonadota; class Gammaproteobacteria; order Chromatiales; family Chromatiaceae; genus Thiodiazotropha. Next base: position 92,201 of record JARROA010000011.1, on the reverse strand, counting down.
TCTGCTGGGCCTGCTGCATCTGGGCGAGCTCGTCGCTCTTCAGAGTCACCAGACGCTGGATGTCCTCGATCTGCTTTTCCAGCTCCTGCACGCGGTCGCGCAGGGCATCGTTCTCCTGCAGCGCGCTCTCGTTCGATTCGCGCACCAACAGGATTTCCTGCTCCAGCCGCGATACTTCGGCGGCTCCCTCGCGACTCATGGCCTCAGCCCCCTCTTCGGGTTTGGCGGAGATCAGTTTGAGACGGTCCTTTGCCGCTTCGCCCGCTGGCCGGGGAGCACCAGACGGTGTAGGTGCCAGGCCCTTGCTGGCACGCCAGGCTCGGGTCTGAGCGAGAAACTCCTCACGCGCGGCCTGACGGGAAAGCGAAGTGACATCGGCGTCTTCGGGCAGCCGCAGCACCTTGCCGACTTTCAGATTGTTGACGTTACTGTCTATGAACGCATCGGGATTGTAACGCTGCAGCGCCATCATCACCTGCTCGACCGACTCGTTCGAGTTACGCATCCTTTTGGCAATCGACCAGAGATTGTCGTTCGGCTGCACAGGACCGTATTCGCGGCCACCCATGGCACCCGCGGTGGTGACCGGCATGGGCGTGGGCTGTCGCATAGGCGCGGCAGTGGCGCGTGTGGAAGGGGCCGTGCTGACACGCGGCGCGCTCACTTGAGTGGGTGCACGCTTAAGGGTTACCGGGGGGTCGAGCAGAACCGTGTATTCACGGACCAGGCGCCCTTTCGGCCAATTCACTTCGAGCAGGAAGTTGAGAAAGGGCTCGCGGATCGGATCGCTGCTGGTGACGGCAATCACCGGCTCACCCGAGGCGTTGTACATGGGCTCGAATTTCAGACCGCTCAACAGAAAAAGACGCTCGATACCGGCCCGATCGAAGGCATCCTGGGATGCCAGGTTGACACGGATATCCTGGACCTCTTCCTGGTTGACGGAGAGCAGATCAATCTCGGCTTTGAAGTTCTGGTTGAGTGCAGAATGAGAATGGATTTCACCCAGGCCAAGGGCGAAGGCCCCCACGGGTGATAGGGCTGTTGCCACAGCCACTGCCAGAGACAGCTTACGAATCATGCTTCCTCCTTGCCAGAAAACATAACCCACCGGTCAAACTCTCGCGTGTTGCGCACTGGATAGAGCCCCCTAAACAACCCCGATAGGTTTAGAATAAACTTAACAATTTGCCGCTAACTATAGCTGATAAATAATCTTTTTACCAAAAGTTCAACGATCTTCACAGCATTTCCCGCAATACCGAAGCGCAGGTTGTCGGCGACGGCCCAAAGTGAGAAATGCGTCGTATTTTTTAACTTTCCCGTCAGTCCACCGACCGTCAGAAAATCGCTTCCCGAAGCATCCGTGACCGCGGTCGGAATCTCCCGGCTGTCCCACTTAGCATCGATGTAGGGGACCTGCGAAAGTATCCGTTTGACCGCCTCCAGATCCACGCCGCCCGCGACCGTGATCTGTATCGCCTGGGAGATGCCATAGAAGACAGGCGCCCAGCAACAGCTGACCATGATCGGCAGATCCGGCTCGCCCAGCACCTGATGCAGGCGTCCGGCGATCCGCAGATCCGCCGCCTCGACATCCCCCATGACCTCATCGGTGGTCATGGGCACCAGGTTGAACGCCACCTGACGCGGAAACAACACCGGCCTGGCCGGTTTACCGTTCAACATTTGCGCCGTCTGCCGGGCCATCTCCTCGACCCCCGAACGCCCCCGCTCCGATACCGCCTGGGCACTGAACAGGCCCACCCGCTCGATCTCCAGCTGCGTGAGCAGCGGATGCAGCAGGCTTGCCGCCTGGGTGGTGGCCGCATCGGGCAGCACCACGACGCTGCCCGGGCTCACGTCGTTCAGCAGTCCGCCGTTGACCGCCGCCACGATGACCGGGGCCCGCTCCTGCGGCGCCAGGTGTCCGCCGATATCGAGAACGATACAGCCGGCATCCAGGGCCCGCCGGAGCCAGTCGCCCGCCACTTCCGATTCGCCGGTTGCGACGAGTATATCGATTTCATCGAAACCGCAGCCCTCGATATCCTGGATCTCCAGGGTCTGCTGTTCGAACTCGACCAGCGTCTCGCAACTCTCGGCACTCCCCAGCAGCGTCACTTCACCACTGAGTGAGGGATGACTCCCTATGGCCGCCAGCAGAGACTCCGTAATCAGGCCGTTGGCACCCAGAATCGCTAACTTTACTGCGCGTTCCACGCAAAACGCCCCTTCTGCCCTGCAAACAAAAACCCCGTCGCCGGTCGATGGACTGCGCGACGGGGTCGATGACAGCCTCGGCGGCTCCGGACCATCAATGTCATGCTTCCAGCAGAATCCCCAGCATACGCCGCAATGGTTCCGCTGCGCCCCAAAGCAGCTGATCGCCAACGGTGAAGGCGTTCAGGTATTCCGAGCCCAGGTTCATCTTTCTCAGACGCCCCACCGGTACACTCAGGGAACCGGTGACCTTGGCCGGGCTCAACTCCTGTACCGTGATCTCCCGTTCGTTGGGGATCACCTTCACCCAATCGTTGGCACTGCTCAGTATCGACTCAATCTCGTCTATCGGCACGTCCTTGCGTAACTTTATGGTCAATGCCTGGCTATGGCAACGCATTGCGCCAATGCGCACGCAGGTGCCGTCTATCGGCACCGGATTGTCGCTGCGGCCGAGAATCTTGTTTGTCTCGACAAAACCCTTCCACTCCTCCTTGCTCTGGCCATTCTCCAGCGGCACGTCGATCCAGGGAATCAGGCTTCCCGCCAGGGCGGCGCCGAAGTTCTCGGTGGGGAAACTGTCGCTGCGCAGGGACTCGGCCACCTTGCGGTCGATATCGAGAATCGCCGAGGCGGGATCGGCCAGCAGGTCGCTCACCGATGCCTCCACCGCACCCATCTGGCTGATCAGCTCGCGCATGTTGCGCGCACCGGCGCCGGAGGCGGCCTGGTAGGTCATGGAGGTGGCCCACTCCACCAGGTCCTTGCGGAACAGCCCGCCGAGGGCCATCAGCATCAGGCTGACGGTGCAGTTGCCACCGATGAAATCCCTCTTGCCCTGGGCCAGACCGTCACGGATCACTCCCTGGTTGACCGGATCGAGCACGATCAGGGTGTGCTCCTTCATACGCAGGCTGGAGGCGGCGTCGATCCAGTGGCCGTCCCAGCCGGCACTGCGCAGTTTATCGTAGACGGCGTTGGTGTAGCTGCCGCCCTGGCAGGTGACGATCGCTTCCATCTGCTTGAGTTCGTCGATGTCGGTGGCGTCCTTCAGCGGCGGGATCGCCTTGCCGATATCGGGCCCGGTCTGGCCCACCTGTGAGGTGGTGAAGAAGACCGGCTCCTCAATGGAGGCAAAATCGTTCTCATCCAGCATGCGGTTCATCAACACCGAACCCACCATGCCGCGCCAACCTACAAAACCAACACGCTTCATTCTCTAACCCTTTAAAATTTTGAATTCCTAATTTTAAATTTTAAATTGACGCGTTCGCGGAGCGAATACGACCAAATTCAAAATTCACAATTCAAAATTCATAATTAATCCAATGCATTCACGACCGCGTCGCCCATCGCCTCGCAGTTCACCTCGGTCTTGCCCTCTGACATGATATCGGGTGTACGCAGACCGTCGTCGAGCACCTTCTCCACAGCCTTCTCGATTTTGTCGGCCATCGCCGGCTCGTCGAGGCTGTAGCGCAGCATCATGGCCACCGACAGGATGGTCGCCAGCGGATTGGCCACCCCCTTGCCGGCGATGTCGGGGGCGGATCCGTGGATCGGCTCGTACATGCCCTTGCCATTCTCGTCCAGGGAGGCCGACGGAAGCATACCGATGGAGCCGGTCAACATGGCGGCGCAATCTGACAGAATATCGCCAAACATGTTGGTCGTCACCATCACATCGAACTGTTTAGGCCACTTCACCAGCTGCATGGCGGCGTTGTCCACGTACATGTGACTCAGTTCGATATCCGGATAATCCTTACCGACCCGGATCATCACCTCGCGCCAGAGCTCGGTGCACTCCAGCACGTTGGCTTTGTCCACCGAGCAGACCCGGCTGCCGCGCTTGGCTGCGATGTCGAAGGCGACCCGGCCGATGCGCTCGATCTCCGACTCGGAATAGACCAGGGTGTTGAAGCCCTGGCGCTCGCCGCTGTCGAGTTCACGGATACCCCGGGGCTGACCGAAATAGATGCCGCCGGTCAGCTCGCGCACGATCATGATGTCGAGCCCGGCCACGATATCGGCCTTCAGGCTGGAGGCACCGGCGAGCTGCGGGTAGAGGATCGCCGGTCGCAGATTGGCAAACAGATTGAGCTCCGAACGCAGCCCCAGCAACCCCTTCTCCGGGCGGATCGAGATGTCGAGGGGCTCCCACTTGGGACCGCCCACGGCGCCGAGCAGCACCGCATCGGCCTCTTTCGCCAGCTCCAGGGTGGCATCCGGCAGAGGTCCACCGGTGGCGTCGATGGCGGCGCCGCCGACCAGGGCCTCGTCCAGATCGATATCCAGGTCGTAGGCATCGCGCAGGTTGGCCAACACCTTGACCGCTTCGGCGACAATCTCGGGACCGATGCCGTCACCCGGCAGCACAAGAATCTTTTTGCTCATTTATCAACCCGTTGTAGTTAGAGATTAAACATTAATTCAAACTGCGAATGGACGCGAATCACCGAGAACGCACGTAAAATAAAATCAGATTCTCAGTCCGATCGATCGGTGCGGCAAGACAGCCGAAATTGTAGGGTGCGGCTTGCCGCACCGAAACCACTCAAGCCAACATCGAAACCCATCCGCGTAATTTTGCGGTGATTCATGTCCATATGCGGTGAATAAATCATGAAGCAAACAACCAGGGCGCTTCCTGGCGACGCCGCTCCTCGTAGGCCTTGATCTCGTCCACATGCTGCAGGGTCAGACCGATGTCATCCAGGCCGTTGAGCAGGCAGTGCTTGCGGAAGGGATCGACGTCGAAGGCGATGGTCTCGCCATCCGGCAACTTCAGCTGCTGGTTTTCCAGGTCGACCTCGATCTCCAGCGACTGCTCCCGAGTGGCCTGTTGGAACAATCCATCGATGGTCTCCTCGGGCAGGACAACCGGCAACAACCCGTTCTTGAAACAGTTGTTGAAAAAGATGTCGGCGAAACTTGGCGCCAGGATCACCCGGAAACCGTAATCCTCCAGCGCCCAGGGGGCGTGCTCGCGCGATGAGCCGCAGCCGAAGTTCTTGCGCGTCAGCAGCACCTTGGCATCGACGTAGCGCGGATCATTGAGCACGAAATCCGGATTGAGCGGCCGCCGGCTGTTGTCCATGCCCGGCTCACCGTGATCCAGATAACGCCACTCGTCGAACAGATTGGGACCGAAACCGGAACGCTTGATCGACTTGAGAAACTGCTTGGGGATGATGGCGTCGGTGTCCACGTTGGAGCGGTCCAAGGGACAGACGACGCCGGTGAATGTCTCGAATTTTTCCATCATTTTGTCCTCGTTGAGGATGTATAACGCAAAGTAGGCAATAAAGCGCAAAGATCGCAAAGTTTATTCATTCAAATCCTTCGCGTACTTTACGTAACATGGCGAACAATGCCTTGGTTTGGGTGACGCAAGGCTGGCAACGAGCCGCAAAGGGCACTGTGACTTCCATCGAATGAAATATCTTTGCGCGCTTTGCGTTTCATTGCGTGCTTTGCGTTATAAAAATACCTTCAAGCCAAACTCCGCACATCGACGAAGTGGCCGCTGACCGCCGCCGCCGCGGCCATCGCCGGGCTGACCAGGTGGGTGCGCCCCCCCTGCCCCTGCCGGCCCTCGAAGTTGCGGTTGGAGGTGGAGGCACAGCGCTCGCCCGGTTCCAGCCGATCGGCGTTCATGGCCAGGCACATGGAGCAGCCCGGCTCGCGCCACTCGAAGCCGGCCTCTATGAAAATCTTGTCGAGCCCTTCGGCCTCGGCCTGGGCCTTGACCAGTCCCGAGCCCGGCACCACCAGCGCCTGCTTGACGTTTGTGGCCACCTGGCGTCCCTTGGCCACCGCGGCGGCGGCACGCAGATCCTCGATACGGGAGTTGGTACAGGAGCCGATGAAGACCTTGTCCACGGCAATCTCCGAGATCGGCGTGTTTGCCTCCAGGCCCATGTACTCCAGCGCCCGGCGCATGCCGCTGGCCTTGACCTCGTCCTCTTCGGCGGCCGGGTCTGGAACCCGGGCACCCACGGACACCACCATCTCGGGCGAGGTGCCCCAAGTCACCTGGGGCTGGATGGCGCTGCCGTCCAGGCTCACCACCCGGTCGAACTCGGCCCCCTCGTCACTGTGCAGGGTCTGCCAGTAGGCAACGGCCTGTTCCCACCGTTCGCCCTGGGGGGCGTAGGGCCGGCCCATCACATAGGCGATGGTCTTCGCGTCCACCGCCACGAAACCGGCGCGGGCGCCCGCCTCGATGGCCATGTTGCAGAGCGTCAGGCGACCCTCGATGGAGAGATCGCGGATCGCCTCGCCGGCAAACTCGATGGCATAGCCGGTGCCGCCGGCAGTACCGATCTCGCCGATGATGGCGAGCACGATGTCCTTGGCAGTGACACCTGGGCCCACCTTGCCCTCCACGCGCACCTGCATCGCCTTCGACTTTTTCTGGATCAGGCACTGGGTGGCGAGCACATGCTCCACCTCCGAGGTGCCGATGCCGAAGGCCAGCGCGCCCATGGCGCCGTGGGTGGAGGTGTGGGAGTCGCCGCAGACCACGGTCATGCCGGGCAGTGTGGCCCCCTGCTCCGGGCCCACCACGTGGACGATGCCCTGACGCGGGTCGAGCATCTTGAACTCGGTGATGCCGAAGCTGGCACAGTTGGCGTCCAGGGTCTCCACCTGGGTGCGGGAAACTGGATCGACGATGGTGCTCACGCCGCCGGAACGTTCTGTGGTCGGCACGTTGTGATCCGGGGTCGCCAGGTTGGCATCCACCCGCCAGGGCTTGCGGCCGGCCAGGCGCAGGCCCTCGAAAGCCTGGGGCGAGGTTACTTCGTGCACCAGTTGGCGGTCGATATAGATCAACGCGGTGCCGTCCTCGTCGGTACGCACCACATGGGACTCCCAGAGTTTGTCGTAAAGCGTCTTTGCACTCATGGCTATGGATCCTCTCTGTTCGGTAGGCAAAACATAGGGGAGTGTGGTAAATAATACAAATTCATATTTTTCATTTATTCTATTCTTGTTTGGAATAACCATGGATCTCGCCAGCCTGCGCGCTTTCGTCGAGGTGGCCCGTAAGGGTTCCTTCTCCCTGGCAGCCGAAAGTCTGTTCCTGACCCAGCCCGCCATCAGCAAACGCATCGCCGGCCTGGAGGAAGAGCTGGCCACCCGGCTGTTCGACCGCGCCGGCCGCCAGGTGTTGCTGACCGAAGCGGGACGCCACCTGCTACCGAGGGCGGAGCGGATTATCCACGAGCTAACCGATATCCGCCGCGAGTTGAGCAACCTCTCCGGCGAGGTCGCAGGACGCCTGGCCATGGCCACCAGCCACCACATCGGCCTGCATCGGTTGCCCCTGGTGCTTCGGGCCTACAGTGACCACTATCCCAAGGTAGAACTCGACATCCAGTTCATGGAATCGGAGAAGGCCTGCCAGGCGGTGGAGCACGGAGAACTGGAACTCGCGGTGGTCACCCTGCCCCTGGCACCGGCCGAGATTCTGCATACTGAAGTCATCTGGCGGGATCCGCTACGCCCGGTAGTGGGCCTGGATCATCCCCTGGCGAAACGGCGGCAGGTAAGCGTTGATGAGCTACTGGCTCACCCCGCCGTGCTGCCGACCCTGGGCACCTACACACGAACCATTCTGGAACAGCGTGTCAATCTGCTCCGTGGCCAAGTCAACTGTACCCTCTCCACTGACTATCTCGAGACACTCAAGATGATGGTCAGTATCGGCCTGGGCTGGAGCCTGTTGCCAGAAATTCTGCTCGATGAGCATCTGAAGCCCTTGGATATCCCCGAGCTGGACCTGAACCGTTCATTGGGTGCTGTGACACATCGAAAGCGGACCCTATCGAATGCAGCATTGGCCATGCGGGGATTGTTGACAAAAACCGGATAGCGGCAGAACCGAAGTCCGTCACACCCGACTCATGGAATGACCTGTTGCGCGGGATAACCGATGAACCGTGGAGGAGACCAGGCCTTATATGAAGCCACGAAAGCCTCAGAGACCACTTGTCAGACAAAGCACTTAATTGCGAACTTCTCCCACGAGTTGCGTATCCCCTAGAATGGCATCGCCGGTGATTCAAGGATACTTGTGCGCGGCAGAAACCTCACGACGGATCAATTCATGATGTTCAACATCATCAATCGATACGCTGGACATCTGTTGACGAGGAAAAACGAAGCATTGGATCTTTCCAGGATCGTCGCAGGACGCGTGGAAATGGATCCCGAAGACTATAATTTACCGCAGATGCTGGATGACATAGGTCACAGGTTCAAAGCTCATGCCACAGATGCAGACCCGCGCTTTTAGGCCGGAAGGTGCGAACAATCGCCCTGCCAATGCTTCCTGTCCGCAAACAAGGATTCAATCATCAGCAATGCACAGCCGAGTTGGGAAAGTTTGTTGATTTTGAATGGAAATGCAGAATTCATATATAGAGGGGACCCGTCGACTATACCAGACACACCGATAGCCCCCGGTGAAAAAATAGCCTTGGCACGGAGGCATCAAGGTTATCAGACTAACGGTAGCGTAACGAAACCCACAGCATAGCCCACTGACGTATCCCAGCAGAGAGGTCAAGATAACGCTTGTAGACAGACTGCCATTTCGCCATCTGCAACCATTCTTCAAATCAATACTCGATCAATCCACCCTATCCTGGCTGGAAGTGTAGGTGCATTGATCCGAGAAAATGAAAGATCCGTATACTAACATTTGAGACATCCCTGCTGACTCATCCTATCTGGATTCGGTCAGTCGTCTCTACCTGGAATTTAAGCGCTTGCTCTCCAAGAAGCACATCACGACTCAATGTACCCTATGAGAAATCGCCTACACCTGCCTGTCTGTACTCTTCTGATCGCAGTCGATATCGGTATGAGCTGTCATGCCCAGGATATCTCCGACCCCGTCATGCAGGAGTTGCTCAATCTGGACCTGGCCACCTTGAGTGAAATGAAAGTATACACAGCCAGCCGTGAGCCGACCTCTATTGCCGATGCTCCATCGATCATCACCGTGATCACCGCCGAGGAGATCCGCAGACATGGATACAGAAACCTGCGCGACGCTCTTGAGCGTGTGCCAGGATTCCTCACCTATGCAGACAATTTCACACACATGTTCGGACACCGTGGATTCATTGAGAATGCGATGTCCAACTACCTGGTAATGATCGACGGTCATAAGTTGAACAATCAGTTGTTCACCATAGGCAATCAGGAACATCTGTTCCCGCGTCTTAGCGACGTCAAACGCATTGAGGTCGTACGCAGCCCGAGTTCCACTTTGTGGGGATCCGATGCCTCGGCAGGCATCATCCACATCATCACGTACAATGGCGAGGATCTCGATCAAGACGGGGACGGGGCATGGCAAATCACTGCAGACTGGGAATTCCAGAACAACCGGCGAATGGCCAATGCCCTGTATGGCGCCGATCTTGGTGACGAGAGCGATCTAATGCTGTCCTTGAACTTCAGCGAGTCGGAGGGCGACTGGCTCCCCGCCTATCATGCGGACAATGACGGTTACGTATTGTGGCCCGAGGCCCGCCCCTGGGATCCCCGCTGGAACCTATCCGGAATCTACGGACCCAGCCACGAAATCTATTTAAAGTATCGCATCGGCGATTTTGCATTCATCGCACGGGACAGCGAGATCAATCCGAGCCGTTTCCAGTTGGCCGACAAAGCTACCAACTCCTTTGTCGAGTGGACCCGTATTCATCGTAGCGCCGATCTACGCTATGCCCCCCAGCTGAGCGACACCATAAAACTGGAGACATCACTGTACTATGATCACCACAAGGGCGTACCGCTGGATATTGTGCCTGGACTGAACGTCCCTTACGACTCCTACGACACCTATAACGGCTATGGCGCCAGCGCCATTGCTACACATACCCTGCTCACCAACCGTATCAAAGCCGGAATAGCCTACGACTACCTTGACTTCACCAGTGCCACTGCCCTCTGGGAACAATATACCGGTCCGCGAACCGAGCATATTTGGGGTGTCTTCTTGGAGGAGAATTATCTCGGTATAGATGACTGGATTTTTACTGCCGGAATCCGCTACGACCACCACAGCCTGCGTTCGAAAGGGGGCGATGTTTCGCCACGGGCTGCCGTCATTCATCAGATCGACGATCACTGGAGCATGAAGTATACCTACAATACCGGTCATGTGAGATCAAGCATTCGTAAATACCGCACCTTCACTGATGAGGATACATTTATCAACATTCGGGACGGCGCACCGTGGATCGGCGTGGAGCATCCGCAAAGCACACAATCACACGACCTGCAGCTGACATACCTTGACGACCGATTGTCGATGGAACTAACCCTCTTTCAGACAACCATTGAGGAATACGCCACCTACATCGGTTATACCTACTACAACACCCCGGCCGAGCAGGCTGCTACCGGTTGGTATGGGTATGAGTATATCGATCAGAACGTGGGCGACCTGACCAGTCATGGCATAGAGCTGGAGGGGAGCTACGACTTCTCGAGGAACTTCAGATCTTACGGAAATGTCAGTTATACCAAGACAAAGCTTTCCAATCGTTACGTTCTCATGCGTGGCGACCTACATAGCGTCGATCTGGTCGCCGAACCTGACATGGATTTAGTCAATTACGACCTGGAAAAGACAGGATGGCCAGAATATATCTGGAATCTTGGCGTGGACTTCGAACCCTTCGCGGGGCATCTATTCAATGTCCACTACAGGGGCTGGAGCAATAATCCGATCAAGTCCGAACGCCAGCCCAATGAATTCGATGAATTCGGTCCTGAACATTTTGTCGATATCAACTACGTCACAACCGCACTGGGCAGGCAGTTCGAGTTCTCAGCCTACATCAAGAACCTGTTCGATAACGAGGCAGAATACCCGGCTGCAAATGACGGGGGGTACACTGTCAACATCGGCAGAACATTTGGGATCTCCGGCAAGCTTTTTTTCTAATCCGACATCCACCACTACATTTCAATCACAAATGGCCAAATTGCTGATTCTCATCTGTAATCGGAATGTTGAAAGTTATAGGCAGTTTAAATCGATATTGTGGGGACCACTGTTCGATCAGTCATCCATGTGCATTGGCTGAATAAATTGGACTCATCATTGAAAAATGTCGCGCAAAGCCACACCTACCTGCGCTTTCGCCTTTATCCGAAACCGCTTAACTAACAACATAAGTGCCGAAGAATATGCCGGGAGCATCTAAAAAATCATCTAATAATCAACGATGAGGAGGCCCAACTGCGCAACGCGTCCACCGTTCATCAGTAATATCGTGATTTTCAAATTCGCAATATATTTTTCAGCTCCCCTTCGATCGATCTCAAAAATGGCGCAGGTCAATTTGTTTGAACGGGGAATTGGGATCAGCGTCAATTCAATCTGATCCGATTTCATCCGTAAATTTGCATCTTAGGGCCTACTTGACGTATAGCACGACCTCAGTCCAGGCGGCTTTATCCTTTCCATGCATAATTTGCTGTTTTAGCCTGAGTAATCATGGCATGCGACCGCTTAAGCTTACACATAGCATCTGACAAATGCGCAGTCTGGGGCTGATTCGATGCGAACACCCTGAAGCGTCTCCTATGCAAAATCGGGGATTTCCCATTTCTGTTCATTCAGGAGAAAAACATGAGACATCTGGCAGTCGCAGTGTTCACATTCTACACCATGGGATCATATGCTGGAGATAAGGATGTCCACGTAATAAACGAACCGTCAGAAGCGGTGCCCGTGGTAGTTCAAAATGCACCAACCATCGTAGAATACCGCCATGTCGGCCTCACCACTGTCCATGCTACCGGGCTCTTCGAGTTTGGCGGGCTTTTCGCTATCGCAGCGATGAATAAAGCATGCGCAAGCGAATACCCCGGCAGCCGGGCTGCCAGTATATCGGAAGCCTATTTCAGAGACGACAGAGATACCAGTGCTACGTGGCTGGCGCCACAAGGTCCTATGATCGTTACCACAAATTCACCCAGAGCCACGAGCCCCTACAGTGCGATCGACGCAACAACAGGTATATCTGTGGGCTTTTTCGTATGAAGTGGCGAATGTGAAACGTGCACTCTGCGTTTTGCATACTGCAACCAATACACAAGCAATAGCGAAAACACCCACGGTCCCATTTCATTAGTGGATGGGAGAATCGACCAAGTTATTTGCACATTAAATCTGCCAGTCGCCTGCAGCGCACCTGTTGCCGTCACCGCGCAATAGAGGCAAGCCTGCCTTGCCCAGCCATATGCTGGGGCAATTTCAATGGACGTTTCGGGTGATATTGTTCGAAGAATACTGTGCAACATGTTTCAGTTAAGGACGCAACACCTGGTCTGCCGCCCCCCTGATACCCGCAGCAACCCACACCCTGCGTCTCGATTCAAGATAGGGTGAAAAGCCTGAATCAACGGAATGGGCTATCCACTTACCCACCGACCACAAGCCTGACTTGAGTTTGGCAGCAAAAGGCAACATGTACCTATTCCCTATCTCACTTACCGCCCACACTGCCATTCCAAGCTCAGGTCGCAAACACCCGCATCTGATAGGCGGCCAAGGACAACCGCACGCCATGCCCATCATTGTGCTCCAGCGGCCTGCAGTGTTGAGGTGGCGCGATTTCATCGATTGCGGAGAGTTCCGACCAAAACCAGGGTATATCGTAGCTGGCATAGGACTCGGGGCCGATGTTACAGACCACGATAATCTGATCCATAGCGCCGAGGACGGCACCGCGCGTACGGCAGTATGCAAATACCTTTGCGCCTTGGTTGCTATCGAAGTCGGGGTGAAAATAGAAGAACGTTGTCTCATTGCGGGTGAGCGCTGGATGTGTAGTTCGTAGTGCGATCAACTCGGCGACCCTGTTCCACAGATCGCGATTGTTGGGAGAGGCATCCAACCGTTCCCAATCCACCGGATCGGACATCTTCAAACGCCAGTTGTGATGATCGAGATCGTGCACGTCACCGAACTCATCACCGGCAAGAATCATCGGTATCCCAACCGATGTCAGTAACAGGCAGAAGGCACTGCGCAGGCGCTCCAGGGCCAGACCATGAAGAAAGTGCTGCTGGTCGTCCGCACCGCTCTCGAGATGGTCCGTCAGCCAGCGAATGTCATCCACGGTTCCACGGTAACCCCGTTCTTCCAGCAGTGGTGCCAAAAGATAGTTCATGATGCGTTTTTCGTCATCCTTCTCGACGTCATGGGAGGTCAGGTAGTTGACTGCCTGGGAGAGATCATGGAATCCAGCTTCGGCCTGCCGGCTCCAGTCGTTCCAGGTCTGGCCGCCGGTTACCATCCACCGCACCCGTTCCCGCCGCGCGGGCTCCCCCCATGCGGTGTCAAGACGACCGCTGAAGACTCGCCGCAGCTCGTCGCGAAAGGCGAAGTTCCATATCGAATCGGTCACCTTTCGGCCGTTGGGATTCTGCGGACGCTGATGGGTGATCGCCGCCCGCCGCCAGGAGTCCTCGGCGATTACGATAAAGGGCCGGTCGGGATAGGCCTGCTGATGGACCTGCCAGGCATGATCGCGGAACTGCTGTATGAACTCCCAGTGGTTGATGCCCTTGAACTCGTCAAGCCTGAAACCGTCGGCGTGATACTCGGTGATCAAGTACTCCGCCATATGCAACTGAAATTCCCGCGCCGGGGTCAGGCCGGCAGCGTCCGGCCAATAGCGAAACAGCGAGGCGCCATAATCCTCGCCTCTGTGAGACCGCTCCTCATCCTCGCTGGAGAGGAAATAGCGGGCATAGTCGAGCTGCGCCAGAGGACAGTTGCGGGCATGATTCATCACCACGTCGAAGATCACCCGGATACCCCTTTGATGGCACTGCTTGACGAAGAACTTGAGTTCCACTGGCAGCCCCATATCAAGGTCCGGGGCGAAGAAGAAGCGGGTGCCGTAGCCCCAGTTGAGGGTATCGGGTGAATCCTGCACCGGCAACAGTTCAATGGCGTTGATGCCCAGGGCCTTGAGCTGGTCGAGATGGACGAACACCACCTTTTCGAAGGTGCCGAGCCCCACCTGACGCGCCTTCTCGGGAGCGCTCTCCATCCAGCGCATGGGCATCTCATAGATCACCAGCTGATGGTTGTTGCGTAGCGGGTTGCCTGGAGTGAACTCATCATCCCAGGTAAAGGATTGCCGCCACCGCCTGCCCTGCCGGATCTGAAAGATGCCGCGATAACCGCCGAAACGGGTGATATAGACAGCATAAGGGTCGGCGATCGGGGCTTCGTCTACGCCGTTCTTGATGAACTCGTATTCGTAGTCGCCGTCTTCCAGGCCGAGAGCGTCGAGATCGATTTCAAACCAGTCCGGTTCGCCCACCACCGGCGTCAGCAACTCACGGCGCCAACTTAGTGGGTCGTAACGGTCTCGCTGCAGGACATCGGCAAACCGGACCTCGATCCGGCTGCCTACGGAGGCGGGTATCCGTAAACGGGAGTCAATTCCCGCTCCATGAATATAGTGGTTGTCGTTTGGCATGTTGTCCCTTCTGCCCATGTGGAGTTCGTATGGTCCGCTGATTAAGAGTTTAGCTCCCTATCGAATGAATAGAAGCTTGCCATCAGCCATGCTGTGTACTGTGTCCACAACGGCTAATAGAGGTCATTCAACTTCGATCTCAACAACCTGGAAAACCGCTTCATGTCGGGCGGTCCTTCACCGCGATAAGCAAGTACGCTTTCGCCATCCAACAGTGTGGCGAGTCTTTGCTCCGTATCTGCGGCGTCACTATCAACCGTCAACGACGAAAGACTCGCAAGCGCCTCATATTGACCCACAAACACCGTCTGCTTCCGGTATTTCGTCTTCAGATTTTCCACTTCCCAGAGCAACCCCTCACCCGGTATCGAGACGTCGATCAGGATAACGGCACTCACATCGGAAAACCTCCTGACCACCTCCTGCCATATGCCTGAATAGACACGCACTACAACCAGACGTGGCGAAAGAATCTTGCGACTCAACTTGAGCACGGATTGAACAATCGGTTCAATCTCACTGGCACGTTCTATGACCTTTGATTGGCCGAGTTCGGCCTTTTTGTAGGAGCGAAACGATCGCCAGGAAAACAGCATCCCGGCACCCAGGAGTGCAACACCGATCAGGACAAGTCCGCCAACGATCACACCTATGATGATGGTCATGAACAGGATGCTGAAAAATTGACCGATTATCGCCTCGAAACCTCCCCCCCGACCTTCACTCTTCATACCATCGACAACGCCACCCAGATAATCTTTGAAACCCTCACCGAATAACCAAAACAGACTAGCAAGGATCACGATCAGAAAAGCCCATCGTAGAACTGACAGGATCCTTCCCCGGGTCTTGATACCGAGAACCGGGGCGATTTCATTGTCATCCAAAGTCGCCAGGCGCCAGCGCTGACCCATGGCGGAGGTCGCCGCGAAACTCAGCACCTTGGTGGCTTGGTCATAGCCGAAGCGGCGCAAAAACAGCACCAGTCGTCGACGCCCGCGAATCAGCTTGAGTCCCAAGGTCAGACCCACAACTGCAATCACTGCCGCTCCCAGAAAGATAGCAACCTGTTCTGAATCCAAATCGGGAAAACCGGCACTGGGGGCTAGAATCGACATGGCTGCAGCAATGACGAGCAAGAGGGGCAGGCTGGACGCGGCAAGGCCGCCCAAGAAGAGAAGCACCCCCATTAATTGAGTCAATTTACGCCGGAAACTGCGAAGTAATCGATAGCGCGGAGGGGATGTAATGATTTCGAATGACATGATAAATCCATTTGACGCTTTGTACTATCACCGCCACAACATACCCTCCACGCTCTCGGCGAGAACATCAGGGATTCGCCTCAGTCGCATGAATGCTAATGACGCTTGGAGCTGTAGTCCACGCCCGACTATTCCTAAACTACTTGGCCTGTCCATGATCACTACACTGGGCCGATGAAGAGACATCGTGCCGGGATGCCTGAACTGTAGCTTTAGCGACCACTAGGAAGTGAGAAATGTTTTTACGTGCTCTGACATCTCCGGGGTGCGCAAATAGCCGTAGGATTTATGGTGATTGTGCCTGTCCTTACCCGGCGCAATATAGTCGTTGGCAACAAGATCATCCACAACTCCGACACCGGCGTCATTTTCCATGTAGTCTCCCTTGAGAAAGACATCCGCGGCCACCGGATCCTTTTTGTCGGCAAAATTCACCCAGCTGTTCTTGACCACCGAAGGTGTGCGCACTTTGTTGTCATAGGTTCGTTCCTGGATGATCTTGGCTTTGACGTGTGGCAATCCCAACGGTGAGCCGATGGTTACGAAATGTGAAAGTTCAAAACCCGGGTCGCTTCGTCCAAGATCACGCAGGGCATCATAGGCAATGATGGAACCCATTGAGTGGGCGATGAGCATGATCGACTTCCCCTTCAAGGGCTCCAGGGTGTTCAATAGTTCTTGCCGCAATACGGGCTGAGTTTGCCCCAGGCCACCGTCACGATTCTGGATTTCCCGATTGTCGTAGTAAAAATCGAGGTCCTTGAGCAGACGACCGATCAGAAAGTCGGCAAATGAATCCATACCCATATGCACTTTGAGCTTGTCAGCGGTGTCACCGATGATATCGAATACACCTGCCCTGACCCTATCGAAAAATTTGTCATCGTAACGCTTCAGCGCACCGTTCTCGGCCTGTGCATAGGGCTCATCGTTATAGAGTTTATCGAATGAAAAGTTCTCTTCCTCATGAAGAGGATACTTGTAGAGCAGGTCGGCCCAATGGACCATGTGAAAGTCGAATTCAGGTGAATCGATATCCTCGTTCTTCTTCAGTCCCTCACGTATGGAGGCTTCCCACCATGTCTTCAGTATCTCCTTCTCTGGCTTGTTCGCCAATCCGTGTATTCCCACAATCACTTTTGCCATCGTTTTCTCCTCTGCCCTTTTATCGCCAGGCATTGTCTCAGTAGTGGCACAATTTCCCTGACCTGTCCGCTTCTTGTCAGGTATTTCCCTATGTAACTCTATCTCTCGATTCAGCTGCAGGCTTTCTGGACTTCAGAGGACCGGCCTTGATAAGCAACCCGTAATACACTGTGCGTCATGGGTCTATGATCATACCTCTCCCGAAACCGCCGCCTTGTCACTATTATTCCCAGAAACCGTTATCTGTCACTTATTATTCTGCCGTACCATGAACTCCGCGGTCGGGTCTTTGTTCAAAAACAGCTCGCTGACGGTTTGCCTCAACCATACCTGGGCGGGGTCCTTGTGCATGCGCTGATGCCAGTACTGTCTGATAGGCACGGCCGGCAATTCGAAGGGGGGCCAAAAGGCGACCAGTCCACGCATGTGGGCAAAGGCTGCGGCGATGACCTTGGGCACCGTCGCCAGCAGTTCGCTGTCTCTGACAATGAATGGAATGTTCATGAAGTTCTGTGAGCGCAGGACGATACGGCGCTTGATCCCCGACTCCTCGATCATGTTTTCGAACTTCTGCTGGGAGTGCCCCTCACCCACGAGGGTGATGTGTTCCGCACAGGCATATTGCTCCAGGGTGATACCATCCTTCAGCAACGGGTGGGTATCGCTCGCAAGACAGACAAAGGGATGCTCGAACAGCAGTTGCGTATAGAGACCGCTACCCGTCAACTCGGGCATATAGCCGATCACGAGGTCGACCAGACCATCGGCGAGTGCCTGTGAAAGATCGTGCGGATCGAGGCAGACAGACTCGATGCTCGCGTGGGGGGCGAACTCCCGAAGCACCTTCAGGAGCGGGGGCAGGAAGACCATCTCGCCGATATCGGTGGCGTTGATCACGAATCTGCGATCACTGACCGACGGCTCGAATTCTGGCGGACTCAGAATCTCGTCCCGCACGATGCGGATGACCTGGTCGATCGGCCCGGCAAGCGCCATGGCGCGGGGCGTCGGCTGCATGCCACTGCCGGTGCGCACGAAGAGTTCGTCGTCCAGGATCTCACGCAGTTTTTTCAGTGAGAAGCTGACGGTCGGCTGGCTGATCAAGAGTTTTCTCGATACCGCGGTGACGCTCTGTTCCTTCATCATCGCGTCCAGCACCAGCAACAGATTGAGATCGATCTCCCGATAGTTCATTGTTGTCCCGCTATATTTATCTCACTAATATCCTATATCTATATATTTAACTACACAAATCTTAATCCCCTCCCTATACTCGCCGGACAGGTCACACAGATGACCGGTTTGGAGGAGACCATTGTGAGTGAGGAGACTGTTATGAGTATTGATACCAAGCCGACTGCACTACCCGCCGGCGCCAGCGCACTGACATCCGACAAGGGCTACAAATGGATCGCGCGTGAGATCGAGCGGCTCGATCCGGAGGTGGATTACGCGCGCATCTGGGCCTTGAGCACCATCTACTACGCCGATGACACCCTGGTCAATCTGCTCTACGCGCTCGGCATGCCCTGCTTCACCCAGAGCCCCCATGGCAGCGAACTTCTGATGAACCGCAGCCATAAGGCGAAAAGCAGGAAACAGGATCGCGCCAACGACACCCTGGCCCACTTCTGGCGCTGGTTCGAGTACGGCCCGGAACACATCGAGGCACAGCGCTCCATCGAACAGGTCAATCGCATCCACGAAGCGATGGCGAAGATGATTGCGGAGGCCTTCACCAACGACGACTTCATCTACACCACCTCCTGGTTGGGCACCAAGCTGCACCGCATGCGCCTGCTCATGGGGCTCCCAGGTTTCAGCGAAAAACAGAAAATCGCGGCCCACCACTTCTGGCAGGGCGTGATGCTCAAGATGCGCGGCCCGCACGGCTATGTTCACAGCTATCCAGAGAGCTTCGAAGAGATGGAAGCCTTCGTCGACCGGTTTGAGGCCCGCAACTGGCCCCAGGCCGAGAGCGGCAAGGAGCTCTCCGAGTATGTCATCGACCAGTTCAACGAAGCGTGTCTGCCGAAACCTCTGTGGGGCGTCGGCCGGCAGCTCATCCTCACTTTCCAGGCCAAAACCATCCGTGACCTGCACCGGATGGGCGACCCCAATCCGATCGCGGCCTGGCTGATCAAGCGAGTTCTCGGAACCAAGATCCGACTGCAGGAGAAGGTCCTGCCGGACCCGAAAATGAACACAGCGGAAAAGGCCAGGAACAGGGGTGACGTTCAGAATCAACACCGTGAACCCCCTATGGTGGCCTCCTCGGCCTGCCCTTTTCATGCGATAAACCGAGTTGTGCGAGCACGCACGGGAACCTAGACCTGCCCGGCGGGTTTTCAGAGGATCGGGGGGGCCTGCCACAGGCGGTTGAAGGCGCTAAACAGAAGGGTCAGGAAGCCGCGGAAAACCGGGACTGGTCGGGGCTTTGCTCCAGGTCGCGAGTGTCAAAGGCAGTTGAGCCCGGTCTGTTCTCTGTTCTTTTCCTTGTCAGGACTTCCCTAGATTGACTCTCGACCTGTCGGGACTGTTGGAGAAATGGTAACTCGCACGCCAAGACGCCCGCAGGAAGTACACCTTGTGCTCCAAGGGCTCTTCCTGCGGGCGTCTTCACGCACGATCCACATTGTGGGGATGGGCACTATCCGACAGCCGGATTATTCCTTGGCCAGGGCATCCCTGATGAATTCCTGCCAATGCTCCATTCGCTTCTGCAACAGCAGCATGCCGTCGTAGTAGGGTACAACCTGATTCTTGCGAATAACTTCCCTACCCTCTGGTCCTAAGGCGAATTGGATGAACCGGTCGGATTCCCGACTGTTGGGCGAGCTGCTGTTGTATACAAGATAGAGTGGCCGATAGAGCGTGTAGTTTCCGGTGCGGATGTTCTCGAAGTTCGGGTCCAGACCTTCCAGTTTGAGAATTTTGAAATCCCGTTTATGCGCACTTGCGATGCCGGTAACCGCGATGGCATTGGGATTCTTTTCGACTTCCTTCTCCAGAGGCCCCGATGAGGGGAAGACATGCTTGCTCTTGAAGTTGACTTTTGGGTCTTCAAACAGATGCAGGCGCAGTGTATAACCAACTCCGGAGATCTTTCCCTTGCGGATGAGCAATTCCACCGGCTTATTCTTGCCGCCCAGCTGTGACCAGTTGGTGATCTTGCCTTGGTAGAGTTCGCGCAGCTGCACCAGGCTGATCGAATCGATGGGATTGTCCTTATGTACCACAACCACCAGAGCGTCCCAGGCGACGGGAACCATCTTCGCGCCGGCTTCCTCTCGAGTGGAATCCAGCCTGAATCGGCAGGCGCCGCCTATATCGGCCTGCTTGCTGGTGATGTCCCGGATTCCCTTGGTAGCGCCGCCTCCCGCGATAGTGATATCGACACCCGTTTTCTCCTTGTAGGCAGCCGCGAGGTCGGCCATGAAAGCCTTACGGGTAATCCCGCAACCTACCCAGGAGAGCTCCTGCGCCTGTGCGGTGAGGGGCAAGAGTGTCAGAAGCAGCAGTAGAAAAATGAATGGATACCGCAAAGATAACCCTCCATGTTTGTAGGTATTAGATGAGATCAATATAGTTACTTTTTCGGTCAATAACCACATAAAAGGAATAACTTTCCCATTCTGGTTAAGAAATTGCCTTAAACTTGACTGACCGCTCACTCCCTACTGAGTTCAGCCGCCAGTGCGCCAGGTCAGTACGAAGCTTCCAGACTGTATCGACATTTTGTTTGAAAAATTTAGTGTGTAGTGCATAGGGTTAAATAACCACACTGCAGATAATACTTTCAAGGAAAACTAGTCGCAATACATGATGTTATTGCTTTGCTCCCGATACGGCCTTGTTTTGGCACCACCGCTGCCGGACCTGACCACGTCGCCCCAGCTGCCTGAAAGGGGATGACTGCTGCGCTTATGTAGCGATGCTCGGATCGGTTTTGACTAGGAATCAATGAAAAAAGAAGCACGGAGACATCATGCTTAAGCGAACCTTAATCTTTGCAGCACTGCTTATCCTGTCTTCATCAGCCACATCGGATGATGTCACGCCAAAGGATGAGGTACTCAACATCGATAGTGAACTGCCGGCTGGAGACTTCGTACTCCATTCGAGTCAGGGCGATTTCTCGTTAAAACAGCTGAGAGGGAAAGCAGTGGTGCTCTACTTCGGTTACACCAAGTGCCCTGATGTCTGCCCCACCTCCCTCTCCATACTTGCCCAGGCCTTGAATGAACTCAACGAGGATGAGTTGAAGTCCGTTAAGGCGGTGTTTATCAGCGTCGATCCGAAACGGGACAATTTCGAAGTATTGGATGAGTACGTCAGCTACTTTCACCCCAACATGATGGGCGTGACCGGTAGTGAGAGCGAGATTGCCGAGGTGGCAAAACGCTATGGCGTACAATACGAGGCTGTCACCCTCGAAGGGTCGAGTTTCGGCTATGCGGTCAACCACTCGGCAGTCACTTATCTGATCTCGCCGGAGGGGGAACTGCGCTTCATGTTTCCTCATGAAACGCCCTCGTTCGTCATCCTGGAGGCTATCCGATACCTGCTGCAGTGAAACCACTCAGTTGGTTGCCGATAACCAGAGGGGATAGCGTTAATTTACCCTGCTCCTCGACTCCTAAGCGTATTGACTATCTATGCGCGGCAGCCATTGCGGGTGTAGGTTGTGTTGTTCAAAGAATCGATCAAGCCGATTCCGAAGTTTGCCCGCTTTACCATTTTCCCGTTTCGCAAGTCTAAAGAGTTCAATGGTGTTACTGCTGAAAACCTTTGCCACCAAAGATTCATCACCTATTTTAAGGAGGTAGTCCTGCATCAGGCGCGCATAGTCCAGCGCGGAAGCGTCGAAGGCAAGCATAAACCAGTCGCTACCGTAGAGCAGACGGTCCGCAACCGTCGCCTGTTCCGCACCGGAAACCGGCATCCCCTTCATCTCTTCCACGATCCGGCTGAGGGTCGAGTTAGGTTCAAACAAGCCCGGCATGAAAGACAAATCGGCATAGAAATGTTCAGCATAGGACTCTCGCATTAGTGAAGCGAACCCTCTTGCCCGTTCATAATCATCTTGCGATGCATAGGCCGTATCGCCACCGAAGTGACCAACACTGACTTGCAGTCCCGCAAACTCGCTCAGCGCATGTTGCCAATCATCCGGGCCACCCAGGCGTTGGCACGCTTTAGTGACTCCGTTCGACTCACTCGAATGGGCCAGTATGGGAACTTCACATTCAAGACACCACTCGTAGAGACCTTTCAGCGATGCGTCCAGCTTTTCCCCATAGTTGCCGTTCGGCCAGTGACATCCTGGATCCTGTCCGCTGTTGCCGTATGCCTTAAAACCCATCGGCGGATACAACTTTACGCCAACACATCCATACTCCATGACCCCCTTTTTAACCAAGCGTAAAGCTTCCCCCCCATGCAAGATATCTTTGTGCGGATCAAAAGGAACATAAGGCAATATGCGCCCTCCTGTCAGTACCGAGATACCTGCCATGAGTTTGAGCTGGTCCTCCAGTTTGGAAGATGGTGGTTGTGCCTTGAGCGGCACATCGAAATCGACCGGTGCGGCAAAAAACACGTCAACCTTTGGACCTTCCCCACCTTCCCCATACAACGTCAGCAGGCGATACGCATTGTGGTAGCGACGGCCCCAGAAGCTGCGCAGGAAAGACCAAAGCCTCGACGCCTTGGTGCGTATGTGAGCCGGTGCTTTCAAGGATGCTTTAATATCTTCGAATCTTACATTACGCAGTATTTCTTCAGGCGACAGCCGCTCATCCTCCTTCCTGAGTTGATCAGGACGCACACCGAGAGTCATCATTCCCTCACGTTCAAGCGACCGATACAGACGCAGGAATTCCACATTGCCGTTGGCGACACGCGCCATATACTCAGAAAAGTTACTATCGTCAGTGGCAATTTCGTTCTCTACGGCGCTTTCGATGGAAAACTCGATACCTGCAGCCTTTTCACGCTGACTCGAGACAAGATCGCACAACTCGGCATACTCTTCACTGGCACAGGGGGCGAAGGTGCGAATACCTGCCTCCACAGGTTCCGTTATAAGCCTGAGCAAGGCATCAAACGGTGGCTCAAAATGCAGAACTGGCCCAGTCAGGAATTCCGATAGAGGAACATCGTAGCCGTTGAAGATGTGGCAATGCATATCGACACCGACAAAGGGCTGTGTCGACATTGCCTTGAGCCCCTGCGGCACAAGAATGTCCGGCTCAAGGCTGCTGCAAGGCGGTAAAAGCGAGTAAACACTACAACATCCTTCAAGCAACGAGCCCAGGCCCAGCGCTCCGCAGGAAGTCATGAACCGGCGTCGAGAATATTTGTCTTGAGACATAATCCCTCCTTGTATCGACCCACCTGCCCCCTGGTCTGTCCTGTGTTATCGATGCGGCTTGCGCCGCCGAATGCCATTTATCCTTGAATGATCGACTTTTAGCCTCTGTGAATTCGACCGTCTCGCGGGTGAGCAAATGAGATCGGCACTCACCTGTTCTGCACCCTTGAATGACCGTCCCAGGATTCCTCCGCGTCAATCCGGCAGCCCGGCTTCGTGTAGACGACCGATCAACCGCGCGAGATCGTCCGGGTTTCGGTAGGGTTGGGTCTCTGCGAATTCAGCAATCCGGAAACCGGGGTCGAGCCGCATCACCTTGGCAGCGGTCTCGCGGGCCTCTTCCAGCTTGCCCTGCGCCACCTTCGCCGCGGTCAGGAACAGCATGGGATCGATATCGTCTCTGCGCAACCGCAGTGAAGCCTCTGCGGCGGCAACAGCTTCGGCATAGCGACCACTGTCGTGCAGTGACGCAGCAAGCACAGCCGGAAATTCAGCTGGATAGAGGGGGGTAAGACGCACTGCATACTGGGCGAATTCGATCGCCTCCTGGGGTCGCCCGAGGAAGTTGAGCACGCTCGATTTGATGGCGTAGGCCCCGTTGCAGTTTGGCCGCGCAGCCACCCCTTCGGTGGCCTGGGCCATCGCCTGCTCGTATTCATGATGGGCCAGGTGCTCCACCGCCATCACCAGGTGGGCATAACCCGTGGTATCGCCCAGTTCGATGGCCTTGCGCGCCAACTCCGTGGCGTGTCGCATCGCCGGTGAATGCACCACTACGCGACCGAATCCGGCCTCCGCCCAATAGGCCAGCGCGGCGCTGGCGTAGCCGAGGGAGACCTCGGGTTGGAGTTCGATGACCCGCTCGAACAGGCGCTGCGCCTCCAGTACATCGGTACGACCGGTACCGTGGTAGAGGGCATACCAGCCGTGATAGGAAGCCTCGAGCGCCGCTGGGTTGGTCAACGCCTTGCGCATATAGCGCGCCGCCTCCCCCTGCACCAGCTTGACGTCCATGGCGGTGACGATCTCTTCCGTGATCTCGTCCTGGATCGAAAACAGGTCGTGCAGTTCGCGATCGAAACGCTCGCCCCACACACACTGGCCGCTGGCCGCGTCGATCAGCTCGGCGTTGATCCGCACCCGCTCGCCCTGCCGGCGCACGCCACCGGTGAGGACATAGCGCACACCGACTTCACGCCCCAGCTCGGACGGGCTCATGGTCTGGGCAACACGGGCCTGGGGCGTCTCGTCCGCCGCCAGAAACAGACCGGGGATCTTGGTCAGGGCGATACTGATGTCCTTGGTCAGTCCTTCAGCGAAATAGTCCTGCTCCCTGTCTGCGCTCATATTGATGAAGGGTTTGATGATCAGCGAGGGCTTGTCCGGCAGTTCGAGTACCGAGGCCGTAGTACCCGTTCTATTTCCGGCAACGGCTTCGGTTCGACCACCTGTATGCGCTAGCGGGATTCCCACCGGCTCCTGCCGGGGAACCGATGCGGTTGCATCCTCAGCCGCCACGGCCGATGCGGGTACCGCATCGCTTGTGCATGCAAGCGATCCGCCCTGCCGGATGGCATCGACCAGCCGTCGGGTCTCGGGCCCGGGTTGGACACCGAGTTCCTGGGCCAGGGCGACCGCGCACTCCTGAAACTGGCGCAGAGCATCCGAACGGCGCCCACTGCGCGCCAGTAACTCGATCAGCTCCCGGTGAGCGGTTTCGTTGGCCCGATCGAAACCCAGCAACCCGTGCAGTACATCGACCGCCTCGCGCTCCCGGCCCTGGGCTCGCAGCAGGCCGACCAGGCGTTCCGCGACTTCACAGGCCTGTTTGCGCAGGCGCCCCCGCGCCATCTCCAGCCAGTCCTGATAATCAGACTCGCTGGTGGTGTACCCCTCGAGCAGGTCCCCGCGATAGAGCTCCAGCGCCTTCTGCAGCCCATCGGCATCCTCCGCCCGCGCGCCCTCCTCGAAACGCAGTAGATCGATGCTGCAGGCCTGGGGACTGAGCGCCACCGCATCACCCGGAGTCTCGATCAGGTCGGGGCAGAGAAGTCGCAGCTTGGAGAGCGCCTGGCGCAGATTGTGGCGTGCCCGTTCATCACCGGTGCGCGACCACAATAGGGACGCCAGCTGTTCACGTGACTGCGGGCGATCACCCTCCACAGTCAGGTAGGCAAACAGAGCCTGGACCTTGCGGTGGCTGAAATCGACCACATGGCCTTCTGAATCACGCACCTCGAATGGCCCAAGCAGCTGAAATTGCAGCACTTTATTCATCGGAACGATTATAGACGAAAAATAGACACTGAAAGGATTGCACAGCGCCGGGTAAATAGACGGTCGGGTCCGATCATGAAGCCAACGCAAACGAAACCGCTTCGGAGGCCACGCATGAACACCCAGCGCAACACAGTTTCAAGCCCGCAAATCCCGTCCCTTTATGCCGGTACTCAAGTGCGCGATATCAGCGGTTACGCAGTGTTCAGCCAAGGTGAGACGGGCGCTGCTCACGCCCTCGCCCACCGGATGTTCGACAACGGTCGGCTGCGACTCGGCCATCGTCTGCTCGGCGACTGGCTGAGCAGCCATCAGGGCCAGGGCAGTGACTGGGTCCATCTGCAGTTCCACATGGCGCTTTTCGAACTGGCCCTTGGTGACTGGGACAGCGCCTATGGACGCTTTCTGTCCCAGGTCCTGCCCACTGCGGCCACCACCAACGAAGCCCTGACCGACGCCCCTGCCCTGCTTTGGCGGCTTGTAATGAGTGCGCCCGAGCCGGTTGCCCTACCCTGGCAACCGCTGCGCCGCACCGTCTTAAATTGCATTGGCCGCAACACCAGTCCGTTCGTACAGATCCACCACCTGCTGGCCCTTGCCGGTGCCGGTGACGGCACCAGCATCCGAGGTTGGCTGCAGCATGACAAGCGGCATCCAGTGGTCGTGCGCTTTGGTCTGGTCTGCATGGCATTGGCAGAGCGTGCTTATTCAGAAGCGGACCAGCGGCTGCAAGCGATGCTGCCGAACCTTACCCAGATCGGCGGCAGCAACGCCCAGGGACAACTCTTTGATCAGCTGTCGGGCTGGGCCGAAAGACAGAACCCGGCCCGGATCGCGGCCTGAAGCTTCGATGATTACGCTGCCGGGGTACTTCCCCGGTCGGGTAAAGAGACTGCTGCCTTTGCGGGCAGCAATGTAAACCAAGCGATTTGGAAGCAAAGGGTCTAAGGCCTACCGGTTGTTCTGATCGCTGAGTTTTCAAGCAACGCCATAACGGCAAAACACAAGAGGAAACGACAATGTCCGAAAGCAATAAACTCGTCATCGTAGTCACCAACGGTTTTGACAACGAGCGCTCATCCGTCGCCTGGAGCATCGCCAACGGCGCCATCGGCATGGGCTTCGAGGTCACCCTGTTCATGGTCAGTTCTGGGGTGGACTGGGTACGCAAGAACGGCGCAGCGGCTGGCGCCCGCCTCAACCCCTTCGATCCGACGGTTACCGAGATGATGGAAAACGTCATCAGCAACGGCAGCAACATCTACGTCTGCCCGCCTTGCGCCAAGGTGAGAGGTTATGAGCCGTCCGATTTCATTGACGGCGTGGAGATCGCTGGCTCGGCATCGATGCTTGGGGTGGTGGCAGAGGGAGCGACTACACTCTCTTTCTAAGCCGGCACTCGATGCGCTCTCGCCGCAGCACACAGGCCCCAATGGTTCTAGCGGACCATCGGGGCCTGTACTGAGCATCCAGCAATGCTTTGATCAGGAAGCAATGACTCGCATGAAATCCTTAGGTCAGACTGGAATGACACCCACTCATGCATAAGCCTCCTATCTGATTGACCCGATTCAAACATCAGGAACCATCAGAACGGCGCGGTGTAAATTACACCACCCCTAACGCAGCTTATTGACATCAATGACTCAGGTTGAATCTATAGGTGACACCTATACCGACCACATTTACATCATGGCCGTTCAATTCAATATTGCCCAGACCGGTACCCAGACTTGTCGCCACTTCATCGCCTACATTTTGAAATTGTTCCCATTCAAAGCGGATATCGAGCATGTCGGTGGGACTGTATAGAAACCCCAGACCGAGAACCGGATCAAATCCGGTGTCACTGCCCGAACTGGAGAAACCGGGTTCGGTATAGCTTAGGTCGGTATCCCAATATGCATATCCAAGCCGACCAAACATTTTCCAGCGGTCCGCTATCTGCACCCGACCAATGAGTGTTGCATACCAGGCGGTGAACTCTAGATCCACTTGGCTACCAAGATCATTGATATTGTATTCGCCTAGGTCCCCGTATCCGAATTCCGCTGCAAAATTGGAACTCACATTGTAACCGGCAAATACTTTGTAGGCGGTATCGTCGTCGGTCGAGACGAAGTCTGCTGGAAAATCAGGCCCTACATCGAGTTCAGTATCTGTCTGACCAACTTCCGCACCGATGTACCACTGAGAAAGGGCAATTGTGGGAATGAACAAACCTGCCGCGGAAAGCAGCAAAATGTGCTTCAAATATCTTTTCATGGCGTAGATCCTTTACATTAGTCATACCGTTTAGACAGGAACAGCATTCCCACTATAGGACAGGGGCTATTTCACGACAAGCACCAATCATACATTTGAAAGCAATGACACTTTTATTCAAGTTAATGAGTTAACTAATTAGTATATATATGCATTGTTTGGCCTTATCCGAAGTGCCTATCAATTGACATATGGGCTAAATAATACAACAGCCCATCAGACACTATTTTTGTTTTTAGTCAATAAATAACTAATCGTCACCAACAATCGCGGCAAGATCAGATTTGAGTGCTGGTTGCAACCGCTTACAAACAGGAAGCACCTTCTATCGCAACTTACAACCAATGAAGTACCCAGAGTATCCAGCATGCTGATTCACACTCAATCCCAGGCTGATGATGAAGATGGCTCGAAGCTATACGGGCCAGCGAATATTTCTCTGATCCACATCTAATCTATAAAATCTCATCCAGTTCCTCATTACTTCGTAAGCAGTGGCTTTCCGGAATGACGGCTCCCCCAGTCGCATAACATTGCACTGCCTATGGGCTATTTCTTGGCGGATGTACACCTCGCACCGATCTATTTGCCACAACAGATTCTGAATGGATTTCATAACCTAGCCAGACAGGGGACACAACTTATTGAGAATACTCTGTTGCGAAGCAGGTGGTGTTGAGTACTGCACGGCACCTCCTTACCCCGTGAGCATCTACCATCTTCCAGGCCCTAAAGCGACCTCACCGTTACCCCCATGACGACAAAAACCGCAACAGTCAGCGCACCTGACAGCAGGGGCAGAATCCATCCCTTTCGCGGAATATCTTTACGCCATTTTTCGGTAATGTACTCAGTCTGCCGTTTCTGCCAGGCGAAATACCAGACGATCAAGTATACCAGTCCATACTTCCCCACAAACATCGTGACGATCACGACGCATAGGCTGACGGCGAGCCAGATCCAGCCCAGTTTGACCTGATCATTATCGCCGATGGCCTGCCAATCCCGAAGCAGCAGTATCGATCCGAACACGGGCGTGAAGAACACACTCCACACGCCGGCAGCGTCTGGATTCCATAATGCCGGGGCGGGCTCAATGGCATGGGTTTCAACATTGGCCTGTGTGTGTGGGGGGAGGGGAATATGGGTTGCGTTCCATGCTGAGTTTCGCTATGCGAATGGCATCTTCACCTAGGGTATGGTCAGGATGGTTTCTCGACCGATCATGGTGATTCTGGCTAATTTACACTGAACCTATCAGGGTTCAATAGCCTACCATGCCATACCGTCCGATTTCGGCTGCGGAGACTGATTCCATAAATACCGGTATTGCGCCTTCTGTAAGCTTTACCGCAAGCCACTTTAGGTTTATATATATTCATCAGGGTGGTACAAACCCATCGACAGCTAGCGGAGGTGGGCGATTCCAGCTCAAAGGTACTGCAAACTGACCCAGCAATGGGATGGTTATATGCATGTTGCCCAGCCGCAGTGAGGATCGGCAGTGTCGTTGAACGATCGACCGATCCCACACCAGCGGCAAGCCCGTCACCCTCACCTGCAGATCGCGCAGGGTCAAGGATGAGGTTCTCGCAGAGCAGGAGAACGTCGAACCAGGACATCTTTTACTCGCGGTCACTGGGGAGGCACATCCAGATGTCATGTGTTGCAGGTCATATTGAGACGTCGTCGATGTAGATGATCTGCTGTCCCGCGTCGCGTCAGTAAATGACGTCAGGGGCTGCTGCTCCGTGCAACCTTGTGTTGGCGAAACGGCCTATGCGGTAGTAACAGGCCTTGAGATGGGACTGTAGCTCGCAGATAAGGCTCTGCTTGGTCGCGATCGTGGGGAAGGCATCATGTCGCACTCTATCAGGATGGAGGCTGCAGCGGCGCCTGCAAAGGAGATGCCTCTGGGCTTCGGGTTCATCAGACCTCGCGCCCATGCGGGCGAGGATCTCACCAGGTTCCTCGATACGACGCTGAACCGTAC
Source organism: Candidatus Thiodiazotropha sp. (assembly GCA_037384425.1). Taxonomy (GTDB): domain Bacteria; phylum Pseudomonadota; class Gammaproteobacteria; order Chromatiales; family Chromatiaceae; genus Thiodiazotropha. The sequence goes on along the minus strand of JARROA010000011.1, from coordinate 62,123 downwards.
TGCCTCCCCACAGACCGGACTGGTGTTTCGATACCACGTTTAATTGGGTCATTGTAGATGTTCATATTTGTTTGGGGGCAGTGTATAACTTCAAGCATTTATAATGAAGCAACAGTCATACGAATAAGGATAATAAACACCTACTTTTCACAATGCTTTTCAGATTCATTTCCACTCATAGACTAGGGCAACTATGCGTAATCCTGACCGTCCGCTGATTAGGGGATACGACACCCATGAGTAGCGTATACAGCTATATTTATAAGTACATTTCGCGCTCAAGGACGATCACTAGCTCTATAAAAGCAATTAACTATCTCACGCGATCAAACAAAGAAAAAAATCTATCTTTTATTTTCGGATGTCAGCGGTCTGGTACGACCGTGTTGCTGAAGGTCCTGGACAAGAGCATCAATGCAAAGGCCTATGGAGAAGGTGAAGAGCCATATTTCCATCCAAAGAGCAGCAAGCTGAGGTTACGCCTTGTATCGAACAAAGACATTACCCGGCTTTTGGACAAGGAACGCTGTCAGAATATCATCTTGAAGCCATTGTATGAATCACAAAGGGCAACGGAACTGGCGGGGCATTTTGAGCAAAGCAGGATATTATGGACCTATCGGAACTTTAATGACTCAATCGATTCACATGTTCGTTACTATGCCAAGCAGGATGCCGTTGAGTATGTCAGGCAAATAGTTGGTAGAGAACGTATGTGGATGAATGAGAATATTGATCGCGAGCATCTGGACGAGCTGACTCCGATAATCAATGGACTCGACAATCCCTATGACGCCTACGCCGTGTATTGGTACAGCAGGAATCTGCAATTCAAAAAACTGGATGGCAATCCCAGGGTCATGCCGGTAAAGTACGAAAGACTCGTCAATGATCCCGTCGCCTATCTCCCCAAAATATTTCGGTTTCTCGATTTGAAGTTCTCTGAATGGATGGCTACGGGCATCTATACCGATGCAGTGAATAAGCGCATCGACTTTCAACTACGAGACGACATAAAGACCAAATGTGAACAGCTGCAAGCTTATCTTGATTCACATGAATCGCGAAAGCAGAATAATTGAGATATTGCTTTCGAGAATTCGTAAACACTGTTGATTGAATTCAATAACCATCCTCTGAAGTTGTAATCTCATTCGTTCAGTCGACTTCTTCTCCACTGTAGTAACGAAAGCGTTCGGCGTTGGGCACACCGAGGATCTTGGCCAGCCAGGGTGGCCGCACGCCGCACATCATCCCCTGCAACTCGGCAAGTACTTCCGTGACATGTCCGCCTTCGATCTTCTTCATCGGGTAGATGTCGGCGCGAATGATCTTGGCCGCGGCCGGCCCACCTACCGAAACAACATAGAGCAGATGACAGTCCTTGATCAGCTCGACACGGAAGGCGTTTCGATCTTCAGCGAAATCCGCTTCCAGTGCTGATCGCACATCGACCAGACGGACCGCATCGGTTGAGACCTGATACACCAGATAGCGCAGACATGAGCCGAAATGGCCATCCAGGTTGGCGCCGCTATTGGAGGCCATGGCGACACGAATCGAGCCGGGCATATCGCCTTCGCCATAGGGTTCGGGAATGGGCAGATTGTCGTCCTCGGTGGTCTCGCCCCAAAGCACCCGCACCGCCAGCTTGATCGGCTCCAGGCCACTGCGACCACCAAAGTCTTCGCCGTCCTCCTCGCCATCCAGGCTGCCAATACCGGTCTTCAGATCGGTGACGGTGATGCGTGAGAGCTTCTCGAGGTCGAGGGGTGAACCAAGGCGGTCGTCGAGTATGCCGATCAAAGTGCTCAAGTCCACATCAGGCAGGGTACGCGCGGCCAGGGCAATGCGTAGGGCAGTCTCGCGATCGATGTTCATCCAGCTACTCCCATTTCAGACTTCATCCAATCTGTATCAGGCCGGTTTGGTCTGCCAGTTCAGACGGTGTTTTGGCCTTGATGGAGAGGGCATGCAGAGCACCGCTGCGGATGTCCTCCTTGAACAGACCCAGAATGGGCTTTTGCCGCTGCAGGGTATTCTGACCGGCAAAGGCCTTGCTGATCACATGGATCTCGAAGCTGCAATCCTCGCCTGCCACATCCACCATGGCATCCGGATAGAGTGAACGCACCCGTTGTATAATCTCTTCCCCGGTCATGCTTCGGTCTTCGCTACGGTACCGGTCCCTGCCAGCATCGGTTGTAGCTCGCCGGCGGCCAGCATGGCTTCCACGATGTCGCTGCCGCCGATGATCTCGCCTTGAATGAAAAGCTGCGGGAAGGTTGGAAAATCCGACACCTCCGGCAGCGCCTCCATGATGGGGGGATTGGCCAGCACATCCACATAGGCGAAACCGAAGCCGCTCGATTTGAGCAGGCCCGCCGCCTTGGCGGAAAAGCCGCAACGGGGTTCGTCCGGCGTGCCCTTCATGTAGAGAATGACGGGGTTCTCCTTTAGTTGGATGCGAATCTTGTCTGTGGTTTTCATTAGTCTTCGGTCCTGTGGAAATGGGAGTCATACTGTCTGGTGTACCAGGAGCCTGAAAATCGCAGCACCGGTTCCACGGCGGAGACGGTATAAACAAAGAGCGACATCGAATCGCCGGCATGAATATCCGGAAATTGCGCGAGGCTGTCCGTCAGACATTGCATGCGAACATTTTTTTGCAAACTCCCTGCCAAATCCGAGGGCTGCACTAAGTTGCTATTTTGGTTGGATATTGGAAGGAATAAAAAATTCTCCAATCTGTCGCGAAACCAACATGTCACACGCATTGAGGTAGGAATAACGACAAAGCTGAGATTTGCGCCTCGTTGCCTTGGCAGCTCAGATTGACCTGAATGGCACTTGCTTAACAGCTGTAATCGAATATTTGGGTGCTATTCAACCTTGTTTGGTGGAGCAGGGCCCCTACCTTATGCTGCAAGGTGTAGGGTTTGGCCCTGCCCCACCGTTGACCCGAAATCAGCGACAATCCCTGCTTAAGTAAGTGCTATTCGACACTGCCCCCTTTGTACGCGCAATGGACCCCCGCTAATGGTCGCAGCGCGCATCCAGGGCGAAGACGTGGGCACGGACACGGGAGCCGCGGTGACGCAGGTACGCATCCTGAGCCAGGGAAGCGCGGTGCAGGATACGGTTCGCGCGACAGTGGATGGACGACTCTTCCGCAGGCTCCGCCGTTCCCGCCCGATGCAGCACGTGGCGTACGAGCTCACGCACCAGGATGCTCTCCGCGTAAGCAACGGCCTCGTCCTCGGTATGCGGTGCCCGCCTGCCCGAGAGTACCAGCGCACCGTCACGAAACTCCGCCCTGGGCGCCGCACCGCCGACGAGAAGCTGGGCGTAGATGCCCGTTGTAAGGATGATCCGCTGTTCGGCGGCGATATAGGTGCCGTCGGTACGGCAGCGCTGCCCGGGGCAGAGCCGGCGGCGCAGGGTCACGATCGAGCGGGGCTCGATACGCACTCCTGTGAAGTCGGCCTGCGACGACCCATCGTCACTGGCGAGCCAGTTGGTCACCCAGCCGGTGAGCCCGGGCACCTGCTCCGGGTCCAGCGACACCCGCAACCGCTCCGGCTCCAGGGCCGTTGTGGTGAAGCCAGCTTCGGCAAGACGTTTCGCGAGCCCCCCCTTCCCCAGCAGGTGCAGGTTGCCGACCGCCACCAGTACGCCACCCTTTGCCAGCTCAGGCTCAAGGCGCTGCCAGAAATTGTCGGTACGCGCCTCTACCAGGCCTGACATCACTCGCCTCTCCAGATCGGGATCGGCGCCGCCGAGGCTAGCCATGGTGTGGTAGAAAGCGGCCGGATCGTTGGCCGCGTAGTCTGAGGTCAATTCATCCACTAGACGCGTGGATACCTCAGTATTACACAGTGCAGCGGCCAGCAACGCCCGCTGGTCGCCCGCTCCCAGGACTTCGTCCTGTTTGGCGGAGAGAGACTTCAAACTCTCCAAGGGTTGCACCGGGACACTCAGTACCTCGGCATAACGGCGCAACAGGTCGTCCAGGATGCGTATGTTCTCCGGGAACACACGAGCCGGACCCTGCTCGATGAGCGCCGCCGCCACCCAGGGCCGTAAGCGATCGAAGGCGCTGCCCAGAGATCCGTGACGGGCCGCCTCGGCCGCGAAGCGCTCACCCAGTCCGAGACGCTCCATCTGTGCGCGCAGGCTCTCTCCCGCGGGCAGCAAGCGTGGATCACCGGCTCCGCCCAGGGGCGGATCGGCGGCACGCTCGGTGAACATCAGTCGTATGCGACCGGTGGCGAACAGCAACGACACCGGTTCCCACCGCTCCCGCACACGCGGATCGGCGGAGTGAAAAGTGCCGAGTAGAAAACTGGGAGCGATGTTTTCGCGCTGCACGGCAAGGAGGAAGCTGTCGGCTTCCGGCACCACAGCCGGCGTTTGAATCGTGTGGTAGCGAAACGGCTCGCAGCTATCCGCGGCGACGCATACCGGTGCCACGAGCAGGAGCACGGAGGCGCCGAGCATACGGCGTCGGCGTGCGAAGGTCGCCACCAGACGGGATCTAGATAGCGTCAGCCGTATCAGCCACGGTCGGGGCCGGGTGGACTCGCACTGAGATACCCGCCTGATGTACTCGCCTGCGCACCTGTCGTAGTCCACTGCTGCCCCCGATTCCACTGGCTGCCTCCTGCCGCGGCTACTGCGGCCTCAGAGGTTAGAGTAAAGTTACTCTTACCCCGCTTCAACAGCAAAAGAGGTCTCATCAACGGCCGATTGATGTCGAGGATACCCATCACCCAGTTAAAGTAAGATGAGTATCCTCGTACTCATGCAGTTAAAACACGTTGCGGTTATGTCACATCATTGAATCAACGCGCAGCCAGTCCATTCGCTGTGACGGGCAGATCCCACAGGGCGTGCATTCTCTGCAGATCTCCATCGCGTTTGACACGAAAAACACTGATCGAAGAATTGCCTGAGTTGAGCGTATAGAGATTCCGACCGTCATTGCTCAACGACATATCGATCGGCGCACTGCCTCTGCCTGTTCGACCGGTACGGCCGTTGCGATCAATCAATTTCAGCGAACCGTCAAAGCCGATCTCGTATCCCGACACCGTATCGCTGCCCGCATTGGTCGTATAGGCATAGCGCCCGTCATTGCTGACCACCACCCAGCAGGCCGCTGTTTCCGTGGTACCCACACTCGGATCAATCACACTCAGCAATCCACTATCGTCCAAGGCATAGGAGGACACAGAACTCAGCCCTTGTGCACCACCGGCCGCTTCGGAGACAAATAACTCATCTCTCTTGCCGAATGCAAAACCAAAAGGGGTGACACCGGACGAGACCTGTACATTCGGCCCGGTTGGAATACCAGCGCTATCAACGGTATAGGTATCGATCAGGTCAGTACCCTTCTCCGTCACTACCAGCACATCACCGTCAGAGTTGAACTGGATTTGGGCAGGTCCCGTCGCATCCGCGCTGAGCGGGAGTGTAGAGCCTGGAATCGGCGTCAGAGTCCCATCTTCATCGACTGTAAATCCGGAAATGGCATCACTACCACCGACCGCACCACCGGCATTCAACACGTACAGCAGATTATGCGCATAGGTCAGACTGATCGGCTGCAGTCCATTGGACGGCGCCTTATCGACAAGGGTCAGGCCGTCATCTTCTACAGCAAACACCGATACATCGTTACTGCCCGGATTGACGGCAAACAGCCAGCGGTTGGCAGGATCCAGTATGACCGCCCCCTGATTGCCAAGCCCTGCGCTCGTACCCAATCCCTCTGTATCGAACGCGCCCACCGGGGTCAGCTCACCGCGCCTGTCCCGATTGAAGACAAGCACCTCATTGCCTTCAAATGCATTGGTCATGGTGTAGACAGCACCAATGGTCCTCTCTCCGGCCACTGCGGTCAGTGGAAATATCAGCGCCAACACCAGATATCGCAGACTTCTCGCCGTTTGTGATTTCGCTTTCATCGATCTGTTCTCCATATGTGGTTTCGGATTGTTACTGCAATTGAAATCCTAGAGATCGAATCTCACGCAACGGTCACTCTGGGGTAACTTTTTTGCTTTTCACGCATAAAAGCCAGCTTTGACACGACCTTCAGATACTATCGCGCCGACTACATATCTTTAGCGATGTCTGACCATACGGTTTGTCTGGTGAGCACAGTCACCTGAAGCGCACGACAAACCATTCGGATATCGTTACGAATCCAACGGATCGATTTGCTATTTCATCGATCCCTGAGGCTAAAGTTAATTAGCCCTGCATCCATTTCATACAGTCACCGTGCAGGTAAATGCCTCGACCCATTGCGTCTTATAATAAAGCAAAGCGGGCACCGGAAAGATGCTCTGGCAAGTACCTATCGAAGTGGGGGATACGCTATGAAAGAGGCGGAAAACTATCTTGCGACCTCAGGGGTCAGAGTAAAATTACTCTGACCCGCTTAAACACTGACCCGCTTAAACATTATCCTTTCATTGAGCTAATTTCATGCAAAATACGGCTGCGCCCCGTACGGCACTAACTTAAGCGAAATGGTGTAAGGATAGTCAAAGGATTACGGTGCGGTTTGGCGTACCATAACATGATTCAAGTAAGTGCCATTCAGTTCTGGCTACATTTGTTCGTTACGTGTCGATCGGAGAAGGCAAAGCCAATGCCTCTTCAAAATGTTGTTTTGCTGGCGTGCCTTCCAGCAGTAGTTCATAGACCTCTCGCTTGGTTAATTTGTTTTGATTAAAGAAAAACGCCTTGAGTTCCACAACGGTTTTTATCCCAGTAACCACTGCAAGCTCTTTCCCCTTGAGATACCGCTTTAGAGCCGGCCTGAGCAGTTTCAATCCCGCCTCGTCCATCAAAGACAATGGCGATGTATTGTTGTCATCGTAACGCCATGGATTGGCACCGGAATTGATCAGGTATTTCAACAAATCGAAGTATTGTTTTCCAAACCAACGATTTCGGGTACGTTCTGCTATGACATGTAACTCTGTTTGACCATTCGTGACATCAACCGCGTCGACAGTTGCACCGGCTTTAACCAGAGCCCTCAGCATTTGCAGTGCGTTCGTATATGACAAACTTTTTATAGATTCCAAAGTTAGCCTGATCAGGCTCTTTGATGAGAATTCATCAATCCTTGCGTTCGCTCCTAATTCACATAAGTATTTAACTGCTCCTACCTTTCCAATTTCACATGCGTGCATCAGAGCTGTCTGATTGCCATGATTGATATGATCAATATCTGCCCCTGCATCCACTAGTAAATTGATTGAGCTATTGCTCCCTTCAACAGCCATGAAAATCGGGGTATGGCCTTCATTATCAATTGCATTGACATTTGCACCTTCACAAATCAGTAACTTTACCAGATGAAAGTGCCCCGCAAGGCACGCAAGATGAAGAGCGGTTCTTCCTTCAGGGTTTAGCGATTCAATATCCGCCCCTAGTCTCAAAAGGCTCTTGATATCTTTATTTTTCGCATCACACTCGCAAACAGCACGATGAATCTTATAGTAGCCGTCTTCATCTGGCAGATTGATGTTGTCTTTTGTTGATTCCATGTAAACCTTCTCGCTATTATTTCTAAATCAAAACACTTATACGCTAGAAGCAGAAAAGCAGTCAGAGTGTTATTCTCTGCATAATTTATGAGATGCGCTCCCGGAAATCCCGAGTTTAACGAGTCCGCAATTAAAAACGGCCCCTTTATTCGTTTGACTATTTCTTAAGCACTGTTGACGGAATAGAACAGGCTACACTAGGAGCTTACTAGTGATTGGATTAAGTGAATTGTCTCCGGCAGTCAGTTTGAGACTGACTTGGTCCCGCCCATTGCGCTTGCTCTGGTACAGCGCTTCGTCCACAAGCTCGATAAGATCGCGCGGCGAGGTATGAACATCCGGCACCAGTGAGGCAACGCCGATACTTATTGAAACAACATCTTTGATCGGTGATGCTGAATGAGCAATCTGTTTCTGCTCAATGTCACGGCATATGGCTTCCGCAATGGCCACTGCTTCCTCTGCATTTGTGTTTGGCAGAATGACGCCAAACTCTTCACCGCCATAGCGGGCTACGACATCTGAATCCCGTTTGCAGTGTGCCTGTATGGCCTTGGCGATGGTGTGTATGCAGCCGTCACCAGCCACATGTCCATATGTATCGTTGTACATTTTGAAAAAATCGATATCGCAAAACAAAAGCGAGAGATGACTCGATGCGCGTTGCAAGCGATGTATCTCCTTTTGCAAAACATCATCAAAATAGCGTCGGTTGTAGATGTTCGTCAACGCATCCAGATTCGATAACCGCGCCAATTCCTGATTGGCGACTTCCAACGCCCGAGTTCTTTCGTGTACCTGCTTTTCAAGCTCCATGGCCAAGGCGTGCTTAGCCTTCAGGATGGACTGCTGCCTTCTGTATTTCCACAAAATCACCACTGCGATGAAAATAGAGAGGACCGTTATTCCCAGGAGAAACGCTTTGTATTTTTCGAAAGCGGTAGGGGGAGAATTGATGATAATGCTGTCGTTCGGCAGCGATAATTCACTGATACCATATTTTTGCAGCTGTTCGTAATCGAACATATACCGGGTTTGACCACTTGTCACTACCGCAAGATCTTTAGCTTGGTACCCTTGAAGTATACTTAGTGCCAGCGCACCCGCCGCTTGACCTTGATAAAAGCCGGATGTGATTTTTCCTCCCACAACCCCCTTGCCGAGATAGAAGTCCCATGAACCGTAGATCGGAACATCCGTACTTCTTTGGATCATTTCGATCCCTTCCGTATAGGAGATGAAGTTGTTCTTCCGATCCCGGTTGAATGTCGTCAGATAGATGATATCGTTCTTGCCCAATCCCTCCAGTTTGGCCGGAACATCCTCCAGGAGAAAGTCTCTGTAATATTCGAAGTCAACTTTATTCTCATAAAGTGGCTCAATGGCTTTCAGTTCCTCCCGAATGGCATCACCGGTTGGCGTGTTGTCAACGATCACCAGCACATGCCGCCTGTCTGGATGCAGTTTAAACATCAACTCGAGAGTTGCCTGGTGGTCGGTCTTCTCGGTAATTCCTGTTACGTTGCCGATGGAACTGGTCAACTCTTTGCTGTAATTGTTGATGCCGCAGAACACAATGGGGGGTTGACCGGAGAAGGTGATTTTACCTTCATTGATCATCTTCAAAGCGTTATTGTCTGTCGCGATGATCGCCTCATAGGTGATATTCTTGTTTATGGTCGAAATAAACCGGGTCACCTCCTCGATATATTCACGACCGGCATTCCGCTTTGAATCCAGATACTCATAGTGAATTTCATAGCGCTTCTGGAACGGCGCAAAAGCCGACTGTATTCCTCGGGTAATATTATCGGTCCATTCCAGTCCCTGATGATACGAATGGAGAACGAGAATCCTCTTTTTGCGCTGGGCATAGGCGTCCTCGACCAGCAAACTCAGTACCAACAAGTTAGCGAGCAAAACCCATATGCCGGCGTTGATGCGCCAAACAGTCAAACTTGGGAAAGTGTCTTTACCAGACATGGCAATGCAGGCCCTTTGGTCACTATCGCAGTCTGTTTCTGCAAACCGGGATAGCCCGAAAATAAGGCAAATACAGGCAAATATCGGTGACAGATAAGGTTTGGTAAATGGTGGTTCACTACGTTTTGGGTTACCGCAACTCGCTCAAGCAGCACGCTTTCGTGGACACATCGACTCCGTCAACGCCTACAGACTCTATTTCGGCAAATTCACCATGAAGCTTTAATCGTCTCATTTATCTGGATCAGAGGAATCAATTTACCTTATATAAACTATAAATAGACTGAATTGATCCTAAACAAAAGCGAGTAGGTCGGATGCTCCATTCAGGCAATCCCAGCACTCGCTACGAATGTCGTCACCGCATCAACTGCCAATGCTTCAAAGTTGATTCAATCGGCTTATGACCCTGCATGATCCCGGTGAAACAGTGAATACACAGCCGGAATCAACACCAGGGTAATCAGCGTTGAGACAGTCAAGCCACCCACCACCGCACGCGCCAGCGGCGCCTGGGCATCAGCCCCCTCGCCGACACCTAAGGCGAGAGGCAGCAGTGCCAGGATGGTGGTGAGCGTAGTCATCAGCACCGGCCGCAGGCGACGACGCCCGGCTTCCACCAATGCCCGGTCGGTGGCCATCCCTTCTCTTCGCAATCGTCCGGCCTGATCGACCAGCAGTATGGCATTGTTGACGACGATACCCCCCAGCATGATGCAGCCGATGGCCGACTGCAGGTTCAGGGTGGTGTCGGTGAGCAACAGGGTCAGCACCACGCCGATGGCGGCCAGCGGCACCGACAGCATCACTACCAGCGGATCGCCGAAAGACTCATACTGGGAGGCGAGCACCATGTAGACCAGCAGCAGGGCCAGCAGCAGGGAGATGACCAGTTCGTCGAACGACTTCTGCTGCTCTTCGTAGTTGCCGGCGATGATCATGTCGTAACCGACCGGACGGGCAATGGTGTCGAGACGTTGCTGGATGTCGGCGGCCACCGAGCCCAGGTCGCGCTCGGCCACGTTGGCGGTGACAGTGACCAGGCGTTGCTGGTCCTTGCGTTCGATGGTGACCGGTCCCTCCCCCGCACTGGTGGAGACCAGGTTGCGCAGGGCCACCTGCTCGCCGCTGGGTGTGCTCAGGGTGAGGTCGAGGATCTCGTCGATGGAGCGTTTCTCCGCCGCCTCGAGTTGCACCAGGATGCGGTAGGAGTTGCCCGCCACACGGTACTCGCCCGCCTTGGAACCGGCCACCGCGGTCTCGATCACCTCGGTGACGTCACGCACGCTTAGCCCTAAGTCGCTGACCTTCTGCCGGTCGACGTGGATCTCCTGCTGGGGGATGCCCGCCTCCCGGCTCAGCTCCACGTCGGTGACGCCGGACACGTCCTTGACGGCCGCCTCGACCTGCTTTGCCAGCAGGTCGAGGCTGGCCAGGTCGAAGCCGCGCACCTCCACCGTCACCCCCTCCACCGTGTCGAGCAATCGTTCGAGCAGGAACTGGCCCTGGGGGGCGCGCACCCTGATCTTCATACCGGGGATGCCGTTGGCGAGCTGCTTGCGCAGGTCGTCGGCGATCTGCTGATTGGAGCGGGCCCGGTCCTTGGCCGGACCGAGGTTGAGGCGGATCTCCCCCTTGGCCTTGGAACTGCCGCGGGTGCCGGAGGTATAGACGCTGACCACGGAGGAGACGGTCTCCGGCACAGCGGCGAAGACCTGCGCCTCCAGCAGGCGGGTCTGGCGGTCGACCAGCTCCAGCCGGGTGCCCACCTCCATCTCACCGGTGACGCGCACCTCGCCCTCGTCGCTGGGGGGGATGAACTCGGTGCCGATATAAGGCGTCAACAGCAGACTGCCGAGGAACAGGGTCAGGGCGGAGATGATGGTGGTGAGCTTGTGGCGCAGCACGCTTTCCAGTAGTTGCCGATAGGCGTTTTCCAACCCTGAGAAGAGCCCCCCCGCGAGCTGCGACAGGCCACTAAAAGCGCCAGCCGCGGCCCCCGCTGCGTCGATCCCGCTGCCCTTCAACAAGCGTGAGCCGAGCATCGGCACCAGGCTCAGCGACACCAGCAAGGCGCAGAACAACGCGAACATGATGACATAGGCCAGCTCCTTGAACAGCACCCCCGAGACGCCCTGCACGAAGATCAGAGGCAGAAAGATGACCAGGGTGGTGACAGTGCCGGCGATCACCGCCGAGGCCACCTCGCCGGTGCCGTGCACCGAGGCCTCGGCCGGGGTCTCCCGCTCCTCCTGCTGGCGGCGGAAGATGTTCTCCAGCACCACCACTGAGCTGTCCACCATCATGCCGACGCCGAGGGCGAGGCCGCCCAGGGTCATCAGATTGAGGGTGAAGCCGCCGAAGTAGAGCAGACCGAAGGTGGCGATGACGGAAATCGGAATCGCCAGCGAGATCACCAGGGTACTGCGCAGGTTGCGCAGAAAGAAGAGCAGCACCAGTACCGCCAGGGCGCCGCCATAGAGTACTGAACGGGCTACGTTACCGATGGCACGCTCAATGAAGTTGCCCTGGTTGATGACCGGCGTGATGTGGATCTGGGGGAAGGCGTGATTGACCTTCTCCACTTCCTCCAGCACCGCCCGCGCCACCTCCACGGTATTGGCCTCGGGCTGTTTGCGGATCGCCACCCGCAGCCCCTTCTCGCCGTTGACGCGGATGATACGGGTCAGCTTCTCGTAGGTATCCCTGACCAGCGCGATCTGTCCCAGGCTCACCACCGAGCCCTGCTGGCGGGCGATCACCGTGTTGCGGATCTGCTCCAGGCTGCCGAACTCCGCCGGGGCGCGCAGGGTCACCTCATAGGGGCCTCGCTCGATCTTGCCGGCGGGCAGATCCAGGTTGGCGTCGCGGATGGCGTCGAGGATATCGCTGAGCGGCAGGCCCAGGGCGTTGAGCTTGGCCGGGTCGAGCTCCACACGCACCTCGCGGGTGAAGCCGCCCCAGGGATCGACCTGGGCCACGCCGGGGACGCGGGAGAAGCGGTAGCGGACCTGGTCCTCCACGATCTGGGTCAGCTCCACCGGATCGAGTTTGCTGGAGATGCCGAGGATCACCACCGGGAAGGTATCCACGTCGAATTTACTGACCCGGGGACCGACGATGTCGTCGGGCAGCTCGCTGACCTCGTCCTCCAGGGTGGCGCGCACGTCCACCGCCACCGCGTCGAGGGGGGTGCCCCAGCCGAACTTCACCTTGACGCTGCTGTTGCCCTCGTAGGAGGTGGAGGTCAGCTCCTCCACCCCGGGTACGGTGCCGACGATCTCCTCCACGATCTGGGTCACCAGCCGCTCCATGACCACGGGGTCGGCCCCCTCGTAGGAGGTGCGCACGGTCAGCGTGGGCAGCTCGATGCTGGGCAGCAGGTCGATCTGCAGACGGCCGAGGGAGACCAGGCCGAGCACCACCACCATCAGCGTCAGCATGGTGGTGAAGATGGGACGGCGCACACTGGCGCGGGCCAGGCTCATGGGGTTTCGGCCTTGCCTTCGCCGGAGATGGCGATGCTGGAACCGTCATCGAGCAGCTGCTGGCCCAGCACCACAACCCGCCCCTCGAGGCCCTGGCCGGCGATCTCCACCTGCTGCGCATGGCGAATGCCAATGGTGACCGGCCGCCAGCTGACCTGCTGGCCTTCGGCGTCGACCACGAAGACGCCATCCTGCCCTTCCCGCTTGGCCAGCGCCTGCTCCGGCACGATGGCGACCGACTCGGCCCGCGCCAGCACCACGTCGACCCGCACGAAGAGGCCGGGCTTGAGCCGCAGGTCCGGATTCTCCACCCTGAGCTCGACCCGAGCCTGGCGGGTGTTCTCCCGGAACACCGGTGAGATGCGTACGATCTCGGCGTCGAAAGTCTCACCGGGGTAGGCGTCGGTGGTGAGGCTGGCGCGCTGTCCCGGCCGCAGGCTAGCGTAGTCCCGCTCGGTGACGAAAAAGACCGCCTTCATGGGGTCCAGCTCCACGATGCGCAGCAGCTGGGCATTGGCGCTCACCGTCTCGCCCTCGTCCACATAGCGCTCCGCCACCACCCGCTGTTCGCTGCCGCTGCCCCAGTCGGCCTTGACCTGGGTATAGCCGAGGCGGATGCGGGCGGTCTCCAGCGCCGCCTGGGCGCGGCTCACCTGGGCCCGGGTCACCGCCACATGAGCAGACTTGGCCAGCTGGTCGGCCTTGGCAGTGTCGCGCTGGGACTCTGAGCTCACCCCTTTCTTGCGCAGACTCTCGATCCGCTGCAGCTCGCGCTCGGCGATCTTCAACAGACTCTCCGCCTCCGCCAGGTTGGCCCGGGCCACCGCCAGGTCGGCCTCGGCCTGGCGCACTGCCTGCACGTATTCGTCGTTGTCGAGCCGGGCCACCACCTGGCCCCGGGTGACGATGTCGGCAAGGTCCACGTCAATCTGCTCGATGCGGCCGCTCAACTTGGGCGCGACCACAAATTCCGTATACGCCTGCAGGGTGCCGGAAAAGACGCGGCGCAGCTCGATGTCGCCGACCTGGATGTCGGCCACCTCCACCGGCACGGGCCGAGTCGCCTCCTTCTTCGCATTCGATCCGCCGCCTGACTCCTGCAGACGTGCGGTAACCTGCCAGCCGATCAAACCGGCGATGAGCAACAGGGGGAGGAGGATCAACCAGGCTTTGTTCTTCATGTGGTCGGCGGGTGTTGGGTGGTTAAGTCGTTGAGACAGTTTGATAGGTGACTTTACTCATAAGCAAGCGGCAAGTCAGCAGCCTGGGCTCGGCGTATGCCGGTTACAGGGAGGGAGTGTGCCTTGGCAAAGATGAATCGAGACTGAATGGGAGGGAGTTGCTGGCAAATGATTGGGTGAGGCAGAGCCCCACCCTACGGGAATTCATGCCGCGGATTTCTTCTGACGGCGCGGCAAGCCACACCGAAAACCCGCTACTGTTCAGAACCGCAAATGGGTCGAGGCGTTGAGGCTCTTCTGCTGACCGCGCCAGTTGTCGATGTGGAACTTGGTGAAGGGCAGTTCGGTGACCTCGAAGAATCGCGGCCAGCCGATGCGCTCGACCCAGTCGCTGATGCGCTCCCAGTCGCGGGCATCCTCCCGGTAGGCCTTGAGGATGCGCTTGACGATGGCGGTAGCCTCGGGCCAGCGTGGCGGGTTGTTGGGGATGCCGGCCGCCACCAGCTTCTGAAAGCTGGGGCGACTGCGGGCGTTGGAGTGGTTGCCACCGACCCAGACCGCCAGCTTGGAGTGCTCCGGATCGTTGATCTGCATCGGCGGACAGGGCGGATAGCAGGCGCCACAGCAGACGCACTTCTTCTCGTCAACCTCCAGCGAGGGCTTGCCGTTGACCATGGCGGGACGAATCGCCGCCACAGGACAGCGGGCCACCACCGAGGGCCGTTCGCAGACGTTGGCCACCTGAGTGTGGTCGATCTTGGGCGGCTTGGTATGCTGGATGTTGATGGCGATGTCGCCCTGGCCGCCGCAGTTGATCTGGCAGCAGGAGGTGGTGATGTGGACCCGGTTGGGCATATTCCACTGGCGGAACTCGTCCACCAGCTGGTCCATCATCGACTTCACCACGCCGGAGGCGTCGGTACCCGGAATGTCGCAATGGAGCCAGCCCTGGGTGTGGGAGATGGCGGCCACCGAGTTACGGGTACCGCCGACCACAAAGCCGTTGTCTTCCAGCGCCTCGATCAGGGGGCCTACCTTGGCGCGGTCGGCGACCATGAACTCCATGTTGCTGCGGATGGTGAAGCGCACATAACCGTCGGCGAAAGTATCGCCGATCTCGCACAACTTGCGCAGGGTGAAGAGATCGAGGATGCGCTGGGTGCCGGCGCGCACGGTCCAGATCTCGTCACCGCTCTCGGCCACGTGGCGCAGCACGCCGGGGCGCGGATCCTCGTGGTAGCGCCACTGCCCGAAGTTCTGCTTCATCACCGGATGCATGTACTGGATGCCGTCGGGGCAACCGGTCTCGATGGGTTCTCTGCGTGGGGCTTTAGCCATGGCTTACCTCCTCAGGCGACGTCCACCGACTGTTTGCGGGGATGGCGTTCGTACCACTTGGCGGCTTCTTCCTCCCAGGTGTCGGTGCGCACGTAGGAGCTTTCGCGTGGACTGACGATCATGTTGGGATCCACATCGATACCCAGGGCGTCGAGGAAGTTGACCAGCCCGATACGCTCGATCATCTCGCCGATGCGTTCGTGCTCCAGGGCGTTCTCGGCGAAGAAGTCCACCGTCTCCTCGGCGATCTCCACCAGCCGCTCGTAGTCCTCCTCGCTCTCCATCTTCATGAAGGGGATGATCACGGTACCGAAGCGGTCACCGATCTTGAGCGTGCGCTTGCCGCCGATGAGCAGGCTGATGCCTCTGTCCTGACCCGGCGAGAGCGCCTTGGGCATGACATTGAGGCAGTGCATGCAGCGCACGCAGTTGGGGTTGTCGACGCTGAGGGTGTCGTCGTCCTCCAGCGACAGGGCGTGGGTGGGACAGCGAGTGATGACATTGTCGATGAGGTACTTGCGGCCCTTGGTCCCGACATACTTCTTGACCTCGTCCTTGAACTTGTAGGGGAGCGCCGGCCGATGCATCTCATCGATGAAGTTGTTGACCAGGCGGCGGTGGATCTCGTGCTCGTTGGCGCAGGACTGCTCGCAGCGGCCCGAGCCGACACAGGACTGGGCGGTGCGCACACAGGGCCCGGCGCCGCCGAGGTCGAAGCCATAGTCGTTGATCTCATCAAAGAATTTCTGCGTGTTCTCGGTGGTAGCGCCAATGAACATGATGTTGCCGGTCTGACCGTGGAAGGTGACCAGGCCCGAGCCCCACTTCTCCCAGCTGTCGGCCATGCGCCGCAGGATGTCGGTGGTGTAGTAGTTACCCGCCGGGGGCTGCACGCGCAGGGTGTGGAACTCGCGGGACTTGGGGAATTGCTCCCCCACTTCGGAAAAACGGGGGATGATGCCGCCGCCGTAGCCGAAGACGCTGACGGTGCCGCCCTTCCAGTAGCCCTTTCGGGTCTCGTAGGAGTGCTCGAGCTGACCGAGCAGGTCGTTGGTGGTCTCGCGGATGCGCTGATCGGGATGCAGGTCGCGCAGGCGTTTGATACCTGTGATGAAGCTGGGCCACTCACCGCCTTCGAGCTGATCCAGCATGGGGGTCTGGTGTTTCTCCATCGCTCTCCTCCGCTTCACTGCGCCCATTGGCCAGCCTGGGTGGATCGCACAACGGGCTGTTTTGATAGTGAGAATGATTTGCGTCTATACCCTATCAACAATAGTTGATTAATTTAGTGCGGTAATATCACCGATGGTATAGACGCCAGCGCCAGCCCTATCCCATCGTAGGAGGATCTGTACAACCCGGACAACCGGGAGCAACCCCGGCCGCCGTCTCTCTCACACCGTTGCCTGAGCAATCAGCGATGGTTGTCGAAGCTCAATCCAGGAAGCGCTTTCCTCATTTTAGGGGCGAGATTCTTTTTTGATTTTTCAGGAATAAACGAAAATAATCGTCTAATCGGACCGAAGCTTTACCCGTTCGTACAGTTACCCATGACCTCTATCGACAAGACACCGACCGCATCACAAGTTTCGGACCTCCCGGTGAGGGTGAAAAAGATAGAAGCCAACTGGCCGATACTGCCTTCCGGTATCTGGAACGGCTCTTCGATTCAAACGCTGACGCGACATCTCCATGAACTCGCCTGCCGCAGCGAACAGTACCATGACGAGTCCCTCTATCAGGTCGTAACCACCATTGATGAGATGATCAATCAGATCATCGACGACAATTCGCCGCCCGATGACGAGCAGTTGCGCACGCTCGATGGTCAGTTGGACGAGCTGAGGAGACTGGCCGGAAAACCCGCGCGGACGACGACGCCCCACATCGCGACGGTGGAATCGCAGATGCCGGCGGCACCCTACGATCTGGCCATCCTCTGCGAAACGGACAATCAGATGGACGCCTATGTCGAAGGGCTCGAAAGCAGCGGTCTACGCTGTCGCAAGACAGCGGATGCGGATGAGCTGCAGGTCATTCTCGTCGGTCCCGGTACCAAGGCGCTGTTGATCGACGCCGCCCTGCTTGGAACCCAGGCTCTGGAACCGATTCTGCATCTGCTGAAGTTAAACCGATCCGCCGCCCCGGCCCTTTTCATCATCGCTGATCAGAGCACCATCGATGTGCGACTGACAGCCTTGCGTGCCGGCGCCGCCCATCTGTTCACCCGTCCGGTGGATGTCGCACAGCTGCTTTCGGGGCTGCGGTATCATCTCTTTCCCCAGCTCAAGCCACGCCATCGCGTGCTGATCGTCGAGGATGACGAGGCCCAGGCAAACTTCGCCGGCAAACTGCTGCAGAAAGGGGGACTGGAGGCCCTCACCATCACCGACCCCTTGAGTGTCATCGACGCCGTGGTCCGGTTCGAGCCCGACCTGATCCTGATGGACCTCTATATGCCCGGCGCTGACGGTATCGAACTGACCCGGGTGATCCGCGATCGCTGGGAGTCATCCGCCATTCCGGTGGTCTTTCTCTCGGGTGAGGGTGATCCGGAAAAGAAACTGCTGGCCTTGCAGGCCGGGGCCGACGATTTTCTCACCAAACCGGTACGGCCCCAGCAGCTGCTGGCAACCATCAACACCCGTATCGAGCGGGCGCATCAGATCGCCGCTGTCGCTCTCAAACAGATCGATGTATCCACACGACCCTCCAGTCGCAGAACGCTGTTGAACCGGCTCGATATGCTTCTGGGCGAGGCCGGTGAGCAGGCCGGATTCCGTGCATTGCTGGTGATTTACCTGACCGATTCCGGTTCGATCGACGCCGAACAGCATATGCCGATCAACGCGTTTGCTGATAAGGCGCAGGCCCATTTGCGGGAGAACGATCTACTGGCGTCTCTCGACCAGAACCGGTTGGCGCTGCTCTATCGACGCGACGACGAAAAGGCGCTGGAAGACCTCGCAGAGCAGCTCTACGCCACGCTGTCGAAGACGAGGGTCAGCGACAAGCCGCTGTGTGTCGGCATCGGCATGGTGCTGCTCAATGGGGCCGATCGCAACGCCTATGAGCAACTCTGTCATGCCGAGGCCCGTGCTGAATCGGCCCATCGCAGGGGCGTGCGGGGCTTTGAACTCCATGGCGAAACCGCCGAGGAAAGCGATGCGCCATCGCATACCACAATGGCAAAACACGAGGGTTTCCTGAACGCCATCAGAGAGGGAGCGATACCGTTCAAGCGTCAGCAATACAACAGTTGCCTCGACACCGCGCCGAAAACGATCGAACTGATTCCAATGCCCGCACCGGCCACCCACCACGAAGATCCCTATCTGACGGCGGCGAAGAACGATTTGATCCGGGAGTTCGACCATTTTGTCTGCATACAGGCCCTGCAAGCGTTGGGTGACATGGTCGTACAGGGACGATCGGAACGCTTGATCTTCAGGCAGTCCGCCTCGGTTGCGACAGAGCCCGACTATCTCGACTTCATCAGATCCGAGCTGCGACGACGTCAGATTGTCGGCACCGGACTGATGGTGGAATTCGATCTGCCCTCACTTGCCGCCAATCTGAAAGCGGCCAGGGAGCTGATCGGAGAATTGACGGGAATGGGAATGACCGTGACACTGGGCAATTTCGCCTGCAACGAGACCGCCTACAAGGTCCTTGCCTATCTGCGCGCCGATGCGGTCAGGCCCCACCGTTCACTGCTGCGTATCGGCACGGAACGGATTCAGCACATCGCCCGGCAGCTTCACTCCCTGCATGCCGAGATCATTCTGCCACGGGTGGCCCGCCACGGGGAGATCGCGCTACCGTGGACCGAGTACGCCGATTTCATCCAAGCCGACTTCAGCGATTGAATCAGCGACGTTGAGCGTACTGCTCAATAAGGGCCACGGGTCGCTCCAGAAGCCAGAGCAGAAACAGTTTCAGTAAGCGTTTGGGCCGTATGACCGGATTGATCGTAATCCAGCCATGACGGTGACGCAGGCAGTAGCCGCCCCGTCTCGATTCGATCTCACCCCGGGCACCTGGCAGCAACTGCCACTCGATGGCCCCGATACGCCAATCGACCCAGCGTCGCCAGCGTTGCATATCCGGCAACCGGGATTTCCAGAAGGGGTGGCACCGCAGCATGTGCCAGGTATGTTCCAGGGACCAGCCATCCCAATCGATCATTTCCCAGATCTGCTGGTGGCTGCGACGATAGGCGTACGGGGTCGGACTCTCCACCGGTTGCTCCACCGTCGCCAACGTCCCCTGCTCGAGTTTTTTCAGCGCCCGTATCGCGAGGGGAATGCCCAGTTCATGGATCGCCCGCCGCTCCACTTGCTCCTCGCTGGCGCCCGGCGTGATGGGGAAAGTGGCCTGGGCCAGCAGCTCTCCCCTGTCGGCCTGCGGCGTCATGAAATGGACACTCACGCCGCCCTCGAGATCGTAATCCCGCGCCATCCAGAGAATGGGGTGGCCACCGCGATATTTCGGCAGCAGGGAGGGATGGAGATTGATGAAACCGAGTGCGGGAATGTCCAGGAAATCGGGTTTCAGGAGGGGAATCCTGTAGGCCACGACCACATCGGGCTTCAGCGCTTTCAGGCATTGGGCCAACGCCCCATCCGAGCCGCGAGCGATGTAGTGGTGGCTGCAGCCTTTGTTTCTCGCCTGGTAATGCATCTGCAGGCGGCAATACTTCAGCACTCGCGTACGCCTGATCAGCTCTTTCAGATGTTCCCTGAGCGATATGGGGCTGGCCTGCCTGTTCAGCTCGATGATGCCGGCGATGGAGAGTTCGGAACCGAGAAAAGGCAATATGAAACGGGGACCGCCCCCGGTCAGGATTACCACTCGCAATGGCGGTTTTTCGCCGGCCCGGAGATCGTATCCCATGACAGACACTCCTCACGACGGTGTTGGAGGATGTCCTTTATTGATCACGGTCCGCTCCCTCGATCCGAATGGCCAACGACTCCATGGCCTGGCGAACAACGGCAATCGCCTTTCACCGGATTCTAGCCCTTTGTCGATGAATTTATTTCGTTTTACCGGCGGCGTTTTTGTGGAAATAGTCGCCTCAGGGGAACAGAACCAAGGTCAACTACGAGGGAGCGTTAGGGGGTGTTACCCAGGCTATAGGGGATTCTCCCCTCCCCGAAGGATCTCCTTCGGAGGAGAGGATGCGAACTGGAGAGGAAATCAGCGGGTGCGCTCGCAGACCCCTTCGGGGAAGAAGAAGGCGATCTCGACCTTGGCGGTGTCGGGGCCGTCGGAGCCGTGCACCGCGTTCTCGTCGACGGTCTTGGCGAAGTCGGCGCGGATGGTGCCCGGAGCGGCCTCCTGGGGATTGGTGGCGCCCATGATCTCGCGGTTGCGCGCGATCGCGTTCTCCCCTTCCAGCACCTGCACCATCACGGGGCCGGAGGTCATGAAGTCGAGCAGATCATTGTAGAAGGGACGCTCCTTGTGCACGGCGTAGAATTCGCCGGCCTGCTCGCGGGTCAGGTGGAGCATCCTGGCGGCCACGATCTTCAAACCTGCCTCTTCGAAACGGCTGTAGATCTGTCCGATCACGTTCTTTGCCACGGCATCGGGTTTGATGATAGAGAAGGTGCGTTCAATGGCCATTGATTGACTCCGGATTAGCGAAATGAAAAGCGACACGATCGAGGCGAGGTCATGCAGCCGCCTCTGCTGCAGCGCAGCAACGGTGCAGCACGGTACTGTCCCGCGCCGCCCCTGTCAAGCCGCTTGAGGTTCAGCCACACGATCGACCCAGCGCCAGGCGACGATCACCGCCAGCAGGGCGTAGCCCGCGGCTACCCCGTAGGTGGCCTCCGGGCCGATCCCGGTCCAGAGGTATCCGCTGAGCAGACTGCCGAAAGCGCCGCCGGCGCCGAAACTCACGCTGCTGTAGAGGGCCTGACCGCGCCCCTGGTGGCGGCCGACGAAGTAGTGGTGGATGAGGTGGATGGCGGCGGCATGGAAGGTGCCGAAGGTGGCCGCGTGCATCAGCTGGGCCAGCAGCACCAGGGGCAGGTTCTCCGGCGCCACTCCTACCAGTATCCAGCGCACCACGGCGATGGCCAGGCTGGCGATCAGTACCCGCCGCGCCCCCCAGCGCTGCAGCAGGCGGTGCATGAAGATAAAGACCACCACCTCGGCGATCACCCCCAGGGCCCACAGTTGGCCGATGGCGCTGCTCGAGTAGCCCGCGTCTTCCATATAGATGGAGTAGAAGGCGTAGTAGGTGCTGTGGCTCGCCTGCATGAGGAAGGTCACCAGCAGAAAGGCCAGCACGGCGGGCCGCCTCAGTACCTGCATGATCGAGCCCTGCTCCACTTGCGGATGCTCGGGCGGCTTCTCCGGCACCAGCAGACTGTTGAGAAAGATGCCGATGTAGAGCAGCAGCACCATCTGCGGCACCACTTCGACACCCCGCTTCTCCAGCAATACACCCAACAGTCCCACGGTGAGGATGAAGCCGATGGAGCCCCACAGGCGGATGCGGCTGTAGTGCTGGATGCGCTCCTTCAGGTGGCTCATGGTCACCGCCTCGAACTGGGGCAGCGAGGCGTTCCAGAAGAAGCTGAAGAGCATCATCACCAGGGCCAGCCACCAGAAGCCCTCGGCATAGAAGACGCCGACGAAACAGAGCGCCGACAGCAAGGAGGCCAGACGCACGAACGGCATGCGCAGCCCGGTGTGATCGGCGATCCAGCCCCAGATGTTGGGTGCGATCAGCTTGGTGACCATGATCACCGCCATCAGCTCGCCGATCTCCTCAGGACCGAATCCGCGTGCTTTCAGATAAGGTCCCCAGAACGGCAGCAGCGCGCCCAACGAGGCGAAGTAGAAGAGATAGAAGCCGGAGAGGCGCCAGTAGGGCATTCCGGGTCAGCGCCGTTGGGATGGGAAGATGGATAACGCAAAGCACGCAATGAAGCGCAATGCACGCAAAGTGTTTGAATCGTATTCAGTGTTCATACTTGGCGAGCTTAGCGCTTCATCGCGCGCTTTGCGTTATGGAGCTGGTAGCCCGGATGCAACGAAGTGGAATCCGGGGAATCGATTGGCTTGGCCCCCTGGATTCCGTTCCGCGCCATCCAGGCTACGCAAAACTTCGCAGGCTTTGCGTTTCATTGCGCGCTTTGCGATAGAGAGAGTGTCACGCCCCCAGATCGCTCAGACCTGAGCTGACATCCATATTCTGCCCCCGGTGGCGCAGTACATGGTCCATCACCACGATGGCCATCATCGCCTCGGCGATGGGGGTGGCGCGGATGCCTACGCAGGGATCGTGACGCCCCTTTGTCACCACTTCGACCGACTGGCCCTCACGGTTCACCGTCTGACCTGGCAGGCGCAGGCTCGAAGTCGGCTTGAGAGCGATGCTGGCGATCAGGTCCTGGCCACTGGAGATACCGCCCAGCACACCACCGGCATGGTTGCTGAGAAACCCCTCGGGGGTCATCTCGTCCCGGTGCTCGGTACCCTTCTGCTCCACGCTCAGAAAACCGTCGCCGATCTCCACCCCCTTGACCGCGTTGATGCTCATCAGGGCATGGGCCAACTCGGCGTCGAGACGGTCGAAGATGGGTTCGCCGAGGCCGGCCATCATGCCGCTCGCCACCACATTGATACGGGCGCCGACGGAGTTGCCCTCCTTGCGCAGGGCATCCATGTAGGCCTCCATCTCCGCCACCTTGTCGGCGTCGGGGCAGAAGAAGGGGTTGCGCTCCACCTGGTCCCAATCGAATTTCTCGGCGCGGATCGGACCGAGCTGGGCCAGGTAGCCGCGGATCTCGATGCCGTAACGCTGGCGCAGGTATTTCTTGGCGATGCCGCCCGCCGCCACCCGCATGGCGGTTTCCCGGGCCGAGGAGCGACCACCGCCGCGGTAGTCGCGGAAGCCGTACTTCTGGTTGTAGGTGTAGTCGGCATGGCCCGGGCGGAAGCGATCCATGATCTCGGAGTAATCCTTGGAGCGTTGATCCTGGTTGCGAATCAGCAGACCGATCGGGGTGCCGGTGGTCTTGCCTTCGAAGACCCCGGAGAGGATCTCCACCTCATCGTCTTCACGGCGCTGAGTGGTGTGGCGTGAGGTGCCCGGCTTGCGACGATCGAGATCGTGCTGCAGATCGGCCGCCGACAGCTCGAGCCCCGGGGGGCAGCCATCGACGATACAACCGATGGCGGGGCCGTGGGACTCGCCGAAGGAGGTTACCGTAAAGAGTTTGCCGATGCTGTTGCCGGACATCCCGCTCAGCGCTCCAGCCAGCCATTGGCCCGCTGCAGGTCCTCCTCGCTGAGATTGCCGGCGGCGGCCTTCAGCGAGAGGGCGTTGATGATGTAGGCATAGCGGGAGTTGAGGTAGTCGCGCTGGGACGAGAAGAGGTTACGCTGCACGTTGAGCACATCGACGATGGTGCGGGTACCCACCTCGTAACCGGCCTGGGTCGACTCCAGTGCGCTCTGGGCGGAGATGGTGGCCGCCTTCAGCGCCTCCACCTGACTGATCGAGGAGAGCACGCCGCGGAAGGCGTCGCGCACCTGGCGGTTCACGGCGCGACGGGTCTGGTCGAGACTCTGCTGCGCAGCCCGATAGTTGGCCAGGGACTGGCGGGTCTGGGCACTGACTGCGCCGCCGGTATAGAGCGGGACCTGCAGTTCCAGGCCGACGGAAGCCGTATCGGACTCGGTGGCGAACTCGTAATCGCTGCGGTTCAGATTGTAACCGCCCACCAGATCGAGGGTCGGATAGTGGCCGGAACGGCTCACCTCCACCTCCTGGTTGAGCACTTCCAGATTGGCGTTGGCGGCGAGGATGCTGAAGTTCTCCTGCTGGGCGCTATCCGACCAGGCCTGCAGATCGTTGGGCACCGGCGGATTCAGCTGCAGACGGTCACCCAGCTTGGCCAGATTGCTCTTGGGTTGGGAACCGATGATCTCGAACAGGGCCTCCCAGGCATTGTCGAGACCGTTTTCGGCGCCGATCTCGGCCGCTCGCGCCGCGTCGTAGGCGGCCTGGGCCTCGTGCACGTCGGTGATGGCGATCAGGCCGACATCGAAACGCTGCTTCGCCTGCTCGAGCTGACGTCCGGTCGACTCCCGCTCCGCGATTGCCACCCTCAGGTCATCCTCCGCCGATAGAATATTGAAGTAGGCGGTGGTGCTGCGCACCATCAGATCGATCTCGGAGGCGGCATACTGCGCCTCCGCCTGGGCGATGCTGCTGTCGGCCTGTTCGAACTGCACCAGCCGGTCCCGCCGATAGATGGGTTGGGTCAGGTTCAACCCCAGGCCCGACTGGTTGTAGCTGTCGGTGTCGTCCACTGAAACACCCTGCGAGGTCTTGAGGTCCCTGCGCACCGCATCGTAAGTGGCACCCAGGCCAATGTTGGGCAGCAATTGGGAGCGGGCCAGACTCTTGGTCTCCCGTGCCGCGTTGAGCTGCTCCTTGGCCGCCCGTAACTGGGGATCGTTCTGTAACGCCAGCTGATAGATCGTCATCAGATCCTCGGCATGGGCCGTCGTCAGTACAAATAGCAGTGGCAGTATCAGAAATCGCTTGATCAGTTTCATGTCCGTTCCATCATCTGTGACGGGGGGTTGGGGGTGTACGCCGGGAGACTTTACCACACTTGTTCTGGCCAAACTGAATCAGATTCAGTCTTTCCATACTACTCCCGGGATTTCTTCGCCACCGGCATCGGCGGCACCAGCAACTGGGGATCGATGCGTGCCTTGCGCAGGTTCATACGCCAGTCGAGATGGGCGCCGGTGACCCGGCCGGTGGCCCCGATCTCGGCAATCAGGTCCCCCTGCTTCACCTGGTCACCCACCTTCACATGCAACCGGCTCAGATGCAGAAACGAGGACGAGAGCTGGTGGCCGTGGTCGAGAATCAGGGTTCCGCCCGAATAGAACATGTCCGCATATGCCAGCGTCACCACGCCGTCCGCCGGGGCGTAGACCGGCGTACCTTTGGGTGCGGCGATGTCGACCCCGAAGTGGGGCCGCCGGGGTTCGCCGTTGAGGATGCGCTGGCTGCCGTAAACACCGCTGATGACCCCATTGGCGGGCCAGATGAAACCGTTGGCGAAATCGGTGCGCGGATCGTCGAGGCGGCGCGCCTTCTTGACCAGCGCCGTCTCCCGTTTGATGCGTTCCCAATCCCGTTTGGGTGGCGTCACCTTCGACGGCGGCAATCCGTCGATGCGCTGAATCTGGTACTGGCGTTTGCCGATGATGAGGTCACGCTTTTCCACGCTCGCGTCACCCCGCTTCACCTCCAGTGTGTGTTCCAGCTCATCGTCCCGGCCGAATCCCAGTATAAAGAGCCCCTCGGGTGAGACCCGGATGGCCTGACCGTCATAGACGACGCGATTGCCGGGCTCGGTGGTGCCGATCACCATGCCGCCCTGCATGAGATCGCCTTTCAGTTCCAGGGCTTCCACCCGCAAGGACGGCAACACAAGCATCAACAGGATGAGGGTGAGTGCCTCCCGGCACCGGGGTCTGAGCAGTCTGAAAATCATAATGGCCACGACATCCGAATTGTTAGGAAATAATTTCCGGCAAGCTATCACAGGCCCATGACCGATCCAACTTGACCTGCAGAGTTCGAGCCTGGCATATGCCCCCAGCCCACCCGCCCGAAGCCCGGCCAAGGGCATCCGAACGGAGAGCGCAACGCAGCACAGGCATATACCCCTGGCAACAATTGACAGACAACAAATCTGACGGTAGAGTTCGCGATCTCCAAGCCGGTCAACGACCGGTGACCCCTTATGCCGAGGTGGTGAAATTGGTAGACACGCTAGCTTCAGGTGCTAGTGGGGGCAACCCCGTGGAGGTTCAAGTCCTCTCCTCGGCACCAGACATACTGACATCGCTCAGACATCAAGCCCGCTGATATCAGCGGGCTTTTTTGTTTCCACTCCGCATCCCCTGAGCGATCCGCCAAACAACGAAACCGGTACGACTTCCCGATTTCTGACGCGGTTGAATCCACACCGGGCCATGCGAAACTGATCGCATGAACTTCATCAACAGCTATACCTCGCTTCCCGAGGAGTTTTACGCCCAGGTCCGCACTGATCCCGCCCCCGAGCCGGAGCTGATTGTGTGGAACCAGGCCTTGGCCGAGCATCTCGGCCTGAATGAGCTGGGTCGCGACAAGGCCAGACTGGCGCGCATCTTCAGCGGCAGTGAACCCCTGCCGGGCGGCAAGACCGTCGCCCTGGCCTATGCCGGTCACCAGTTCGGTCACTTCGTGCCGCAACTCGGTGATGGACGCGCCGCCCTGCTGGGAGAGGTCGTCAGCCCGGTGGATGGCGGTCGTTACGACATCCAGCTCAAGGGCTCGGGGCAAACCCCCTTCTCCCGCCGGGGCGACGGCAAATCCTCGTTGGGGCCGGTGATCCGGGAGTATCTGCTGAGCGAGGCCATGCACAGACTGGGGGTCCCCACCACGCGCGCCCTGGCAGCGGTCACCACCGGCGAAACGGTGTACCGGGAAACGGGAGAGCCTGGCGGCGTGCTGACACGTGTGGCCGCCAGCCATATCCGGGTCGGCACCTTTCAATACTTCGCCGCCCGCAATCAGCGGGAGGCCTTGGCGGAACTGACCCGCTACGCCATTGCCCGTCACTATCCCGACAGTGACTCGGCACCGGAACCGGTACTGGCCTTTTTCTCGGAAGTGGTCGAAGCCCAGGCCCGGCTGATCGCCCACTGGATGGCACTCGGCTTCATCCATGGCGTGATGAACACCGACAACTGCGCCATCTCCGGCGAAACCCTCGACTACGGCCCCTGCGCCTTCATGGACGAATTCCACATCGACAAGGTCTTCAGTTCTATCGATCAGTACGGTCGCTATGCCTACGGTCAGCAGGCCGGCATGGCGCAGTGGAACCTGGCGCGGCTGGCCGAATGTCTGTTGATGCTGGAAGGAAAACAGCAGGACTATGAAGCGACCCTGCGTGGTTTCCAAGCCACTTTTGAATCACACTTTTTCGAACTGATGAGCCGGAAGCTCGGCCTCGCCAGCGCGCAAGAGGATACCCCGGCACTGGTCACCGCCTGGCTGCAGCACCTGCAGAACCAAGGCCTCGACTACAGCCTGAGCTTCCTCCGGCTGGCGGATCGCCTGACCAGCGACACACCGCCTGTTTTCGGTGATTTCGAAAGCCGCTGGCTGCAGCGCATCGACAACCAGCCGGGTGGCCGCCAAAAGGCGGCTGAACTGATGGCCAGGGTCAATCCGCGCGTGATTCCCCGCAACCACCAAGTGTCCAGGGCAATCAATGCCGCCTTCCAGGGCGATTTCAGCCTCTTCCATGAACTGCGACGAGTACTCGCTGAGCCGTTCACGATGCAGCCTGGGTTCGAGCACTATGCGGAGCCACCGCTCGAGCATGAACGGGTGCGGGTGACTTTCTGCGGAACCTGATATGCCGACGCAGAGTCGTTGCGATCGATTGCGGTCGGAGCCGTAGCTGGATTCTGCGCATCCCCAGTCAACGCAGTATCGAAGCACCCGCTACGGCAACACGACTCCTTGCTGGCTGACTCAGTCTTGCGATACCACTACGGAGCGAAATGACTTGCATGTCAGGGACACCTCTTCATCTTCACCTGGCACTCACTCAGTCCGACATGTCATAGTGGAAATATGCCGCAAAGGACCGATCGATCATGAGCAATGACAACATCATCCCCTTCCCCAATCTGTTCAAGAACAGCTACGACGAAACCCAGTGGCGGTCACTGCAGGGGGAGTTCTATCTCGATTGCTTTCAGGCTCAGCATGGCCATCCCGTCGAGAACCCGGATCAACTGCGAGCCTGGTTGCAGGAGGCGCAGCTCTATGCCGATATGGAGAATCCCTTTTTTCGCGGCTGGCTGTTGCGGCGTCTAACCGAATCCGAAGCCGTGGAGTAATCGTCTTCACAGGTCCGCAGCGCTGTCCACTTGCCGATAGCCGTATCACAGACTCCCGATAGGGGGCGGTCGTGGCTCGTACCCATCCCCCTTCCCGGTGATTTCGCGTCAAACCGAGGACCTTTCATTCATTTGTTTGTCAGCGAGTGGGCGTAGACCGTTGGATTCAATCGATTTTTTTGAGATTGATTATTATTCAAGTTTCTTGCGATAACGCCGCTAACGTACAAATTTGGAGCCCCCTTGAAAGGCGGGCGCCAGATCATCCGGTGAGAAACAGAATAGGATCCAGTTATCGATGAGCTTGTCCAAGAAAGCCCTTATCGGGTTGTATCTACCCATCCTTATCGCGACCCTCGCAACCAGCCTATTGTTGTCCGCGCTTCTGCCGAATTCGCTCCCACCCCTGCTGAGCGCTCTGATCGTCGGGCTGGCCGCGGTCTGCCTGTCCGTTGCCATCATTCACTGGCGGCTGATCCGTCCGATGGCCGGCTTTTCATCCCATCTCAGGCAGTGCGCGCAAGGGCAGGCGGATTGCCTGCAAGAGCTGGAAACCCACCACCGGCACCCATTCCTGGGCGAGATCGCCCGCTCGACCCAACACTACATCACCCACTTTCACGACCTTGGGCGAAACCTCTCCCAGTGCGGCGGGAATATCTCCATCGCCGCCGCCGAGGTCTCCCATTTCATCGATCAGTTGAAAAAGAAGATAGAAGGCGATGTGCGGGAGATCACCGAGATTGCCGCTTCAGCCAACCAGATGGCGCAAACCAGCAGCCAGGCGGCGGACAGCGCGGATGAGGCTGCCACGGCGGCAACTGAGACACGGGACGAGAGCCATCAGGGTCTGTTGAAGGTACAAGGTGCGATTCAACAGATTCATGGCGTGAGCGAGAGCGTGGTCCAGACCTCGACCCTGGTCGGCAAGCTGCAGGAACACTCCAACAAGATCCAGGGCATTGCCCAGGTCATCGACGGACTCGCCGATCAGACCAACCTGCTGGCGCTGAACGCCGCCATCGAGGCGGCCCGGGCGGGAGAGAACGGACGCGGTTTCTCGGTAGTAGCCGACGAGGTGAGAGGGCTTGCCAACAAGACCACCACGGCCACGGGCGAGATCGGCGAAATGCTCAAGGAGGTTAAGAACGATACCACCCAGGCCGTCACGATCATGGAGAGTCTGGTCCAACGCATGTCGGAGATGGTGGCCTCCACGGAGCAGGTGGGTAGCGTGCTGGAAGAGATCGGCCAGTATTCGCAACAGTCGGAGTCAAAGGTGCAGCAGATCGTCGCCTCCATCAACGAGTCGGCTTCGGCTACCTCGCACATCTCTCACTCCGTCGACATCGTTCGCGAAGGACTCGAACGCAGCGAACATGAGATACAGTCCGTATCCAACCAGGCGTTGGAACTGTCGGACATGGGAGAACAGATCTACGAGCTGCTGGCCGGACTGCACATGGATACCGTGCATGACCGTATCGCCAGAATCGCACAAGAAGCGGCCGAGCAGATTCAGCAGGCGTTCGAAAGTGCAATCGAAGCGAGACGCATCAGTCAGTCCGACCTCTTCGACCGCCAGCACAAACCGATCGAAAACACTCAGCCCCAGAAGTACTCGACCGCCTACGACCAGCTGGCCGACAGCCTGCTGCCATCGATCCAGGAGCCGATCCTGCAGCAGAATGAAGCCATCGTCTATGCCATCGCCACGGATCCCAAGGGTTATGTACCGACCCACAACAATCGCTTCTGCAAACCGCTGACCGGTAATCTCGAAAAAGACCTGGTCAACAACCGCACCAAACGTATCTTCGATGATCGCACCGGCTCACGTTGCGGCAGCCATACCCAGCCGATTCTGCTGCAGACCTACAAGCGGGACACCGGCGAGGTGATGCATGACCTCTCCGTCCCCATCTTCGTCAATGGTCAGCATTGGGGTGGTTTCCGCATCGGCTACTCGAGTAGTAGCTGAATCGACGCCCCGTCAGTGCGGAGCTGTCCGTCGAGCCGCAATCGGGTCGCTCTCCATCACCCCACGGCAGCAGGCGCACGCTCCGCTGCCCGCTCATCGAGCTTGTGCAGGATCATGATCTTCTGCCATATCTTGCGGCTCAGACCGGTGGTCATGCTCTCCAGTTCGTTGACCGCCGACAGCACCACCGGATCCCTGAAGTTCTGGGCGTAGAGCGCACCCACCTTGCCGGTGAGCGAAAGCATCTCGCTGCAGTAGTCGAGATAGCGGGTCAGTTCGTAGGGCGTCATCTCCCAAGGCGGAGACGAGGCGGTGACTATCCTCTCCCTGGCGTAACGTCCCGGATCCTTGGTCAACTGGTGCATATCGATGACATGGGCGATGGAGCGCAGTTCATGCAACGCCTCGAGCGCACGCGCCCGTTTGACGCGCACCTCGACCGTGACCAGGAACAGGATGGCCGCGCCGATCAACACCAGGTCGTTCATGCCCGCTTCAGTGATCTGCACCAGTTCACCGATGGAAAAGGGACGGCTCGAAATCTCCAGCAGGGAGATGCTGTAGAAGAGACCGATAAGCCCCAACAGCACAACCAGGGCAACGAGCAGGCGCAGCCCGTGGTTGGGGCGGACGATACGCTGTACCCGTGCCTTGCTCTCTTTGGCCACCAAATGAAGTTCGCAACAGACACGACTGAGACCGGAAGTGGGAAACCGTTCGGCGATGCGACTGTTGAGGGTCTCGATGGTCGAGATGGTCCTGTCGGCATTGAGATGGCGGTACATGTGGTACTCCACGGGTGCTTCCGATGCGATAACTATCCCGGCATACACTAGCGGATTGCATGGCCCAGTCAATGCATTGACTGACCTGAGGCGGGATGATGGGAATCCAGTGCTGACCAGCCATTGCAGCTCAAGCATCTACAGCAGACTCTCCACCACCACCAGCGAAAGCAGCCGGGTTGTGAAACGTCGCCACCAGCTGGTTTCGGGTTCGTGCGTGTAGGTGACCGGCTTGCCCTCTTCCCGGGATTGCCAACGGAGTTCCGACCCCTCCAGGGTCAGACGATAGGCGACCCGGTCGATCTCGCTGTCGAAAGTCTCGCCCAACAGGCGTCCCAGGTCGGCGTTCCTGAACCAGACCCCCATCTCCGTGTTCAGGCTCACCGAGCGCGGATCGAGATTGAAAGAGCCGACGAAGAGCTGCTGCCGATCGATACCGAAGACCTTGGCGTGCAGGCTGCTGGTGCCGGACGAGCCGAAGCCGGGTGATTTCCGCTTTTCCCTAGCAGCCACGGGTGTCGGCTTGAATTCATAGAGCTCGACGCCGTTTCGCAGGAGGTCCTTGCGATAGCGCATGTACCCGGCATGCACGATGGAGACGTCGCTAGCCGCCAGGGCGTTGGTCAATATACGCACCCGCACCCCCCGCTCCACCAGTTCCCCGAAATAGCCGACCAGCGCACCGCCGGGAACGAAATAGGGCGAGACCACAATAAGCTCCTGCCGGGTCTGATCGACGATGGCATGCAATTGGGGACCCACATGGGTGGCGGCATTCACCGCCTCCGCCTCGACCTTCTCGGGTGCGTCGTAGATCAGCTCCGCATCACCCCAGGAAAAAACCAGATCGCCGGCGCGAATCTTCCGACTCAGTTGCGTGTCCTTCAGGGCCTGCACATACGCGCTGTCCGTTTCCCGATCGAGAAAGGCGTGCAGGCGGTTTCGTAGATCATCCAGTGAACCGATGTCGATCCCGCCATCGGAGAAGGCACTCGCCGGCACCGCCCAGTCACTGTTCCAATAGCGATCGAAGGCCTTGGATACGGCTTCCACGACGGGCCCCACACTGAGGACATCCAGGTCGGTAAAGACGGTCTCGCCCACGGCGTCGAAATACTCGTTACCGATATTGCGACCGCCGACGACGGTGGTCTGGTTATCGGCGGTGAGGGACTTGTTGTGCATGCGGCGATTGACCCGCCGCAGGCCGGTGAGGAAATCGAGGCCACGCAGCTTGCGATAGTTGAAGGGATTGAAGAGGCGGATCTCGATATTGGGATGGTCGTCGAGTATCTGTATCGCCGCATCCTTGCCGGCCGTGTCCAGATCGTCCAGCAACAATCGCACACGCACACCCCGGTCGGCGGCGGCGAGTATCCGCTGCATCATAATCATCCCTGTTTCGTCGGCGTGCCAGATGTAGTACTGCACATCGAGGCTCCGGTCCGCCGCCTCGATCAGTGCGATACGTGCCACGAAGGCATCCAGCCCGGTACTCAGAGGGTAGAACCCGGAGTGGCCCGGATGTCTGGCCAGATCGGCAGTAACCGCCAGACCCAGGCGTGTACTCTGGGTGTCGGTGATCGTATGGCTGGGGATTCTGGTTACATTCTCAGGCAAAGTACTGCACCCCGTGGTGGTCAACAGAGCAAGACACAGCATGAAACCGCATATGCCGCCCGCATGCACGCGTGGGTAAAGCACGGTTTTTCAAGTCTCTGCGAATTTCGACATGAATAATGGGCGAATGATTGAGAAAGAGTATTTTTGAGGGGAGGTTTTCCGCTCGTCATACTCGGAGTGTCACTGTTTATTCATCAGATTTAAGGATAAAGTTATTCAAATAACCATTAGAAAAATCCACCAGCTGGATGACCCTACACGGGAGTGATAAAAATGAAGAAGTCTCTACCCGCCCTTATGGGGACAGTGACGTTTTGCCTGACGCTTACCGCCTGCAGCGAGCCTCCGGCTCCGGAGCAGGTGGAGGTCATCCGTCCGGTCAAGAGCTTCCTCATCGAAAGCACCGCCGATAGCGGCAGCCGTACCTTCCCTGCGCGCATCGATGCCGGACGCCGGGCGGAACTCTCCTTCCGCGTCTCGGGCATGCTCAAACAGCTGCCGGTCAAGGAGGGCGACCGGGTGGAGGCCGGGCAGCTGGTGGCCAGCCTCGATCCGAAGGATCTGCAGCTGATCGTCAACGACCGCAAGGCGCGCTTCGACAAGGCCGAACGCAACTTCTCCCGCGCCAAGGAGCTGATCAAGAAGGGCAATATCTCCAAGATGGACTATGACAAGCTGGAGGCGGAGTACAAGAGTGCGGAGGCCTCACTGCAGTCAGCGCAGCAGGATCTCGCCTACACCCGGCTGATG
Source organism: Candidatus Thiodiazotropha sp. (assembly GCA_037384425.1). Classification (GTDB taxonomy): domain Bacteria; phylum Pseudomonadota; class Gammaproteobacteria; order Chromatiales; family Chromatiaceae; genus Thiodiazotropha. Next base: position 28,469 of record JARROA010000011.1, on the reverse strand, counting down.
GCCCCCTTCAGCGGCTTCATCGCCAAGCGCCATATCGAGACCTTCGAGGAGGTGCAGGCGAAACAGCCCATTGTCGATCTGCAGGACATCTCCGAACTGGAGGTCAAGTTCGACGTGCCGGAGAGCCTGCTGCGGGGCCTCAAGACCGAAGGCGACGGCAGCACCAAGGACAAGGTCACCGTCTCCGCCTCCTTCGAGGGACTTCCCGGCCAAAGCTTTCCGCTGACCTTTCGCGAGATCACCACCCGTGCCGACGAGCGGACCCAGACCTTCCAGGCCACCTATGCCATGCCGGAACTGGAGAGCGCCACCATACTGCCGGGCATGACCGCCACCGTCACGGTGGACATCAGCCGCTTCGACAGCGCCGACATGCCGCACACCGTTCCCGCCAGTGCCATCGTCGGCGACTACAAGCTCGATCCCCAGGCCTGGCTCATCGATGAAACCGCGATGACGGTCAAACCCCGCAAGGTGAAGGTCGGCCGTCTGCTCGGAGAGCAGATCGAGGTGCTCGAGGGTCTGCAGGCCGGCGATCGAATCGTCACCGCAGGTACCCCGTTTCTGGTCGAGGGGATGAAGGTGAGGCTGATGCCCGAGCTCGAGCAGGCCATGCAGCGCAGCGACGACCTGAACTAACAATAAGCCGCCAACGACAATAATAAAGTAGAGGGTTGCGCATGAATATCGGGGAATATTCCGTCAGGACACCGGTCATCTCCTGGCTGTTGGTCATCATCCTGGTAGGTGGCGGCCTGCTCAGTTTCGACAACATGGGCAAGCTGGAGGATCCCGCCTTCACCATCAAGAGCGCCAAGGTCATCACCCTCTATCCCGGGGCCTCGGCACAGGAGGTGCAGGACGAGGTCACCTACCACATCGAGGACGCCATCCAGCGCCTGGAGCAGGTCAAACGCATCAAGATGTCGATCTCCCGCCCCGGCATGTCCGACATCGCCATCGAGTTCAAGGACAACTATCGGGCCGACGACTTCCCCAACATCTACGACGAACTGCGGCGCAAGATCGCGGACATGAAAAACAAGCTCCCTCCCGGCGCCCAGGAACCGATGGTGATCGACGATTTCGGCGATGTCTACGGCGTCTATCTGGCATTGACCGGACAGGGCTATACCTGGCGCGACCTGTGGGACTTCGCCGACTTCCTGAAGCGGGAGCTGGTGCTGGTGCCCGGTGTGCGCAAGGTCGCCATCGGCGGCACCCAGAAAGAGGTCGTCTATGTCGACATCTCCCGCGCCCGGCTGGGGGAACTGGGCATTGCCCCCGGCGCCATCGCCAGGCTGCTACAGTCGCAGAACGCGGTGGTCACCGCCGGCCACGGTAACGTGGACCGGGAGCGGCTGCGTATCGTACCCACCGGCGAGCAACAGTCGGTCAGGGATATAGGCGACCTGCTGGTCGTCTCGGACGAGAAGAAGCTGATCTACCTGAAAGATATCGCCGACATCACCCGGGCCTACGAGGAGGTGCCGGGACAGATGTATTACCTCGACGGCAAGCCGGCACTGACGCTGGGCATTTCCATGCAGTCGGGCGAGAATGTGGTGGCCGTCGGCCGCCTGCTGGAGCAGCGGGTGCTGGAGCTGCGGGGAGACATCCCGCTCGGCATGCAGATCAAACCGATCTACAACCAGCCGGGGGAGGTGGAGAAGTCGGTCGGCGGCTTCCTGGTCAGCGTGGGCCAGGCGGTGGCCATCGTCATCGTGGTGCTGCTCGTCTTCATGGGCCTGCGCACCGGCCTGATCATCGGCGCGGTGCTGCTGATCACCGTATCCGGCACCCTGCTGCTGATGCACCTCGACGGCATCGAGCTGCAGCGTATCTCGCTGGGCGCCCTGGTCATCGCGCTAGGCATGCTGGTGGACAATGCCATCGTGGTGGCCGAGGGCATGCTTGTGCGCATGCAGTCGGGTATGCCGGCGGCGGACGCCGCCCGCGAGACGGTGGGCAAGACCATCTGGGCCCTGCTCGGCGGCACCGTCATCGGCATCCTCGCCTTCTCCGCCATCGGTCTCTCCCAGGACAGCACGGGCGAGTTCGCCAACTCCCTGTTCTGGGTCATTCTCTACTCCCTGCTGCTCTCCTGGGTGACGGCGATCAGCACCACCCCCCTGCTCTGCGCGCTGCTGCTGAAGCCCGGCAGCGAGGATGGCGGCGCCTACGGGGACCCCTACGACAAAGGCGTCTTCAAGCTGTTTCGCGGCATTCTCGACCGCGCCGTGCGTCTGCGCTGGTTCACGGTGGCAGTGGTGATGGGCCTGTTTCTGCTGGCGCTGGTCGGCTTCGGCAGCGTCAAGCAGGCCTTCTTTCCCGAGTCGAACACGCCGATGTTCTTCGTCGATGTCTGGGAGATCGAGGGCACCGACATCCGCGCTACCCGCGAGGACACCCTGCGCATCAACGCATTCCTGCTGCAGCAGGAGGGCGTCGAACAGACCACCGTCAGCATCGGCGGGCCGCATCAGCGCTTCACCCTGGTCTACGACCCGCGGGAGGTCTCTCCGGTCTACAGCCAGATCATCGTGCAGACCGACAGCCGCGAGCGCATCGCCGAGATCTGGGACAAGGTCGACCGCCATATGAAGGAGCGCTATCCCTGGACCGATCCCATCATCAAGTCCCTGCGCATCGGCCCCGGACGCGACAGCAAGATCGAGGCCCGCTTCCACGGCCCCGACCCGGCCGTGCTGCGCCAGCTCTCGGAACAGGCCCAGACCATCATGCGCGCCGACGCCGAAGCCAAGGACATCCGCGACGACTGGCGCCAGCCGGTGAAGCTGATCCGCCCTGTCTTCAACGAGCAGGTGGGACGCCAGCTCGGCATCAGCCGCGAGGATCTGGCCGCCGCCCTGCAGTACGCCTTCGACGGTACGCCGGTGGGCCGCTTCCGCGACGGCATCCGGGTACTGCCCATCTACATGCGGGCCCCGGAGCAGGAGCGCGGCGACGTAGGCAATCTGCGCGACATCGTGATCTGGAGTCCGGTGCTGAAACAGTCGGTGCCGGCGGCCCAGGTGATCAGCCGCTTCGAGACGGTGTTCGAAAACCCCCTGCTGCGTTCACGCAACCGCATCCGCACCATCATCGCCTCCTGCAACCCGACCGGGGAGCTGGCCACGCCGCTGTTCAACCGGCTCAAACCGCAGATCGAGGCGATCGCGCTGCCGCCGGGCTACAGCTTCAGCTGGGGCGGCGAGTACGAGGATTCGAAGAACGCCCAGGCCGGACTGGCCTCCTCCCTGCCCTTCGGATTCCTGCTCATGATCCTGGTCAGCATCCTGCTCTTCGGCAAGCTGCGCCAGCCGCTGATCATCTGGCTCACGGTGCCGCTGGCCATCGTCGGCATCACTGCCGGCCTGCTCGGCTTCAACGGCGCCTTCGACTTCATGTCCCTGCTCGGCGCCCTGTCGCTGATCGGCCTGCTGATCAAGAACGCCATCGTGCTGATCGACGAGATCGACCAGCAGATCGCCGACGGCAAAGCGCCCTACCCGGCGATCCTCGACTCCACCGTGAGCCGCCTGCGCCCGGTGGTGCTGGCGGCGGCCACCACCATCCTCGGCCTGATCCCGCTGCTGCAGGATGTCTTCTTCGTCAACATGTCCCTGACCATCATGGCCGGACTCGGCTTCGCCACCCTGCTCACCCTGCTCTTCGTGCCGACGCTCTATGCCATCCTGTTCAGGATCAAACCGGAGGCTTGACTGTGAATCGATCGTGCCACCGGCACTGCTGTTTTGCGCGATTGCTTCGCTGAAGCGTATCGCGTTCTATCTGGGCGGTTTATTGCAGCAGGCAGAGGGTGGGACATTGGCATTTTCCCTGGCGGTTTCGTCGGTAAAACGGTACCAGTTGCTTTTCATCCGGCTCCACCAGCTGACCAGCGCCGGAAACCCGGTCTGTTCCAACGCCTCCACGATGCGCAGATAGTTCAGACGACTGGCATCGTATCGTATGTCCAGTCGCTGCTTTTCCACATCGGCCACGGCAGTGACCACGCCAGGCAGTGCCGAGATGACGCCTTCGACAGCGAGAGCATCGGCCTGGTGCGACAGGGAAGGCAGCCGTATTCGACGCCGCACTTCCCAGGGTCCCGAGGGTTTTAGGCTTTCACGTGCTTTCATACAAACTCCGATTACTCAAAGCGACTCAGGTTCAACCGTTTCAGGAGACATAAGACTCTTCAATCCAATCGGCCACTGATAAAAACCACAATTAATTCACATGAATGGTGATCTTCTCCGACATCAGCGCCGGATCCTGCGGTTCATGATCCTCGTCGCCCAGCAGTAATTGAAGGGTGTGGATTCCCGGCGGGAGTTCCAGCACCGTCTCTGTCTCCCCCCGGTCGAAGTGCAGGTGGTGCGCGTCCCGGGGGATCGGACTGTCCAGATCGGGCGCTGTATCCACATCGATCAGCAGATGGTGATGCCCGGCCTTGTGTCGGATCTTCCCCTGGGTACCGGCCGGTGTGATGCCAAAACCCTCGATACCGAATTTGACCTTAAACGGACTCTCGACCACCGCGCCGTCTTCGATACCGATGAAAAAGACCTTGGCATTCGGCGGCGGTGTGTGAGCCGTGGCGGATAGTGACGTCATCAGCAACACCAGTACGGCCAATAGGTTCTGTTTGATATTCATGATGCTTCCTATTGATTGTGTCGGGCGTAGATGGTTGTCCTGCCGTCGGGTTGGAATGCCAGCACTTCATAGGGATCCTTTCTCGGTCCCTCCATGCCCAGCGAGCCCATGGGCATACCAGGGGCGGTCAGCCCCCTTACCGGCAGCTTCTCCCTCAGCAGACGGACGATGTCGGCGGCGGGGACATGACCTTCGATCACGTAGTCTCCCACCTGCGCGGTGTGACAGGACTGCAGCCTTTGGGGTACGCCCATCGCGCGCTTGACGGGATCCATGTCGAGCCGGTCGTGCACGGTCACCGCGAAACCATTTTCTCTGAGGTGGCTGACCCATTCCCTGCAACAGCCGCAGGTCGGGCTTTTATAGACCACCACATCGGCTGCCCGGGCAGGCTGTTGATGCAACATCAGTCCCCCGACAAGCAGGGCAACACTCACCAGCAATGCCACTGCCAGGGTAGCGGATTTAACGCTGCGTTTTGTCTTATCGTTTGTTTTCTTCGTCATCGGTATCTCCATTCGTGTGTTTTGATTCATCAGCCCTTTTGGGACTGCAATCGTTCATTGGCCTGCATATTGCGCTCATGCCAGATGCGATAGATCTCATCAGGCCAATGGCTCTGCACCCATGCCAGAATGGCGTCAATCTGTTCGCTGGTGAGCTTGTCGGCGAATCCCGGCATGGTTCCACCCAGCGGTACACCGCCGATCCTGACGGTGCGGCGCAGGACGGTTAAGGGGTGATGCCAAGTGTGGGCCGTGCCATCGAGTGGTGGCGGGGGATACTTGCCGCTGGCCAGCGGTGTGCGCCAATCCGAGGTACCCGAGGCGTCCGGCTTATGGCATTCGGAGCAGTGGGTCTGGAATAGACCATCACCCCACTCGACCTGCGTCCGGTCGTACCAGCGCACAGGTTGTACAGTCGCTAAAACCGGCGCTTGAGTAGCGTTAACGGCCGGTTCTGCCTGTTGGTCGTCACAAGCCGTGAAGCCAATAACAATCAACACCAAGGACAGATACAAAAGTTGCCTCTTCACGCTCGAACACCCGCTTCAGCAACACACCACGCTTTCACCGGAGCGCAATGCGATTTGAAGCCTGGCGTCCACCAGGTTTGCGAGTCATTTGAACCGCTCATTGTGTGTTCTTCCTCTGCATACGGCGGGCGCAACGTTGCCACCGGCCAACGTACAGCTTTCAATGGGGCGATCGCGTGTGCTTAGCGATCCGCAGGGAAGTCAGGTTTTGGGAGGTCGGAATGGGTGGGAGCTGTAACGGTTCGAAAAGACCTGATCGAACACCGGATAGCTGTCGGCACTTGTTGTCGTCAGGGTCAGTTTGGTAGTGGAAAGCAGCCCCGGGAAGCAGGCTGTGCAGTGGGTTTGCGAACAGCCGTGACCATCGCATCCGGTCTGATCATATTCAACACAATGTTGGCAATCGGCGTTCATGCCCTGATGGCCATGCATGCTCATGCCACCGGATTCGGTGTCAGTCATTCCCGGCAGACCCTTTTGCACGGCCATGTGGGAGTCCAGGCCCGCGATGACGTTCTGCAGCGGCGAAAAGGCCAGCAGCAGGGCCAGGAGAATAAACGACAGCCTATCGGGTGATCGGGACATAGTGTCAGTTATTAGAATGGATGATCGCACACTTAAACAAAATGATGGCGGAATGTGGATTTAGTTCCCCCTTCTGTCCAAAATTGATCGGGATAATCACAAAAATCCGTCAAGCATACTGCAATGCTCAGGCCCGCTGACGCGTCGGCAGAGGACTCATCCCACCGGCGATGAGATGGGCGGTGCGCAGGGGCTCCGGCAGGTGACCGGCGACAGCCAGCCGCCGAACCACCGCCTTGGCCTCGGGCATGCCGATGCCGACCCGCTGTATGTAGAGTGAATCCAGGGGCTCCATCTCTCCCGCCGCCTCGATCAGGCGCCATTTGCGCCGCCCTCCCGGGACCTGCCCGAGCAACGCATCGCGGATCGCCTTCAGGTCGGGACGACGTCTCGTCACCACCAGCACCGGCAGATCGAGCAGGCGGTTGAGGGCGTGCATATCGACCACGTTGAAACCGGCGAAGGCGATGCCCTGCAGCATCACCAGCTGGAGGTGATCGGCGAAGCGGGATCCGCCGACCATCTCGACAATACGCCGGGTACTGTTGACGCCATCGCGCCGGACCCGGCTGTGCAGAACCCCCTCCAGGCGTCCACCGGCGAAGACGGCGCCGACGATGAGCACGTCACCCCGATGAGCGGGCACGAAGGGGGCGTCGTCGATACCGATCACATGTGAGATGTCTTGGCTCATGGTTGTATACGCTCCGCTCCGATCACTGCCGAAAACCTCCAATGGCAATCACTACCGGTTCACTCCTTGAGCGAACATCCTGGTGCGGCAAGCCGCACCCTACGCTTATATCACCCGTAGGGCACGGCTTGCCGCACCGGGGAACTCGTCAACACCTCGGGACGTTGCCACCCGCGTATACGATGGATTCCGCCAGGCTATTCCTGGAGCCAGCAGATTACAGGCCCTGACCCAGCCTGATTCACCGAATCACAACGACTACAATTTAGGATAGACGGGGAACCAAATCCGAGGTGCCCGATGCGTCTTCCAATCACATTTTTCGGTTTCGTTACACTCTGCCTGCTCCCCTCCCTCCTGCCGGCGGCAGACTTCGAGGCTGCGCGGCAGGGGATGATCGATGAGATCGAGGCCGACGTCCGCCGCACCAGCGAATACCTGCAACGGCCGGCGTTGAATCCGGGGGTGTTGCGGGTCATGGGTGAGACGCCACGCCACCTGTTCGTGCCCGAGGAGCTGCAGGACAGGGCCTATGAAAACCGGCCGCTGCCGATCGGCTACGGCCAAACCATCTCGCAACCCTACATCGTGGCGATCATGACCGACCTGATCGATCCGCAGCCCGGAGACCGGGCACTGGAGATCGGCACCGGTTCCGGCTACCAGGCGGCGGTGCTCTCGCCGCTGGTGTCTCAGGTCTACAGCATGGAGATCGTGGAGCCCCTGGGCGAAGAGGCCACTGAGCGACTGCAGAAGCTGGGTTACGACAACGTCGAGGTGAAGATCGGCGACGGCTACTTCGGCTGGGAGGCGCATGCCCCATACGACATCATCATCGTCACCGCCGCCGCCAGCCACATCCCGCCACCGCTGGTGAAACAGCTCAAACCGGGCGGCCGCATGATCATCCCGGTGGGCAGCCGCTTCATGACCCAGCAGCTGTTGCTGGTCGACAAGGACGAGGAGGAAAAACTCAGCGTCAGGCAGATCCTGCCGGTCAGATTCGTGCCGTTGACCGGCGAGCACTGACAGGACGGGAGGACGCCCCATGTCCCCTCGACCGCCCTACCTCTCCCTGGCACTGCTCTCCGCCACGGCGCTCAGCTACGAAGTCCTGTTGATGCGCCTGTTTTCGATCATTCAGTGGCACCATTTCGCCTATCTGGTGATCGGCCTGGCACTCCTGGGCTATGGCTTCAGCGGAAGCCTGTTGTGGGTCTTCGGCGAACGGACGATTCGCCGCTACCCGCAGGCCTATGTGATCGCCATCGGGCTGTTCGCCGTCAGCGCCATGCTGGCTTATCTGCTGGCTCAGGCCATCGAATTCAACATCGAAGAGCTGCTCTGGAGCCCCCGCCAATCGCTCAGGCTGGTACTGCTCTTCCTGCTGCTGACCCTGCCCTTCGTGTTTGCCGCCGGGGCCATCTGCATGACCTTCATGGCCTATCCGCAGGAGCGCGTCGGCAACATCTATGCGCTCGATCTGCTGGGTGCCGGCGCCGGCTCCCTCGCCATCATCGGCCTCATGTACCTGATGCTGCCGGAGCAGATACTGGTGGTGCTCAGTCTTGCCGGTCTGGCCGCCGCCGGGCTGGCGGTGCATGAACTGAAGCCGGGCGGAGCTCGCGCGATCCAGGCAGCGCTCGGCATCACCGTCCTCGCGCTGGTTGTCGCCGCACCGCATGTCTCTCTGCGCTATTCCCCCTACAAGGCCCTGGCCCAGACCCTGCAGATCAAGGGAACCCAGGTCATCGACACACGCTCCAGCCCCCTGGGCTATCTCAGCGTGGTCTCCAGTGATCTGGTGCCGTTCCGGCATGCGCCCGGATTGAGCCTGATCGCCGACACCCTGCCGCCCAACCAACTGGGTCTGTTCACCGATGCCGACAACCTGAGCGCCATCTCGGCTGCTGCCGCCTCGACCCAGGCACTGAGCTATCTCGACCAGACCACCAGCGCCCTGCCCTATCATCTGCGACAGATCGGAAGTCTGCTGGTCATCGGCAGCGGTACCGGCAGCGATCTGCTGCTGGCCCGTTATCATGCCGTGTCATCGATCGACGCCCTCGAACTCAATCCCCAGGTCGTCGAACTGGTGGATCAACGCTTCGCCGATTACGCGGGCCCCGTCTATCGTCAGCCCGGCACTCGGCTGCACATCGCCGAGGCACGCGATTTCCTCAGTCATACAGCGCAGCGCTACGACCTGATTCAGATCGCTCTGATCGACGCCGCAGGCGCCTCCGCCTCCGGTCTCTATGCCCTCAACGAGAGCTACCTCTACACCGAGGAGGCACTGGCGCTCTACCTGTCACGACTGGCGCCAGGCGGCTATCTCGCCATCACCCGCTGGATCAAACTGCCGCCGCGGGACACGTTGAAACTCTTCGCTACCGCGCTGCGGGCCATGCGGGAGGCGGACCTGCCGCAAGCGGAAAGACGCCTGGTGCTGATTCGCAGCTGGCAGACCGGCACCCTGCTGATCAAGAACGGCCCCTTCAGCGACACTGAGCTGGACGCCGTGTCCCGCTTCAGCGAAGCGCGCTTTTTCGACCTGGCCTACACCCATCGCCTCACCGAATCGCAAAGCAACCGCTACAACCAGCTCGCCGAGCCCGACTTCTACCGGGCCACGCAGGCGCTGGCAAAGGGTGACGCCGAAGCCTTTTACGAGCGTTACAAGTTCAACCTGCGTCCCGCCACCGACGACCGCCCCTACTTCCACCACTTTTTCAAATGGCCCAGCTTCTTTGAGGCCCTGAAACTGCGTGGTCAGGGCGGCCTGCCGCTGATCGAATGGGGCTATGTGATTCTGTTGGCGACACTGGGGATCACCCTGGTGCTCGGCGCCCTGTTGATACTGGCGCCGCTGATCCTGCTGAAACGTCATCAACACTCTTTGGTCACGGCCATCAGCCGATGGCGCGTGCTGCTCTATTTCATCGCCATCGGGCTCGCCTTTCTCTTCATCGAGATCGCCTTCATGCAGCGCTTCCTGCTTTTTCTGCACCATCCGATCGTCGCCATCGCCACCACCCTGACCGCCTTTCTGGTCTTCGCCGGGCTGGGCAGCCGCAGCTGTGACGCCTTGAACCGGCGGCTGGGCCGGCGCAGGCTGTCGCTAATGGCCTTTACCGGTATCGCGCTGTTGAGCCTGCTCTATCTGTTGTCACTGGATGGGATCTTCAACCAGCTCTCGCAACTGTCTCTGGCGGCGAAATCGTTGCTCAGCCTCTCGCTCATCGCGCCCCTGGCCTTTCTCATGGGTCTGCCCTTCCCGCTGGCACTTGGCGAGGTGAAGCGATGCGCCGACTCGCTGGTGCCCTGGGCCTGGGGCGTCAATGGCTATGCCTCGGTGGTCAGCGCCAGCCTGGCCACACTGCTGGCCATCCATTTCGGCTACTCGACGGTGATTCTCTCCGCCGCGGCAATCTATCTCATCGCCTGGGTTGTGTTTCCGAGACCAGAACAAATCCCTCATCAGCTGTAGCCCGGATGGAGCGAAGCGCAATCCGGGACATCGGACCTGACACCTCCCCGGATTCCACGTTGTTGCTTCCGGGCTACCTGCTGTGATGTTCCATTCCAGCGCTCTGCTGGTCGGCTGTGAAGAACGGGATCGAGACCATCGCGACAGAGGAGCGCATACGGGATGCTCCGAATGGTTATTGGCTTGCAAATTGCACTTCAGAGGTGAAACAACTAAACCCATTCATTCAAACGAGGATGAGATCATGGCCTGTCGTATCGACAAGCTGGTGGTGGAGAGTGTCGCCTCCCTGCCCGCGGAAACCGATGTGCAGCGTGCCGCCGCCTATATGGCGGAGAACGGTCTGGGCTCGCTGGTGGTCACCGAAGGCGATCGGGTGGCAGGACTGTTCACGGAGAGAGACCTGTTGACGCGCGTCGTTGGTGCAGGCAAGGATGCAGCCGCACTGAAACTGGGCGAAGTCTGTACCCGCAATCTGATCTCTGTCTCCCACGACAGCTCCTGTAGCTACGCCATCAAACTGATGCGGACCAACCGTTGCCGCCGACTGCTGGTCTACCGCAGGGACAGTCTGCAGGGTCTGATCAACCTGCAGGATGTGGCCAACGCCCTGGCGGACCAGGGCGCGGGCAAGAACCTGTTGGTTAACCTGGTCGGCGGCATCACCCTGATCGTGGTGCTGGCGGTCATCGGCATGCTGATCTCCCATATCCCCGACATGATGGCGCTGGCGGATCAGACCATGCATTGAGGACTTCAAGCTTCTTGGCTGACACGCTGATACTTTGGCTCGACTGAAATCGAGCTGATGGATCTCAATACAGGCAAGGCACTCCATGGACGATGGTGCGGCAAGCCGCACCCTACGCCTCGATTCAGGTAGGGTACGGCTTGCCGCACCGAATATCCGATAATCTCGTATCTTCTAGTCGACCTGTACGGTGGGGCAGGGCCCCCACCCTACAGGTTCGGATAAGGTGGAGCCCTGCCCCACCGAAATGGCTGGAAAGGAGCGCCGTTCGAAACACAACATAGATATCGACGACACCCATTCGCTGCCTCGCGCCACCAATTCAAACAAACGTTTGACTGAATCCCATCCTTGCACTACCCTGTCCACCCGGTATCAACGCCCGATCGAGAGACTTGCCCGGCATGTCAGTTTCAAACCACCCGCCTTTGCCCGAAACCCGCGAGCGCCTGCTGCAGGTGGCAGTGACCGCCTTCGGTCAGCGGGACTACGACGGTGTCAGCACCCGGGAGATCGTGGAGGCCGCTGAGGCCAATATCTCCGCCATCTCCTACCACTTCGGCGGCAAACGTGGCCTCTATCTGGCTACCGTGGAGTATCTGGCGGAGCAGTTCCACAAGCAAATGGCCCCTCGGCTGGAGGAGATTCGCCAGGCTCTCGAAGCGTCGGATGCGCAGGCTTGTGCTGATCTGCTGTGTGAATTTCTGGGCGGATTTGTCGAACTGCTGCTTGCGGGCGAGCACGGTGAAAGCGCCCCCGGCATCATTTTCCGGGAGCAACACCGTCCCACCGACGCCTACGACATTCTCTACCGCAAACTGCTGCAGCCGATGCATGAAACCCTCACTGCCCTGGTCGCCTGCTATCGGGGAGAATCGCGAGAGAGCCATTCGGCGATGCTGATGGCACATGCCCTGTTGGGTCAGGGTGTCATCTTCCGCATCGGCCGCACGACCCTGCTGAAACGACTGGGCAAAACGGCCTACACCCGGGCCGATATCAAGCAACTGAAACGGCACCTGAGCGGTTACTGCCGCTGGCTGCTCGATGCCCCACACCTTGCCGAGGATGTCATCCCATGATCTTCGAGAAACACCCCCGCCGCCGCATGTTGCTGATCCTGCCCCCCCTCGCGCTAGGCGTGCTGGTGCTGATAGTAATGGCCGGCAACCGCAAGTCGCCGCAACAGATGGAGACCCAGGCCGCGCCCAAGGTCGTACGCACTTTCGAAGTCCGCCAGGTCGACCTGGTACCGGTGGCCGAAGGCTACGGCTCGGCCAAACCGGCCCAGCTTTGGACCGCGGTGGCGGAGGTGTCGGGACGTATCGTGGAGCTCCATCCGCGCTTGAGGGACGGCGAGATCATCTCCGCCGGCACCCTGCTGCTGCGCATCGATCCGGTCGACTACCAACTCAACCTGGCCCAGGCCGAGGCGGAACTGGCCGAACTCGACGTGGAGCAGACCAACGCCAGGGCCAGCCTCGAGATCGAACAGCGCAACCTGAAGATCGCCGAGCGGGAGTTCGCGCGTATCTCCAAGCTGGCCACCAAGGGTACCGCCTCACAGAGCAATCTGGACGATGCCGAGCGTACCCTGCTGAACAACCGCAACGCGGTACAGAACATCCACAACACCCTGGCCCTGATCCCGACCAAGCGGAAAGTCCTGGAGGCGAAGCGGACACAGGCGGAGCGGGACCTGGAGAACACCCGCATCGTCGCCCCTTTCAACCTGCGGGTGGCCAACATGCAGATCGAGACCGATCAGTTCGTCAGCAAGGGACAGTCCCTGCTGGAGGGCGATTCGGTCGACCGGGTCGAGGTGTTGGCCCAGTTCCCCCTCAGCACCCTGCGCCGTCTCTTCATCGGCCGCGACGACATCCATGCGGACACCGACCTGATGGGCGAGAGCCTGCCCCAACTGGTCCAGCTCGATCCGCTGGTACGCCTGGACATGGGCACCACCCAGGCCGAGTGGCGGGCCGAGTTCGTACGCTTCAGCGACACGGTCGATCCCCAGACCCGCACCATGGGCGTGGTGGTGGCGGTCGACAAGCCGTTCGAAAAGGTCGAGCCCGGGGTGCGCCCACCCCTCTCCAAAGGCATGTTCGTGCAGGTGCTGCTGCGCGGACGGGTGCAGCCGGAGCGGCTGGTGGTACCGCGTGCCGCGTTGCGTGACGGTCAGCTCTATCTGGTGGATGAGGAGCAGCGTCTGCAACGCCGAAGGGTGGAAGTACTGTTCAATCAGGGACCGCTCAGCGTGCTGAAAAACGGCCTTACCGCCGGCGACCGGGTCGTCGTCTCCGATTTGGTGCCGGCGGTCGACGGCATGCCACTGAAACCGCAGCCGGACCAAACCCTGGAAGCAGAGATCGCCGCCGCGGCCCGGGGTGAGCTGTGATCGACTGGTTCGCCCGCCATCCCAATGCCGCCAACCTGCTGATGGCGGCGATCATGATCCTGGGTCTCACCGCCCTGCCCGGCCTGCAACGTGAGACTCTGCCCGAGATCAAGAACGACAAGGTCGAGGTCCGGGTGGTCTACAAGGGGGCCACCGCCGAGGAGGTGGAGGACGCCATCTGCCGCCGGCTGGAAGACGCCCTGGAGGGCATCACCAGCCTGGACGAGATGCGCTGCGACGCCCGCGAGGGGGTGGGCACCGCCACCGCGGTGATGCTCGAGGGGGCCGACATGACCCGCTTCCTCGACGACATCAAATCGGAGGTCGACGCCATCGACGACTTTCCCGAGCAGACCGAACTGCCGGTGGTGGAGGAGCTGGAACGCACCGACGCGGTGATCTCCATCGCCGTCAGCGGCCCCCAGGACCCGGTCTCCCTCAAGGCCTACGTGGAGGCGCTCAAGGCCCGCCTGCTGACCCGGGAGAAGATCGCCGAGGTCACGGTGGACGGCTTCTCCGCACACCAGATCCGTATCGAAATCCCAGGCTGGCGACTGCGCCAGTACGGGCTCTCCGCCCAGGACATCGCCAATGCCATCGGCCGCCAGAGTGTCAGCTCCCCCGCCGGCCGGCTGGAGGGTTCGCAGGAGGACATCCTGCTGCGCTTCGACGATCAGCGCAAGCGGGTCGATGAGTTCTACGATCTGGTGGTGATCTCCGGCAGCAGCGGCGCCAGCCTGCGCCTGGGGGACATCGCCAGCATCAGCGACCGTTTCGACCGCGACGAGGAGAAGATCACCTTCAACGGCCAGCGGGCGGCGGTGCTCAATATCGCCAAGACCCGCTCGCAGGACATCCTCAAGGTGCTCGACCGGGTGGAGCGCTTCGTGGAGCGCGAGAATGCCGAAGCTCCCGAGGGAGTCCACCTGACCCTGACCCAGGACCGCGCCTCGGTGGTCAAGGACCGCCTCGACATGCTGGTGCGCAACGGCACCCAGGGCCTGATCGCGGTGTTCCTGGTGCTGTGGCTCTTCTTCAGTTTCCGCTACAGCTTCTGGGTCACCATGGGCCTGCCGGTCTCCTTCCTCGGCGCGCTCTTCGTACTGCCGCTGATCGGCGTCACCATCAACATGATCTCCATGGTCGGCCTGCTGATCGGCATCGGCCTGCTGATGGACGACGCCATCGTCATCGCCGAGAACATCGCCGCCCGCATGGCCAAGGGCGACAAGCCGCTGCATGCCGCCATCACCGGCGTGCACCAGGTGCTGCCCGGTATCGCCTCCTCCTTCGCCACCACCCTGCTGGTGTTCGGCTCGCTGGCCTTCATCACCGGCCACATCGGCCAGATCCTGCGCATCATGCCGATCGTGTTGATCATGGTCATCAGCGTCAGCCTGCTGGAGGCCTTCCTGATCCTGCCCCACCATCTCAGCCACTCCCTGTCGCACATGAAGCGCAGGTCGCCGTCGCGCTTCCGCCAGGTCTTCGAGCGCCATTTCGACAACCTACGGCAGAACCGTTTCGGTCCCCTGCTCGATCGCGCCATCGAGTACCGCTACATGACCCTCGGCATCGTGCTCATGCTGCTGATCTTCGCCATCGCCATGCCGGTCGGCGGCAAGCTCAAGTTCGTCGGCTTTCCCGATCTCGACGGCGACGTGCTGGAGGCCAGGGTGCTGCTGCCCCAGGGCACGCCGCTGGCGCGTACCGAAGCGATCGTGGACAAGATCACCGCCGCCCTCGAACGCACGAATGCCGCTTTCACGCCCATGCAACCCGAAGGCCAGGCCCTGGTGCGGAACGTGACCGTCATCTATGGACAGAACCCGGACGCCTACGAGAGCGGCCCCCATGTGGCCCGGGTGGTGGCCGACCTGCTCAGCGCCGAGGTGCGCGAGGCCAAGCTTGACGACCTGGTCAACCGCTGGCGCGAGGAGACCGGCGAGCTGAGCGACGTGATCTCGGTGAAGTTCACCGAGCCGGCCTTCGGCCCGGCCGGCCGCCCCATCGATCTGCGCTTGCTGGGCAACGACCTGCACCAGCTCAAGCTGGCCTCCGGCGAACTGCAGGCCTGGCTCAACGGTTTTCGCGGCGTCAACGACCTGAGTGACGACCTGCGTCCCGGCAAACGGGAGTTCCGGCTGCATCTGAAGCCGGGGGCCGGGGTGCTCGGTCTGGATGCGAAAAACGTCTCCGACCAGGTGCGTGCCGCCTACCAGGGGATGAAGGTGGACGAGTTTCCGGTCGGCCCCGAAACCTATGAGGTGGACATCCGCCTGGTGGCGGAGGACCGCTTCAACGCGGAGGATCTCTACAATCTCACGATCGCCGGGCCGAATGGGGCCTTGATACCGCTGTCGGTGGTCGCCGATATCGAAGAGGTCAGGGGCTGGGCGCGCATCAACCGCATCGATCGCCGGCGGGCGGTCACCATCCAGGGCGATGTGGACCGCAGCCTGATCAATGCCCAGGAGTTGCTACGACTGGCCAACGGCAGTTTCATCCCCGAACTGCTGCAGCGCTACCCGAACCTGGAATACGATGTCCAGGGCGAGAGCAACGAGTCGGCCAAGACCGGCAAGTCTATCGTGCGCAACGTGCTGCTGGGGCTGATCGGGGTCTACATGCTGCTGGCGCTGCAGTTCAAGGGCTATCTCGCCCCTATCACGGTGATGATCGTGATACCGGCGGCGCTGATCGGCGTCATCTTCGGGCATATGGCGCTCGGACTCGACCTGACCATGCCGAGTATCGTCGGCATGGCCTCCCTGTTCGGTGTGGTGGTCAACGATTCCATCCTGCTGGTGGTCTTCATCCGTGACGCCCGCCTACGCGGCACCCCGGTGCAGATGGCCGCCAAACAGGCGGCGCGGGAGCGTTTCCGCCCCATCCTGTTGACCTCGATCACCACCATCGCCGGCCTCACCCCGCTACTGCTGGAACGCAGCCTGCAGGCCCAGATCCTGATTCCGCTGGCCGCCAGCATCGCCTTCGGCCTCACCGCGGCCACCCTGGTGGCCCTGTTCCTGGTGCCTGCCGTCTACTGCATACTCGACGACTTCAACCTGCTGGGCAGACTGCACGACGAGAGCGATGAGGAGACGCCCGAGCTGCCCGCAAGCGACACTGGCGAGCTGCCACCGGAGCCCGAATCTCGGTGACTCAGCGAATGCATGCAACACAACGCAAATGAGTGACTGGGTGCGGCCTCCGCACCCCGGGTCAACTCATGCGTTGCACAAATTATTTGAACGGGTAGAGCGGATGCAAGGAAGTGCAATGCGAAATTACGCAATCCGAATGTTACCTATGAACTCGACCATGTCACCACCCTGCCTATAATCGCCACTAAAGGATACCCCCTTCGGTTCGCTAACCATTGCATAACCACAGGGTCTGGAAAGGAAATCATGCAACCAGGACAACTCTTTTATCTCATGGGCGCCTCGGGCGTCGGCAAGGACAGCCTACTCGACTATCTGCGCGCCCATCTCCCCGTCGATGCCAGGGTGCTGCTGGCCAGGCGCTACATCACCCGTCCTGCGGGCGTGGACGGCGAAAATCATATCGCCATCACCCCCGAGGCCTTTCGTGAACGCCAGGCCCGAGGCGCCTTCGCCATGCATTGGCGCAGCCACGGTTTCGAGTACGGCATAGACCGCCGGATCGATGACGACCTGAGCGCAGGCTGGCAGGTGGTGGTCAACGGCTCCCGCCACTATCTGGAGAGCGCCCGCCGACGTTATCCCACCCTGCAGCCGATCCTGGTCAGCGTCTCCCACGACCAACTCTTCGAGCGACTGGTCAAGCGGGGACGCGAAGGGCCGGAAGATATCGAGAGACGTCTGCAGCGCGCCGAGACCCTCGACGCCCAACTGGCCGATCAGTCACTCTACAGGCTCCGCAATGACGGCCCATTGGAAGTGGCAGGAAATCAACTGCTGGAGATGATTATGGGCGTCGGCTCTGAAGCACGCACATCGCCTAGGGCAGCGGCAGCCTCAGGCTGACCTCCAATCCACCCTCGGGATGGTTGCGGGCGGAAGCGTCGCCACCATGGATCTGCATGGCGCGACGGGCGATGGCCAGACCCAGTCCGAAACCGCCACTGCCGCGCTCCCGCGCCTCGGTGGTGCGGGTGAAGGGATCGAACATCAGGTCCAGCTGGGACTCCGGAACACCGGAGCCGGCATCACGCACGCGGATCAGGCCGGTCCCTTCCTCCTCTGCAAGCGAGACCCCAACCACACTCCCTTCAGGTGTATGACGTATGGCGTTGCGAACCACGTTCTCAACCGCCGAACGCAGCAACACCCCGTCTCCGACCACAGTCAGTGGCACGGCGTCGTAGCGTACCGATTTATTCACGGCCTCGGCTTCGAACTCGGCGTCGGTCACCACCTTGGCGAGCAGTTCGTCCAGTCGCAGACGCTGACGCTCCAGGCCCGACTGCCCCGATTCCAGCCGCGCCAGTGAAAGCAGTTCGGTGATCAACCGTTCCAGCTCGTCGGCCTCCTTCTCGATCCGGCCCAGCGCCTTCTTGCGGTCGCCGGCACGCTCCGCCAGTTCCAGCGCCACCCGCAGACGGGCCAGCGGCGAACGCAATTCGTGGGAGACATCGCTCACCAGCTGGCGCTGACTCTGCAGCAGATCGTTGAGCCGCTCCGCCATCAGGTTGAAATCGGCGCCCAGAGCGCTGATCTCGTCCTTGCCCTTGAGTTCGACCCGCCCGCTGAGGTCCCCCTCGGCCATGCGCTGGGCCGCCAGTCGCAGAGGTCGCACCTGACGGGTCAGCATCCTCGCCAACAGCAGACTGACCAGACCGATGACCACTATCGTCATCACACCGCGCACCCAGAAGGGCATGGCGCGCAGACGGCCGGGATCGAGCTCGATAACGAGGAAGCGCTGCGGATTCACCCCCGGGAGTTCGGCGGCGATCATCAGGTGGCGATCTCGGATGCGCACGACTCCGGGCGTAATCTCCCGCGGCAGCCACTCCTGCAAATGTCTTGGCAAGGGCCTGCGCAACTGCGACTCCCCGGCCGCGTTCACCAGTCCGAGACGGCGGTGGTCGGGTTGGCGGAACAGCCAACCGCGCAGGGCCGTAAGCCCGCCCTCCTGCCACAATACCGCCGCGGCTTCGGCCCTTGCCTTGAGCAAGGCTTCGGTCTGCTCGACGACCTCGCCACCATAGAATCGCTGCAACAGAAAGAAGGAGCCTGCCAGCAACAGCATCGCCAGCCAGAAAGTGAGGAAGATGCGCAGGAACAGGCTCATTGGCTCAACAGGTATTGATAACCCGCGCCACGCACGGTCTTGATGCGGGGTGAGCCGTCCGCCTGGGGCCCGAGCTTTTTGCGAATCTGCGCCATGTGGGTCTCGATGCGTCGATCGTAGGCCTGCAGCGCGCGGCCCAAGCCCTGTTTGGCCAGCACCTCCTTCGATACCACGACGCCGGCATGCTCCAGCAGCAGCACCAGCAGATTGAATTCGGCGCCGGTCAGTTCGACATCCCGCCCGCCGACCAGGACCCGGCGGTTGGCCGTATCCAGGTTCAGATCGCCGACCTGGCGCTGAGTGGTCGCGGCTGGTGCCGCTTCCTCACCTCTTCGACGCAGCAGATTGCGCAAGCGGGCGACCAGTACCCGGGGGCTGCAGGGCTTGGCCACATAGTCGTCGGCCCCCAGCTCGAGCCCGAGCACCGTATCGGTGTCCTCGCCGCGCGCGGTGAGCATCAATACCGGCCCCACGCCCTGCGCCTGCAGCTGTTTCAGCACATCGAAACCGTTCATGCCCGGCAGCATGACATCCAATACCACGGCATCCCACTCCGCCGACAAGGCCCGGGCCACACCTTCCGAACCGCTGTGGGCGCTGTCGACCGAGAAGCCCTCGCCCGCGAGGTACTCGGTCAACAGTTCGCAGAGCGCGACGTCGTCGTCGATCAACAGTATTTTGCTCATGGTGTCGGATTGAGTTGAATAAGTGAGCCGCCTTCATCACCGCCTACCCGCATGATGGGTTTAGAGACGTTCAGCGACATACATCATGCCCACATTCTGGCGCGAACAAGCGCCTACTCCCAGCTGTTTCTACCTGGGATTTGCACTTCTTTGCACTCGCTTGCATAAGTTACCACTCGCTTCGTGTTGCAGCCCTTATGCTTGTCGCCAGACCTCTACAAGGAAGCTGAAACATGAACCTGAAAACCTTCAAGCCGATACTGCACAAACTCCATCGCTGGATCGGTGTCTCGCTGGCGCCCCTGTTCCTGCTAATCGCGTTGTCCGGCGCCGTGCTGGCGTTCAAACCGATCACGCAGGGCGGCGACACTGTTACCGCCGGCAGCGTCTCCGGAGCCGAGTTGATCACCTTCCTGCAGCAGATCGATCCCCTGGGCCAGGAGGTGGACAGGCTCAGGGTCGACGCCTCCGCCACGCAAGTGGAGATCCGCTCGCACAATCCCGAACTGCAGGGACGCTACGCTCTCGACACCGGCGTCCGCCTCGCCGGCACGACCGAGGCGGAGGGCTTCGACCTCTTCGAATTCGCCGAGCACCTGCACAAAGAGTTGTTGATCGGCGTCGACGTCCTGGTTCAGATCGCCAGCTACCTGATGCTGTTTCTGGTCATCAGTGCCCCACTGCTCTCCTGGCCGCGACTGCGCAACAACCTCATGGGCTGGCATCGGGCTGCCGGTTGGTTGCTGTTGCCGGTGGTCGTGATGTTGCCGCTGACCGGCGTGCTCATGAGTCTGCACGTCGGCATGCCCGAGCTACCGCGCATGAGTCAACCCGGAAACCGCCTGTCGCTGGAGCAGGGCCTGCGGCAGGCGCAACTGACACTGCCGCTGGAGGGGGTGGAACAGGTACGCCGATTCCGCGGCGGAACGATCCTGCTCGGCATGCAACAGTCGGCGCATAAACGCCTGCTGGTAGTGACCGATGAATCCGTGAAGCCCATCCACCCCGAAGACAATCTGGTCAAAACCCTGCACGAGGGCACTTGGGCGGGACCCTGGAGCGGTCTCTTCAACCTGCTGGGCGCCACCGCCCTGAGCCTGCTGGGCACGACCGGATTCATCTCCTGGTGGCGGCGTCGCATCAAGCGACGGCATCAACGGGCCGGACAGCGCACCGCCGAGGCCACGGCCTGAGTCGGTTAAACGATGCCGGTGCCGATATGGCTTTGCATTTCCTGACTCTTCCTCACCAGACCCGACCCAACTTGATGCGCATACGATTTATGGTTTAACCACCTGCCAAGCGGCAGGACAGAAACAGAACCAACTTTAGGAGACTAAGATGAAACCGATGAACAAACGACTTGCCGTTTTAGGCCTCACCACCCTTTTGATCAGCGGTGCCGGAACCGCACTGGCATTCGGTGGGCACAAGGACCATCACGGCTGCGATCACGACGGTCGGCAGACCCCCATGGCGGCGCTGAGCCGGCTTGACGGTCTGACAGACGAACAGAAAACGCAGCTGCGACAGATCCGGCAGGAGGCACGGGATACATTTCGGGAGTTGCGCGATCAGATGCGAGACAACCGCAGCGACCTGCGCGACGCCATGATGGATAAGAGCGACCTGGAAACGATCCGCACGCTGGCCAAGAAACAGGGCGATCAAGTCGCCCGCATGATCGTGCTCCGTGCTGAAATACGTGACAAAGTCAATGGCGTACTGACCGAAGAGCAGCGTCAACAGCTGGCCGATATGCGGGGCAAGGGCTGGAGTGACGACATACCTCGCGAGAAAATGCGCTACTGATGGATACATCCAGGTGGACTTTCACTCCGCCCTCTCTTGGTGGGGCATGGCCCCACCACTGCCTGATAAGCGAAGATCCACCTTCCCAACACACTTCCTAAATCCCTTTTACGGTGCGGCAAGCCGCACCCTACGCCTCGATCTACTGTAGGGTGCGGCTTGCCGCACCGTTTATGGAATATCGCGGTGAAGCTTTTGACCCGAAGCTCGGTGCAACCCGGCCGGTAGCCCGGATGGAGCGAAGCGTAATCCGGGACAATCGACATAGACGGATCCCCCGGATTTCGTTTCACTCCATCCGAGCTACGGGGGATATGGTTGCGTCCAATGACGGACCTGACAAATGCCATGCCCATCACTCCCCACGCAGACGCTGGCCAATAACTTGTTTTTTGGCCCGGATCTCCCTTACCATGTTTCGCTCATCTCCCGGCATCGCAACGGTTCCGGGCCATTCAAGAAGAATCTACGACTTACCGGGTGCACGACCGACCTCGCAATCCCGGGGTAAGCGTCCTGACTCAAGGGTAAGTGAACGTATGTGGGATCATTTACGGTGTCTGATGCGCGGCCTGTTGTTCAATGGCCTGCCCGGACTCGCCAAACCGCATACCTGCCCGCGAGAGATCCGTCACCCATCCCATCGGGTTTGAGTCGGTGACCCTTTCAACGATGCCGATGGATCCGCTTCAGGTGGCCGGACTGGCCGTTGCCCTGGCGCTGATCTCCGCCCTGCTCTCCCTGCTCGCCCCGCGCCAACCCAAATTGCTGCGCATCCTGGTGATGCCCCTGTTCGGCCTGGCCGGACTCGCCGCCCTGATCGCCGGTCTCGGCGCGCTGTGGCAGGATGGCGTGGCCACCGCCACCCTGCCACTGGGTCTGCCCTGGCTGCCCTGGCATGTGCGTCTGGACAACCTGAGCGCCTTCTTCTTCTCCCTCATCGGTATCGTCAGTCTGGCGGTGGGGCTCTATGGACCGGCCTACGTGCGCGGTTTCGAACACGGCCGGGAGTCGCTGGCGGCCCTGGGCGGCTTCGGCGGGCTGTTCCTCGCCGGCATGCTGCTGGTAGTGCTGGCCGACGACGCCTTCCTCTTCATGCTGGCCTGGGAGGTGATGTCGCTGGCCTCCTACTTCCTGGTCGCCTTCCATCACGAGAACCCCGCCAACCGGCGAGCCGCCTTTCTCTATCTGCTGATGGCCCATGTGGGCGGGCTGGCGATCCTGCTCGGTTACGGGGTGCTGGCCTCCTTCGGCCAGGGCTTCGGCTTTGACGCCATGCGCGGCGCCGAACTCTCGCCGGTCTGGGCCAGCGTCGCCTTCGTGCTCGCCTTCCTCGGCTTCGGCATGAAGGCGGGCCTGCTGCCCCTGCACGCCTGGCTGCCGGAGGCGCATCCGGTGGCGCCTTCCCATATCTCGGCCCTGATGTCGGGGGTGATGCTGAAGGTGGCGGTCTACGGTTTCGTCCGCTTTGTCTTCGACCTGGTGGGGGATCTGCAGTGGCAGTGGGGCGTGGCGGTGCTCACCGTCGGCAGCCTGTCGGCGCTGATGGGGGTGCTGCTGGCACTAATGCAGAACGATCTCAAGCGGCTGCTGGCTTACTCCTCGGTGGAAAATCTGGGCATCATCTTCATGGCCCTGGGGCTGGCGATCATCTATCTCGCCAACGGCCATCCGGTGCTGGGCACCCTGGCCTTCGTGGCCGCTCTCTATCACGCCCTCAACCATGCGCTGTTCAAGAGCCTGCTCTTCTTCGGCGCGGGGGCCATTCTGCACAGCACCCACGAGCGGGATCTGGAGCAGATGGGCGGCCTGCTGCGGCGCATGCCCTGGACCGGCTTCTTCTTTCTCGTGGGGACCCTTTCCATCTCGGCCCTGCCCCCCTTCAATGGCTTCGTCTCCGAGTGGCTGACCTTCCAGGCGGCACTCCAGGCCTGGTCCCTGGAGAGTGGCGTGCTGCGCAGTCTGATCCCCATCGCCTCGGCCATACTCGCCCTCACCGGGGCGCTGGTGGCGGCCACCTTCGTCAAGGTTTACGGGGTGGCCTTTCTCGGCCAGGCACGCAGCCGCCATGTGCGCCGGGCGCGTCAGGTACCGGTGGGGATGCGCGCGGGCCAGGGGCTGCTGGCCCTCCTCTGTCTCCTGCTCGGGCTCATGCCGACCACCCTGGTCGGGCTGCTGGAGCGGATCTCGCAGCAGCTGTTCGGCGGCGCTCTGCCCCAGGCCGGGGCCCACGGCTGGCTCTGGCTGACCCCGGTCAGCGCCGAAACGGCCAGCTACAGTGCGCCCCTGGCGGTGGTGCTGATCGTCGCCATCGCGGTGGTGGCCAAGTGGGGACTGGCCCGCGGGGCAGTGCGCCGGGTGCGCCGCTGCGAT
Organism: Candidatus Thiodiazotropha sp.; assembly: GCA_037384425.1. Taxonomy (GTDB): domain Bacteria; phylum Pseudomonadota; class Gammaproteobacteria; order Chromatiales; family Chromatiaceae; genus Thiodiazotropha. The sequence goes on along the minus strand of JARROA010000011.1, from coordinate 4,693 downwards.
CCCTGGGACTGCGGGTTCGCGCCGCCCTCGCCACGCATGCAGTACAGCGCCACCGCCTTCGCCCAGCCGGTGCGACGGGTCTTCGCCCTGCTGTTCAAGGTGGATGAAGGGGTGGCTACCCGGGAGGATGGCCAATCCCGCTATCTCTACAAGATCGGCGACCGTACCTGGCCCCTGGTCTACCAGCCGGTGGCCTGGGTGGTGGAGAACGCGGCCCGCCGGGTGGTACGTCTGCAGTCGGGCAACGTGCGGCTCTATCTGGGCTGGACCCTGGCCACCCTGCTGCTGCTGTTGTGGATCATCACATGAACGCGTCGGCCTGGATGCTCGCCCTGGTGCAATCGCTGCTGATCGCGGCGCTGGCCCCCCTGCTGGTGGGCTGGATCCGCAAGGTCAAGGCCAGATTGCAGAACCGGCGCGGCGCCCCGGTGTGGCAGCCTTATCTGGACATCTACAAACTCTTCGGCAAGGAGGCGCGGGTGGCCCACACCTGTTCGCCGCTCTTCATCGCCGCGCCCTATATCGTCTTCGTCGCCACCTGGCTGGCCGCCTCCACCGTGCCGCTGGTGGCGGTGCATCTGCCCACCGCGGCCATCGCCGACATCATCGTGCTGGTGGGACTGCTGGCGCTGGCCCGCTTCTTCCTGGCCCTGGCCGGCATGGACGTGGGCACCGCCTTCGGCGGCCTCGGCGCCTCGCGTGAGATGCTGGTCTCGGCACTGGCGGAACCGGCCATGCTGATGGCGGTCTTCACCCTCACCATGACCGCCCACAGCACCAACCTGTCGAGCGTCATCGACTACCAGCTGAGCCACGGTCTGGTGCTGCGTCCCTCCTTTCTTTTCGCCCTCGGCGGACTGCTGCTGGTGGCCATCGCCGAGACCGGACGCATCCCGGTGGACAACCCCGCGACCCACCTGGAGCTGACCATGATCCACGAGGCCATGATCCTGGAGTACTCCGGCCGCCACCTGGCGCTGATGGAGTGGGCGGCGCAGATCAAGCTGGCCCTCTACGGGGCGCTGATCGTGAACGTCTTTCTGCCCTGGGGCATAGGCCGTGAGTTCACCCCGGCCGATCTGGGTCTCGGTCTGGCGGCGATGGTGGGCAAGCTGCTGTTGCTGGGCCTGCTGTTGGCGGTGGCGGAGACAGTGCTGGCCAAGATGCGGGTGTTCCGGGTGCCGGCCTTTCTCAACCTGGCCCTGCTGCTGGCCCTGCTGGGCCTGCTCAGCCATGTGATCCTGGAGGTGGGGGCATGAGCCTGACCCAGCTCCCGCTGCTGCAGCAGGCGATACTGGTGCTGGCCTCCCTGGTGCTCTTCAGTTCCTTCGCCCTGCTGGCCCAGGCGCGTCTGCTCTCGGCTATCCACGCCTTCGCCGCCCAAGGGGTGCTGGCCGCCGCCGTCACCACCCTGGTGGCCGCCGCCGGAGACTCGCCCCACCTCTACTTCTCGGCCCTGCTCACCTTCAGTCTCAAGGCGCTGCTGATCCCCTGGATGCTGCACCGGCTGATCCGCCGCCTGGCCCTGGAGCGCCACGTGGAGACCCTGCGCCAGCCGACGCTGGTGATCATGGTGGCGGTGGCGCTGGTCATCTTCAGCTACTGGCTGGTGCTGCCCATGGTGCGCGAAGAGCTGATCTTCACCCGCAACATCGTCGCCATCAGCCTCGCCGTGGTGCTGCTGGGTCTGTTGATGATGGTCTCCCGACAGCAGGCGGTGGTGCAGGTGCTCGGTTTCATGTCGATGGAGAACGGCCTCTTCCTGGCCGCCGTCTCCGCCACCGCCGGCATGCCCCTGGTGGTGGAGCTGGGGGTGGCCTTCGACGTGCTGGTGGCGATGGTGCTGTTCGGCGTCTTCTTCTTCCAGATCCGCGACAATATCGACTCCCTCGACGTGGACCGGCTCAACCGGCTGAAAGAGACCGAGGAGGGCGGCGAGTGAACGGCCTGCTGCTCACCCTGCTCGCCCCGGTGGTTGGGGGCCTGGCGCTGGCGTTGATACGCCCGCTGAAGCTCTCCGGCTGGCTGAACCTGGGGGTCTCCGCCCTCTCCTTCGCCGCCTCCCTGTGGCTGGCCTGGACCGTGGCCCGGGAGCAGCAGGTGAGCATGGCCGGCTTCCGGGTCGATGACTTCAATGTCTACCTGGTGGTGCTGACCACCTTCGTCGGCCTGACCACGGCCATCTTCTCCCGCCCCTATATGCGCCATGTCTGCGAGACGGGCCAGGTGCAGGAGCGCGGCATGCGGGTCTACCACGCCATGTACCAGGCCTTCATGTTCACCATGCTGCTGGCCCTGACCACCGACAACCTGGGGGTGCTCTGGGTCGCGGTGGAAGGCGCCACCCTGGCCACTGTGCTGCTGGTGTCGCTCTACCAGACCCCCGAGGCGGTGGAGGCGGCCTGGAAGTACTTCATCCTCTGCGGCGTCGGCATCGCCCTGGCCCTGTTCGGCACGGTGCTGGTCTACTTCGCCGCCCAGCACGCCCTGGTCGATGCGGAGGCGGGACTCACCTGGAGCGCCCTCTACACCAGCGCCCATCTGCTGGAACCCTCGGTGATGAGCATCGCCTTCGTCTTCCTGCTGGTGGGCTACGGCACCAAGGTTGGCCTGGTGCCTATGCACCAGTGGCTGCCCGACGCCCACTCCGAAGGCCCGACCCCCATGTCGGCGGTGCTCTCCGGCCTGCTGCTCAACGTAGCCCTCTATGCCGTGGTACGCATCAAGATGCTGGTGGACGGCTCGCTGGCCACCGCCGGCACGCCCCATCTCGCCGGCTATCTGCTGATGGGATTCGGTCTGCTGTCGTTCCTGGTCGCCGGCCTGTTCCTGCACCGCCAGCGCGACATCAAGCGCATGTTCAGCTACTCCTCCATCGAGCACATGGGGCTGATGACCTTCGCCTTCGGCCTGGGCGGCCCCCTGGCCACTTTCGGCGCTCTGCTGCATATGCTGGTCCACTCGCTGACCAAGTCGGCCATCTTCATCACCGTCGGCCACGCCACCCACATCGCCGGCACCCAGGCCATCGACAAGATCCGGGGGCTGATCCGCACCCAGCCGCGAGTGGGCTGGTCCCTGCTCATCGCCGTGGCCGCCATCGCCGGTTTTCCGCCCTTCGGCGTCTTCACAAGCGAGTTCCTGTTGCTGACCGCCGTCATGCAGTCCCAGCCCTGGATCGCCCCCGCCCTGCTGACCGGCCTGGCAGTGGCCTTCGCCGGCTTGTTCCGCCATCTGCATCCCATGGTCTACGGCGCGGCTCCCGAAGGTCAGCAGCCGGTACGGGCCAATATGCTGCCGGTGGCGATCCACCTGGGGCTGGTGCTCTGGCTGGGGCTAGCCATTCCCGGCTTTCTCGCCCGCTGGCTCGACCGGGCCACCCAGTTGATCGCGGGGGCCGGCCTGCTATGAACCCTGCTATGAACCGATTCGAATGGCTCTCCGAATTCCTGGCGCGCTTGCACGACGAGCACATCCTGGTGCGCGCCGGCAGCGCCAGAGCCCTGCGGCCGGCCCATCGCCTGGTGCTGGATACGGAGGACTGGGCCCGCGCCGTGCGCCTCGCGCGGGAGATGGGCTGCCGCTTCGCCGGGCTCTGGGGTGATCCCGAGGCCGACGACCGCATCGGCGTCTTCGTCTGCCTGGAGAACCAGGGGGACTATCTGGTGCTGCACGCCCATGTGCCCCTGACGCAGCCGGTGCTGGACTCCCTGACCGCCATCTACCCCAGTGCCGACCGCCTGGAACGCCACCTGCAGGATCTGCTGGGCGTGGCGATCCAGGGACACCCCAACGGCCATCGCTGGACCCGTCACCAGGCCTGGAGCGATGCGGAATTTCCCCTGCGCCCCGACTATCCGGCCGGGGGCGACAACCCCCGGCGCACCCGTGCCGACAGCGACTACCCCTTCGTGCGGATCCACGGCAACAGTGTCACCGAGATACCCGTCGGACCGGTCCACGCCGGCATCATCGAACCGGGTCACTTCCGCTTCTCCACCGTGGGCGAAGAGGTGCTGCGGCTGGAAGAACGCCTCGGCTATGTGCACAAGGGCATAGAAAAGATCGCCGTCGGCCGCGATCCCCAGGGGCTCGCCCGGCTCGCCGGCCGGGTCTCCGGCGACTCCACCGTCGCCCACACCTGGGCCGCCTGCCAGGCCATGGAGCGGGCCAGCGGCTGTACCCCGCCGCCAAGGGCGCTGGCCCTGCGGGCCCTGCTCTGCGAGCGGGAGCGCATCGCCAACCACCTGGGCGACATCGGCGCCATCTGCAATGACGTGGGTTTCGCCTTCATTCATGTCCAGTGCGCCCGGCTGCGCGAGCGCTGGCAACGGCGCAGCGCGGATCTGTTCGGCCATCGCCTGCTGATGGATACGCTAGTGCCCGGCGGCGTGTCAGTCGACCTAAACGGCGCGGGTATCGCCGCCATCCTGGCGGATCAGACCGAACTGCGCCGGGAGACCGATGTCCTGTTCGACATCATCGACGACCACCCCTCCCTGGAGGACCGGCTGCTCACCACCGGCGCACTCGCCAATGACGATGCCCGCGAACTGGGCTGCACCGGCCATGTGGGCAAGGCCAGCGGCCAGCCCTTCGATGTGCGCATCGACAACCCCTACCCGCCCTACGACAGACTGAACCTGCAACCGGTGGACGAACAGAGCGGCGACGTGGCCGCGCGGGTGCGCGT
>JARROA010000010.1:87908-123577 GCA_037384425.1 Candidatus Thiodiazotropha sp. | reverse complement strand
CCGACGCAACGCGGCGACGCTGCCCCTGTCAACGGAGAGGACAGAGAGGTTGGGGGATAGCAAACTCATGTGTTATTGGTAATGCAAGCGTGTGTGGTCGTTGGTTATTCAGTGGCGAAGGCGCTCAAGGCTGCCGCCGTCGATGACGCTGGGACGGGAGCTCCGGACATGATCTTCCGGTTGTGTTCCGGGGAAGGCACCGCCATCGCCCACGTAAAGCCCGTCGCCGCTCATGCCCGGGGCGGTTTGCTTTGCATCCAGCCGGTGTATACGCTCCTGAATCGCCATCGTCATCACGACACCAATGGCAACGATGATCAACAATGCAAGGCTCTGCGCAACGATAAGGAGCGCTCCGAAGGCGGCCATGACAACGAATTTCAGGACAACCCTGATCGGAATATGTCCCTCGTATGGGAGGACGGTAGACGTCGGGTGGTGCATGCTTTGCTCCGGGTGAGATAGAGTCGTTTCAGCTGTGGTCAAAGCATAAACAAATGCGCGTGAAACCAATGCAAAGCGAGGGTTAAAGTTACGTTAAATTGGGACGCGACTTCGCAATTTGGGTTTGATTTGGCAGGATCGTTGCCTAAGTGAGTCGGCTTGAAAAAGTGCCGGGATACAAGCGGCGTCAGAATGCTTCACCCCGTGCCGATGCCGGGGTGCTGTGTGCGACTCGCCGCAGCATCAAGGAGCGAGAAGGCCTCTCATGTCTGATCCGCCGTGCTTCCGCGTTAGAAGCCATGGAAGTGTGCGTCGCCTAAGCCTGAAATGGGGTGTGCGACAAAATGTCCAACGGATGATTCGGAACCGCGCAGGATCCGCTCCGGGGCTAGTCGACCTCAGCCCGAAGCCGCAATGCCGCCACTGCTCCCCCCTCATCCCGGTTTGCCAGCGAGACGGTCCAACCCTGCCTTTCGCACAAGCGCTGTACCAGCGACAGGCCGAGCCCGGCGCCGTTGCTGTTCTCCCCCCGCACATAGGGTCGGAACAGTTCCGGTACCGTCGCTTCGTCAACTCCCTGGCCGCTGTCCTCGACCCATATGGCGTCGGTATCCAGCCTCACCCGGACCTCCCCCGACTCGGTGAAATTGAGGGCGTTGCGCAGCAGGTTTCCCAGCACCATGGCGAGTACGGCATGATCGGCGCTGACCTGGGGTTTGTCATCGACCTGGAGTGTCAACTTCAGATCCTTGCCGCGCAGCAGGCTTCGGTAGCGCTCGATCAGCTCCCTTGCCACGGCTTCCGCATCGCAGGTTCCCGGGTGGACTGGTGCGCCATCCTGTTCCCGAGCCAGGGCCAGCAGGGCACCGGAGATTTCTCCCATCTCCGCCACGGCACGGCCGATTCGAGCGACCCGTTGCTGATTGCGAACATCGAGATCGGGGTCGTCGAGCAGCAGTTCCGTGGCTCCCTTGATGACCGCCAGCGGCGTGCGCAGTTCATGGCTGACGTCGCCGGTGAACAGGCGTTCCCGCTCGATGAAATCGTGCAGCCGCTGCAGGTAGATGTCGAAGTCGTGGGCCAACTGCTGCACCTCCCGCCAGGGGAAGGCATCGGCCAGGGGGGGTGGGGCGTCGGCTTCCGGACTGCGTTCGGCCACCCGCTGCACCAGCTCGGTGACCGGTGCGATGGTACGTCCCGCCAGCCAGCGCCCGGCGAAGGCGGAGATCAGGGTAATCAGCACCACGCTGCCGGCCAGCAACAGCAGAAAGCCCCGCTCACGTCGCTTGAGGGCGCTGATGTCGTAGAGCACCACGAAGCGCTGATCGCCCACCTTGCGTACCGCGGCCCGGTAGGGGACACCGTCGAGCACCAGCGGATGTTTGCCCGGCGTCAGTGCGGCAACCGCATCCGGCACGCTGCTGTGGGTGGCGCCGGGTGTGACGACGAAAGCACGGATGGTGGCCGTACGTTCGGGCAGGGACTGGGGATTGCGGGCACGGCGTGCCACGTAGTCGTCGAGTTCGGCGGTGAGGGTTTCGTCGATCAGCCGGCGCTCCAGATCCTGGGAGGCGAGGTGGATGATCACCGCCAAAGCGAGACTCACCACGCCACCGAAAACCGCCAGGGTGACGGCGACCCGGTTGCGCAGGCTTCTTCTATCGCTCATTCGGCTTTGCCAACTGATATCCGATCCCACGTAGGGTGTGCACGAGCGGCACGTCGTCCTTCTGGTCAACCGCGCTGCGCAAAGCATGCATGTGGGTGCGAAGGGCGTCGCTGTCAGGCGGTTGATCACCCCAGATCTCCCGCTCCAGTTCATCCCGGCGCACCACGCCCGGTGAGCGGCGCATCAACAGTTCCAGAAGCCTCAGCGGGATACGCCCCAGTTCGATCCGACGGCCCGCCCGCTCCACGCGCATGCGGTCGAGATCGAAGCGCAGATCGGCCACCACCAGCAGCATTCCGGCGCTGCGACCCCGCCCCCGTCTCACCAGCGCAGTGATCCGCGCCTCCAGCTCCGGCAGGGCGAAGGGCTTTACCAGATAGTCGTCGGCGCCGGTGCCGAATCCCTCCAGCTTATCGGCCAGGGTGTCTCGGGCGGTCAACATCAATATCGGCGTCTCATGTCCCTCGCTGCGCAGCCGGGTACAGACCTCCAGTCCGTCCATTCCCGGCAGCATCAGGTCGAGGATGATGACGTCGTAATCCCCGTCCAGCGCCCTGCGCAGGCCCGACAGACCGTTATAGGCCAGATCGACAATGTGACCGTGGGACTCGAAGAAGTCGCTGAGGTTTTCAAGCAGATCGGGGTTGTCTTCGATGATGAGTAGTTGCATGGAACGAGAAGATGCGTGCGCTATCCCGGTTACTCGATGTGATCCTCACCATAATAGGACACCGTTCCGAGCACAACAATTTCTCCGGCTGCCTGATCGATTGGATCCGTCGCCTCAGCCGTTCCTGCACACCGTGGCTGGCGATCAAATCGACATCACAGTTTGAACCCGGGCTTTAAAAAGCTGGCCTTTGTGTTCGTCATTGATATCCTGTGCCAGTGCGGCAATCAGCTTGTGGACCTGCGCTTGGGAGATGCGAGTCGGCATCGATTTCAGATAATCGTCGCAAAGCAGTTTGGCCATCGGACCGAGATACTCCAGGGCCTCTCTTTCAAGTACCGCACGCACCAGATCCTGCTCGTAGCCATCACCCTGTGCGCAATCCTGCGCAGGAGATACCACCTCCGAAACAGTCGGAATACCCTGATCCTGTTCGCTACCATCTTCCTTGAGTTGCTTATAGAGCCGCTTGAGTATGCTGGAGGTGGATGGTAGCTGTTGTTCACCGATCGCCAGCTTCAACAAGGGATTGAAATTGAAACGGGCATGCATGTAACTGGGTATGCTGTCGAGCGCAGCTTCCCCACGCAGATCTCCATAGGCGATCCAGCAGATCGCCCCCTTATTCAATACCATCCTCACTGACTGGTTGTTATCCAGGTTGAAGAAAACAGTCCCGCTGACCCGTTCTTTGCAATGCCTGGTCAACTTGTCGATGAGTTGTCGGTGGCTCAATGTTCCAGTGGTAACCATCAGTTACTCCAGCAATCCTGAGAATATCCGCTCACAAGCCGATATCAAACTACGGGCTGCCGGTTCTGGAAAAGCGAATCATCGCCACTCTGACGCTTGCGGCCAGGCGTTCCACTGATCTTGCAAGATCACCAAGTTCATCTTTGCGCTTGGCATCTTCGATAGCGTAGTCGAAGTTGCCTCGGCTGATGGCATCGGCGGCTGCGGTGAGTGCGCGCAGCGGTCGCGTCAATTGGCGAGATACCAGAAATGCAACGGCGAGCACAATCAGCAGTGAGATCAGCATCATCAGCTGCGTCTGCTGGTTGTAGTCCGATAGTGCGGAGAAGGCCTCATCGTAGTCCTGCTCAACCAGCATGATCCAGCCATGCTTTGTCTTGCGTACCTGGCAAAAGATCTTTTTGCCCGCATCGTCCGTGTAGACCAGCGACTGCTTGCCATTGAGCATCAAAGCCATGAAGCCCGGGTGGTCGGTGAGACTGGCACGCTTTTCGGTGTACTCCTGGTTGAAATGTGAGATTACCTTTCCCTCTTTGTCGAGGAGTATGGCGTGACCGGTTTTGCCGAAGCGAGTGGACGAGACTTTCTGAGAGATATCGGTCAGTGTCATGGCCAGAGCGAGTCCGCCCAAGGTGTGATTCTGTTGGTCTTTTATCGGGGTCGCGAGGACGAGCGCCGGTTTGCCCGATGTCTTGCCGATGAGTACCTGCTGTCCCAACTGCTTACCGCCTAACACCTGTCGTACATAGCGACGATCACTGTAGTCCTTTAGCGCCTTGCCATCGCTGCGACCGGTATTCATGCCGTTGACATCGAACGTGAAGGCAAGATAGACCCACTCATAGGCGTGCGTAATGGATTCGAGCGGGGCATTCTGTTGCATGCTGTCCATGGAGATGATTTCCGGCAGTTCTGCATTCTGGCGCAGCACCCGGATATTCATATCGAGCCAGCTCTCGACATAACTGCGCAGTTGGTCCGCAGTAGAGGCAAGACGGTTGTCCACATCCTGCGAAATGGCCTGTTCGCTCGACGTGTGGCTGATATACCAGACCACGGTGACCGGTACTGCGGCCACCAGTACCATGACCACCAGCATTTTGAAAAAAATCCCAAACCTGCTTGAATTTTCGCCAGCCATGTTGTTCCTCACTGTGTTACTGCATCTAGAACTTCAGATTGTTCCTCTGGATGTCTTCCTGCGTAGTCAGAAAAATCCTGGAACCAACGCACCGGTCACTTCCGGCGCGATCAATAATGAGGTAGGAGAACGCTTGGGGGAGAGAGTTTATAGATTACTTCCCTGTTACTGTTCCATATCGAATCCGTCCGAATACACCTCAGGTTGTGGTTTCCATACTCACAGTGCGCTTTGGCGTTCCCTGTCGCGATACATTCATGGCCGATCCGAACCGTCTGAAGAGGGTATACATTCGCATCGGTGCAGACTGCTTGCCTGGTGGAACATCAAACCGATGGGGATTTTAGGCACAAACAACCATTGTGATCAAACAGTTATATCAAACAGAGTAAAATAGGAACTACGTCACAGTTTTGCTTCGCTGTACTAGGAAGACGAGAGCGCTGATATCACAAGGGGATGGATAAGCCCGGCATGTTCGGTTGCCGGGCCAATGATTGAATTTCACTTGGACCAAGTCACAACAGCATCAATTGCGGGCTTGCTCGCTCAAGAATTGATAGTGCTTCTGTTTGCCTTGCTTACGGATGGAATCCACGAAGGCATCATCCACGGTAGAGGCTTTGTCATTCGCTAATCTCCGCTTCTCTTCGGACACGTATTCCTCGCGAGCCTTGCTGAGTTCGGCGATTTCCCGCTTGATCATCGCTCTCGTTTCGGCCTTCTCTGAAACGTAGGCTTTCCGCTGTCCTGCATCCATGCCGCTCATCTCGGCGGGGAGTGCTGATTCGTCGAGGCTTTCCAGTTCGACATTGTCCTTGCGCACCGCGTCGACCAGGTCCCACTGGCTGTTGCTGTAGAGGCTGCCGGCCTTTGATTTGGCCCTCTTGGCGAGCAGCGCGGGAGAGATGCTACTGGTATTGGCGTCCTGTTCCAGTTGACGCTGCTTTCCGGCCTGACCTTGGGTGCCGTAGGGGACATAGGTTTTGTTCAATTCCGCGTTCAACTCGGCGATACGTTGGTCCTGGGGCGCGGGGATGTGTGCGATCTTTTGGTTGTGGTCGATGCTCATGTAGTCGCCACCGGCCAGCAGGGCGCCATCCTGCCAGCCGGAGTCCCGGCCTTCGTCGTAGCTGCCGGCGTGGATGGTGTTGACAACGATGCCGACGGACTTGGCCTTGGTGATGGCCTTTGTGTAGGGGACGGGACCCTGGGTGAAGGGTTCGTTACCGGCGATGAAGATGGCCTTGATATCGTTGTCGGAGGTGCTCCACTGCAGCTGTTCGGTGGCGGCTTTGATGGTATAGCCACAATATTCGCTGCCGCCATTGGTAGTGAGGGAAAACAGGGCTTCGGATACAAGGTCCAGGTCGGTTGTCAGACCGGTCACCTTGCGGATATGACCGTTTTCGGCGCTGAGGGTATCGTTGCCGTACTCGAACACGGCGACTTCGAGAATAACGGGCATGCCGTCTCTCCGGGCTTTGGAGAATTCGTCTACCACACGCCACAGCTGGTTGCGTGCCTGGTCGATCAGCCCGTCCATACTGTTGCTGGTGTCGAGCAGGATGGCGAGTTGTATCTTGGGCTGCTGAGCGGTTTGCTGAGCAATGCCGACAATAGCGGGCCGAACAGAAGGATTGCTGCTGTCCGCCCAGACGATCTGGGTTGATGAGGTCGCGAGAACGCTCAGCAACGCGGCGGCGATGCGGTATTTTAAAGTCGAGGTGGGTTTCATTTCCAGTCTCCCTTTCGTTGAGTTTCAACAGCATGATAGGGAGCGATGGAGCGAAAAATTAGACGGATCTATGTAAATTCGTCGGCTGACGATTTACCAAATGTTTACACGGTGGGGGACGCATTTCAGCCTATCCTGTCCACGCCGCTTTCAACTCTTTCCTCCGTCGATGCAGGGTCGGCTCTGTATACCCGCTAGGCGTATCCCGGCCCAGGAAGATCAGATCCTTGGCCGCCTGGAAGGCGACGCCGGCATAGTCCGGCGCCATCTCGAGGTAGTTCACGTCGCCCGCGTTCTGGCCGTCGACGACCTTGGCCATGCGCTTGAGGGTCTCGATCACCTGCGCCTCGTTGGTGATGCCGTGATGCAGCCAGTTGGCGATGTGTTGGCTGGAGATGCGGCAGGTGGCGCGGTCTTCCATCAGGCCCACGTTGTTGATGTCGGGGACGGTGGAGCAGCCCACGCCCTGGTCGACCCAGCGCACCACGTAGCCGAGGATGCCCTGGGCGTTGTTGTCCAGTTCCTGCTGGATCTCTTCAGGGCTGAGGGTACGGTCGACCATCAGAGGAATGGTGAGGATGGCGTTGACGCTGGCCGGTTCGCGCTTGGCCAGTTCCGCCTGCCGCTCGGCCACGTTGACCTGATGGTAGTGCATGGCGTGCAGGGTGGCGGCGGTGGGCGAGGGGACCCAGGCGGTGTTGGCGCCGGCCATCGGGTGGCCGATCTTGGTCTCGATCATCTTCGCCATTTCGCTCGGCATGGCCCACATGCCTTTGCCGATCTGGGCTTTACCGCGGAAGCCGCAGGCGAGGCCGATATCGACATTGGAGTCTTCGTAGGCATTGATCCAGATGCTGTTCTTCATCTCGCCCTTGGGGATCATCGGCCCCGCTTCCATACTGGTGTGGATCTCATCGCCGGTGCGGTCGAGGAAGCCGGTGTTGATGAAGACCACGCGGTCCGCCGCCGCCAGGATGCAGGCCTTGAGATTGACGCTGGTGCGTCGCTCCTCGTCCATGATGCCCATCTTCATGGTGTAGAGCGGTAGGTTCAGGGCCTGCTCGATGCGAGTGAAGAGCAAGTTGGTGAAGGCGACCTCCTCCGGACCGTGCATCTTAGGCTTCACAATGTAGATGCTGCCGGTCCTGGAGTTGCGCACCGTACCGTTGCCCTTCAGGTCGTGGATGGCGATCAGTGCGGTCAGCATACCGTCGAGGATACCCTCGGGGATCTCGTTGCCATCGGCATCGAGTACCGCGTCGATGGTCATCAGATGACCCACATTGCGCACGAAGAGCAGACTGCGACCCGGCAGGGTGAAGTGCTCGCCGCTGGGGGAGACGTATTCTCGGTCCGGGTTGAGGCGGCGGGTGATGGTCTTGCCGCCTTTTACCAGCTCGGCGGTGAGATCGCCCTTGATCAGACCGAGCAGGTTGGAATAGATCAGCGCCTTGTCCTCGGCGTCGACCGCCGCTACCGAGTCCTCGCAGTCCTGGATGGTGGTGATCGCCGCTTCCAGCACCACGTCCTTGATGCCGGCCGGGTGGGTCTTGCCGATGGGATGTTCGTGGTCGATGTGCAGCTCGATGTGGAGATTGTTGTGACGCAGCAGGATGACGCCGGGAAAGTGGGCGTCACCGCTGTGACCGGCGAATTGGGTCGGCTCGGCCAGTCGTGTCTCTATGCCATCGCTCAAGGTGACGACCAGCTGGCCGTCGGCAACCGTGTACTTCATGACGTTGGCATGGCTGCCTGTCAGCAGCGGCAGGTTGTTGTCGAGGAAGCCCATGGCATAGGTCACGACCTTGGCTCCGCGCTCCGGATTGTAGCCGCTGTCTGCTGCGTTTTCGGTCTGGGGGATAACGTCGGTGCCATAGAGGGCGTCGTAGAGACTGCCCCAGCGGGCATTGGCGGCGTTCAGGGCATAGCGGGCATTCATTACCGGCACCACCAGCTGGGGTCCGGCCACTTCGGCGATCTCCGGATCGACGTTTTCTGTCGAGATGGTGAAGTCGTCGACTTCGGGCAGCAGGTAGCCGATCTCCTGGAGAAAGGACTTGTAGGCGATGGGATCGTGGGGCTGGCCGCGTCGGGCGATGTGCCACTCATCGATCTGTTTCTGCAGCCGGTCGCGCTTGTCCAGCAGTTGGCGGTTGACCGGGCCGAGATCGGATACGATCTGCTCCAGGCTTCGCCAGAAGGCGTCGGGCTCGATGCCGGTGTCGGGCGCTATCTTGTCCTTGACCAGTTCGTAAAGGACGTTTGCGACTTTCAGTTTGCCAACGGTGTTGTATTCGGTCATATCACTTGGCCTCGTCATGGGGCTGTATCCAAAGTTATCGGGTGATTGCTTGATTAGTGCTTTTATCGGAGTGTTGGTGCGGCGAACCGTACCCTGCAGTTTCTGCCCCAATGTGCCTTGGCATGCCGGCTATGTCCGACATGACGGTGATTTCAGTTGTTTTTTGTGCTCTGGTTTCGCCCCCTTCCACTCAGAAGTTTGATTGGGTGGATGTGGATGCTCTTTTTGTTCTGCGTTGAGACCGGGAGTGGTGAAATCCCGCTCTGTCGTGTCGGAAGATGTATGGTTTCCGATCTTTCTCGAGATGAGGTCATGGGTGCTTCTCGGTTGGATCAGCCGGGTAGCAGAGATCATTCGGTGCGGCAAGCCGCATCCTACGGCACGATTCCGGGTAGGGTGCGGCTTGCCGCACCGGGATGCGCCAGGACACACCCTGCGGTTTGGGCATGGAGTGGCGCGGTTATTCTTCAGCGGTTGCCTATCCATCTCGATTCCCCTGTGCGTCATGGTGACGCAGCGATGCAGCTCTCATAGGGATGCCGTTTTGTGATCAGGCCGCTGAAGAGAAAGACGTCCAGCAGATGCTCGTAGACGGCATGGTCTATCCCGGGATCGGCGGACCAGGTGCCCATCTTCTGGTAGGCGGCAATGGTATCGATCAGTACGCCCCGGTCGATGCCGGGGAAGAAGCGGGCTTCCTGCTCGGCCAGCTCGGCGGCCGGCGTCTCCAGCAGATAACCACAGGCCTTTCGATAGGCACGCATGAAGGCGCTGGCCATGTCGCTCTCGAGCCATTCGCGGGTGGCGCACAGGCTGCTGAAGGCGACCGGACCGACCACATCGCCAACAGAGGCGACCACATGGCCCAGCCCCTCTTTTTCGAGCTGTTGCGGAAAGGGGCCCTGCTGGTGGATGTAGTCGCCGCGGCCCTCGCGAAAGGCCTTGTCCATCTCCTCCACACTGCCGGCGTCGATGATGCTGACCTGCGATTCATCGATGCCGAGTCTGTGGAGGGCGTAGCGGAACATGGCCAGAGGTTGGAACAGGTGGTCGACCAGCACCTGCTTGCCTTGCAGCTTGCGCCAGTCGAAGTCGGGATCGGGCTCGCGGCCGGCGAGTAGGAAACCGTCGAGCCGGTTGATCTGGGCGAAGTGGACGATATCGAGCGTTCTACCCTGTTCCAGCTCGGCGAAGCTGGTGGCTACCGCCGATTGGGAGAGGTGTGCCTGGCCGCTGCGCAGGGATTCGGGTACGCCACGCTCGGGTGTCGCCGGTCGGTAATCGGCTTCGAGTCCTTCCTCTTTCAGGAAGCTGCCGCTGATGGTGATCAGCAGGGGGGTGTAGAAGGCCGAGTGGCGAAGCGCCATGATGTTGATCTTTTCCATGTCTCTCCGTTACTGGGGCAGGGCCTCGTCGAGCAGCTCGATCCAGTGACGCACCGGGATGCTCGACTGAGAGGCGAGATGGAGCTGACAGCCGATGTTGGCGGTGGCGATCAGATCGGGACTGCCGGCGCTGAGGTGGGTCAGCTTCTGGGTCAGCAGTTTCTGTGACAATTCGGGCTGCAGGATGGAATAGGTGCCCGCCGAACCACAGCAGAGATGACTGTCGGCCACCTGCGCCAAGCGGAAGTTGAGTTTGACCAGAATGCCCTCCACCAGACCGGGCAGCTTCTGACCGTGTTGCAGGGTGCAGGGGGCGTGGAAGGCGATCGGGCGGCCGTGGCCGTCGATGTCGAGGCTGCTCAGGTCCTCGGCGGCAAGCACTTCGCCGATATCCTTCGCCAGGGCCGAGACCCGTGCCGCCTTCTCGGCATAGGTCGGGTCGTTGCGCAGAAGATGGGCATACTCCTTCACCATCGCACCACAGCCGCTGGCACTGATGACGATCGCCTCCGCGCCGGCCTCGATGTGGGGCCACCAGGTGTCGATGTTGCGGCGCATGGCCGCCAGCGCCTCCTCCTCGGCAGCGAGGTGGTGGCTGACCGCGCCGCAGCAGCCGGCGCGGGGCTCGCTAATGAGCGAGATGTCGAGCCGGTCGAGCAGGCGGGCGGCGGCGGCATTGGTGTTGGGGGTGGCCGCCTTCTGGGCGCAGCCTTCGAGCACCAGCATCTGACGGCGATGTTTGCAGGCGGGACGGGTGCCCGTGTTTTGTGTTGCCGGTATCTGGGATTTGAGGTGGGCGGGCAGGAAGGGCCTGGCCAGACGGCCCAGGGCCAGCAACAGGCCGAAGCGCCGGGGATAGGGAATCAGCTTGCGCAGGGCGAAGCGCATAAACCGTTCCTTTGGCGGTCGTCCGACCCGGCGCTCGATGTGAGCACGGCCAATGTCGGCCAGTCGGGCATACTGGACGCCGGAGGGGCAGGTAGTCTCGCAAGCGCGGCAGGTGAGACAGCGGTCCAGGTGCTGTTGGGTGCGTTGGGTCGGGCTGTGGCCCTCCAGCATCTGCTTGATCAGATAGATGCGTCCGCGCGGTCCGTCCAGCTCGTCACCCAGCAGCTGATAGGTGGGACAGGTGGCGGTACAGAAACCGCAGTGGACGCAGGCGCGCAGGATGCGGTCGGCCTCCTGGCCAGCCGGGGTCTCGAGTAGGGCTTTGACAATCGCGGTCTCCATCCTACAGCTCCGCGTAGAGTCGGCCCGGGTTGAACAGTCCCTGGGGATCGAAGGCGCGCTTGAGCCGTTTGTGAATGGTCATCAGCGGGCCGGGCAGGGGCTGGTAGATCCGCCCCTCCCGGTCGCCGCCGCGAAACAGGGTGGCGTGTCCGCCGATCTCGGCCAGAGAGCGGAAGATCTCGTCCGCTTCCTTGTCGCTGCGGACCCAGCGCAGGGCGCCGCCCCAGTCGATGAGACACTTGCGCTGGAAGGATACGCCGGGCGCGCCAGGGGGTACCGATAGGCGCCACAGGGGGGTGTTGCCCTCAAAAAAGGCATGCCCCTGTTCGCGGATGCGCCGCTGCCAGAAGGCGTCGCCCTCCTCGAGCAGGTCGCCGCCCAGTAACTTGCTCGCGGCATCCACCGCGGTCTGTGCGCCGGAGAGGCGGATATAGGCCCGCTCCCCGTCGCAGGCCGCCGCACTCACAGGTATCGGTTTGGCGGCCAGTTCGTTGAAGCGGTTGATGGCGGAAGGAGTGTCGCTGCTGCTGACCAGGGTCAGCTCGCAGGCGGGGATCGGCAGTACCTTGAGACTGATATCGAGCAACACGCCGAGCGTACCCATGGCTCCGGTCATCAGACGGGAGACGTCATAGCCGGCAACGTTCTTCATCACCTCGCCACCGAAACGCAGGACTTCGCCCTTGCCGTTGAGCACTCGGGCGCCAAGGACGAAGTCGCGGGCCGATCCGGCATAGGGACGACGGGGTCCGGAGAGGCCGGCGGCGATGGTGCCGCCAAGGGTCGCGTCGTTACCGAAAAGAGGCGGTTCGAAGGGCAGCATCTGTCCCTTTTCAGCCAGCGCCGCTTCGATCTCCCGTAACGGGGTGCCGCAGCGGGCGGTGATGACCAACTCCTTGGGCTCATAGCTGAGGATGCCCCGATGGCCGCTGACATCCAGTGGCTCGCCCTGCGGTGTGCGTCCGAGGAAGGCCTTGGTGTTGCCGGCGCTGATGTTGAGCGGAGTGTGGTCTGCGGCCGCGATGATCACCCGTTCCTGCAGGGACTGCTCCATGTTCATGGGGCGGGTGCCTCGTTTTGAGCGTGACTGTGCTGGCCCAGGGTGCGGTATTCGGAGCAGCGTCGGGGTGTGGGCACGCCCTTGCCGGGATTGAGCAGCTCGTCGGGGTCGAAGGCGCGTTTGACGGCGCGGAACTGCTCCAGTTCGTCCGGCTGGAACTGCACGCACATCTGGTTGATCTTCTCAATGCCGACACCGTGTTCGCCGGTAATGGTGCCGCCGACGGCGACGCAGAGCTCGAGGATCCTGCCGCCCAGCTCCTCGGTCCGTTCCAGCTCGCCCGGGTTGTTGGCGTTGTAGAGGATCAGTGGATGCATGTTGCCGTCGCCGGCGTGGAAGACGTTGGCCACCGGTAACCCATACTCCTTGGAGAGCTCCGCCGTGCGCTTCAGCACCTCGGGCAGGCGACGCCTGGGAATGGTGCCGTCCATGCAGTAGTAGTCGGGGGAGATGCGGCCGACGGCGGGGAAGGCCGACTTGCGGCCCTGCCAGAAGCGCAGCCGCTCCAGTTCGTCGGCGGCGGTGCGCACTTGTGTGGCGCCGCAGCGTTTCAGCAACTCGCGCACGGCGAGGATGTGCTCGGAGACCTCCTGGTTGCTGCCATCCACCTCGCACAGCAGGATCGCGGACGCGTCGGTGGGGTAGCCGGCGTGGACGAAATCCTCGGCGGCCTGGATCGCCGGGCCATCCATCATCTCCAGCCCGGCCGGGATGATGCCGGCGGCGATAATCTCGCCCACCGCAGTGCCCGCTTTCTCCACATCGTCGAAGGCGGCCAGCACGACTTGGGCCCGCTCGGGTATCGGCAGCAGCTTGACCGTAACCTCCACCACCACACCGAGCATGCCCTCGGAGCCGATCATCAGTGCCAGCAAATCGTAGCCGGGGGCGTCCAGCGCCTCGCAGCCGACGGTGATCAAGTCACCCTCGACGGTCACGACCTGAAGTCGCAGTACGTTGTGTACCGTCAGTCCGTATTTCAGACAATGGACACCACCCGAGTTCTCGGCGATGTTGCCGCCGATAGTGCAGGCGATCTGGGAGGAGGGATCGGGCGCGTAGTAGAGGCCGTAGGGTTTCACCGCCTCCGAGATGGCCAGGTTGCGCACGCCGGTCTGCACCCGAGCCGTACGGTTGACCGGATCGATATCGAGGATCGACTTCAGCTTGGCCAGGCTCAGCACCACGCCGTCGGCCAGCGGCAGGGCGCCGCCTGAGAGTCCGGTACCGGTACCGCGCGCCACCACCGGTGTCTTGTACTTGTGACAGATGCGCATTACCCGCTGCACCTCCTGCACCGTGCGTGGCAGTACCACGATCATCGGCAGTTGGCGATAGGCGGAGAGGCCATCGCACTCGTAGGGGTGCAGGTCTTCGGTCTCGAACAGGATGGCGTCGTCGGGCAGAAACTCACCGAAAGCGGCGAGCAGAGAGGCCCGGCTGCCAATGCTGTGGTGTACCGCGTCGTCTGATGAAGTCACGCTCATGCCCGGTCTGTCCTGAGTCAGATCTCTGTTATTACGGTCAACAACAGGGCGCTCAACGGCCTGTGTATGCATCGTGGAGTCGTTGGGGAAATATTCCCGCTCACGAATCCTTATCATGTTCTGCCCGGATCAACTGACTATCAACGTCCATTTGATAGTGGAATCGTTATCCTGCTCCGGTGGCCGGTTAAACCATGGGTACATGGCGCTCGCAATCGTCGGGTATTGAGATCTGGAGCTTGTAGCGTCGGCCTCGGTGCTGCCCGTTCGGATCAGCGTCGACGCGATCGAACAAGCCTATCGATTACCTTATTGTTTGTAGTGTAGTGTAGTGCAGTCCAGCAACCTTGAGTTGCGCTGACTGGTGCAGCCGATTCTAGCGGCAAGATCATGGTTGTGCAATGCACAACGGGTTGGGTAATCAATCAGAATCATCTACGCTCGTAAAAAACTGAATGGGACTGTAGAGATTCGGAAACTTGCGTATTCCTGAGCGGGCTCGAATCGAGTACGCTCTATTGGAGAGCGCATTGGTCTTTACGATCATTCCGACTACTACTGATCCGAAAGTAATATAGGCAACACTCAGAGCCCCAGGGATGGTTCGGATCAAGGCGTGACGCGCAGGCAATGGCAGGCCTTTGGCAAGCGTCGCAACGCAGAGCCGGAGCATCCCTGGGGCTCCCTGCGGGCTTGCCTGTGCGCTTTCACAGCGGTGTTGCCGCCACTTGCTATAGAAGTGCTACAGCGGCGTGGCGGCGCCTTGCCGTGAAAGCGCACAGGCAAGCTGAGTGTTGCCTATATTACTTTCGGATCAGTAATTGGCCGTGTCGAATACAACAGTTATCAAAACAAGCCAAGACAAAAATTAAGATCGGTAACTCATGAATAACCCATCCCCATCGGAAAAGATCAAGGTACTGGTAACCCGCCAACTACCTCCGGCTGTCGAGGCGCGCCTGCAGCGTGACTACGATCCCAGGTTCAATCCCGAGGACAAAGTCTACAGCAGTGAAGAGATCCTCGAACTTGCCCAGGGGGTAGAGGCGATCATCCCCTGTCATACCGAGAAGTTGACGGCGGAGGTCATCGATAGACTGCCCGAGAGCGTGCGCGCGATCTGCAGTTTTTCCGTCGGCTATGATCACATCGATCTGGCCGCGGCCAAGGCTCGCGGTATCCTGGTCACCAACACCCCGGAGGTGCTCAGTGATGCCACGGCGGAGGTGGCGATGCTGCTCATGCTCGGCGCCGCCCGGCGCGCATTCGAAGGCGAGCGGGAGATTCGCACCGATACCTGGGCCGAGTGGAGTGCCACCTATCACCTCGGCCTGCAAGTGACCGGTAAGCGGCTCGGCATTATCGGCATGGGACGGGTGGGACAGATCATGGCCAAGCGGGCACGTGGTTTCGACATGGAGATTCACTACTACAACCGTAAACGTCTACCTCCCGCCATCGAGGGCGATGCGCGCTATCACGACTCGCTCGAGTCGTTGCTGCCCCATTGCCAGTATCTTTCGATCCACTGTCCGGCCACACCCGAGACCTATCATCTGCTCAATCGAGAGCGCATCGCGCTGTTGCCCGATGAAGCCATCGTGATCAACACGGCCCGTGGTGCGGTGGTGGACGATGATGCGCTGATCGAGGCGCTGCAGTCGGGAAAACTCTTTGCCGCTGGGTTGGATGTGTTCAACGGTGAACCGGCGATCGATTCCCGCTACCGGTCACTCGACAACAGCTTCCTGCTGCCCCATATCGGCAGCGCCACGCGGGAGACCCGCGACGCCATGGGCTTTCGAGCACTGGACAATCTCGACGCCATCATGGGAGGACGTGAACCGCGTGACCGTCTGGTGTGACAGGCAAATCACCCCGGTCTTATGCCGGGGGTGCCTGCTTAGCAGCTAACCCTTTCAAAATTGCGCAATAATTTTGTTTCTGGTGGCTATACTAATGAGAATTGCCTGGCGTGTTCAGGCGGCATAACGATACCAATACCAACCACCGACTACTGACCCACAGTAGCAACACCTGTACAGGAGGACCGTAGTATGAATGACGACAAGCACGTGTCAGCTGTATCTCAATCCAAGGACGACAAACCGGCCGAGAGCCGACGCAAGTTTCTCAAAGGCGGCATGGCGCTCGCCGCCGGCGGCGTGGCTGCCGGTTTCCCCATGATCTCGACCGCCGCAAAACCCGTGGTGCTCAAACTGCAGGGTGCCTGGGGTGGCGGCATCTTCAAGGAGTACGCCCTCGACTACGTCCGGCGGGTCAACGAAATGTCCGCCGGCAGCTTGAAGATCGACTACCTGGACGTGGGCGCCGTGGTGAAGACCGCCGAGATCCAGACCGCGGTTCACCGTGGTGTCATCGACGGTTCACATCTGGTCACCGCCTACTGGTACAGTAAGAATCCCGCCGCCTCCCTCTTCGGCACCGGACCCTGCTGGGGTTGGACCGCCAACCAGATGTTGGGCTGGATCCACTACGGCGGCGGCAAGGAGCTCTATGAAGAGTTGATGCGCGACATTCTCCAGCTCGATATCGTCGGCTTCTTCTCCGGGCCGATGCCGGCGCAGCCGCTGGGCTGGTTCCGCAAGGAGGTCAACAGCGTCGAGGATATGAAGGGCCTCAAGTATCGCACCGTCGGCCTCGCCGCCAACGTCATGATGGAGATGGGCATGTCGGTGGTGCAGCTGCCCGGTGGCGAGATCCAGCCCGCCATGGAGCGTGGCCTGATCGACGCGGCCGAGTTCAACAATCCCACCTCGGACAAGGACTTCGGCATGCAGGACGTGGCCAAGAACTACTATCTGGCCAGTTTCCACCAGTCCCAGGAGTGCTTCGAGATCATCTTCAACAAGAAGAAGTTCAACTCTCTGGCGGAGGAGCACAAGAAGATCCTGCAGTATGCCGCAGAGGCCGCCTCGGCGGACATGTCGTGGAAGGCGCAGGATCGCTACTCCAGTGATCTGCAGGCCTTGCAGAAAGAGTTTGGTGTCAAGGTGCATCGTACGTCACAGTCGATCATGGACGCGCAGCTCAAGGCCTGGGACAAGGTGCTTCCGCAGTTCATGAAAGATGGCTTCTTCTCCAAGGTCGTTGAATCGCAAAAGGACTGGTCGAAGCGGGTAGGGGCCTATGAGCTGACCAATGCTCCGGATTATGAGCTGGCCTATCGGCACTACTTCGGTTCGCCCGTGTAACGGACGACGAAGCGACAACCCGGCCGGGAGACGCGGCGCATCGTCGTGCCTCCCGGCCGTTTACAATTTCAAATCAACTTGCCGGTAGCTGTGCATGAATGCCTTCATCCAATTCGCCGACAGCCTCAGTGGCTGGGTCGGCAAGGCTTTCGGTTGGTGCATCATGGTGCTGACCTTCGCCACCTGTTACGAAGTCTTCGTTCGTTACGTTCTCAACTCCCCGACCGCCTGGGCCTTCGACATGAGTGTCCAGATGTATGGCGCGCTGTTCATGATGGCGGGGGCCTATACGTTGTCGCGCAACGGCCATGTACGGGGTGATGTGATCCATCGCCTGTTGCCGGTCAAGGTGCAGGCGGGAATCGATCTGGCGCTCTATTTCCTGTTTCTCCTGCCCGGGGTGTTCGCCCTGATCTGGTACGGCTACGACTTCGCGGCCGATTCATGGCGCTACAAGGAGGTGAGTTGGAGCAGTCCCGCCCGGGTCCAGATCTACTATTTCAAAACGCTGATACCACTGGCGGGTTTCTTTGTGCTCATACAGGCCATGGCGGAAGTGATGCGCTGTATCCACTGTTTGCGCACCGGCGAATGGCTTCCTCGTCCCGAAGACGTG
Source organism: Candidatus Thiodiazotropha sp. (assembly GCA_037384425.1). Taxonomy (GTDB): domain Bacteria; phylum Pseudomonadota; class Gammaproteobacteria; order Chromatiales; family Chromatiaceae; genus Thiodiazotropha. Next base: position 105,867 of record JARROA010000010.1, on the reverse strand, counting down.
GAAGAGACCGAGACCATGGCCATACACCAGCGGGAGGATGCCAAAGACGATGAAGATCTGCTGAGGATACTGGGCCAGAAAGAGGGGGGTGACAAGTCGTGACCGATCCTCAAGTCGCCATCATGATGCTGGCCCTGTTCATCATCATCGTTCTGCTCGGGTTTCCGATTGCCTTCACCCTGATCGCCATGGGGCTGGGATTCGGTTACTACGCCTACGCCGAGCCCGATCAACTCGAACACATCTTCAGCAACCGTATCTTCGATCTCTTCGTACAGAACACCTTTTCGGTGATGTCCAACGACGTGCTGGTCGCCGTGCCGCTGTTCCTGTTCATGGGCTATGTGGTGGAGCGGGCCAACATCGTCGACCGACTCTTTTTCAGTATTCAGCTGGCGGCTCGGCACGTGCCCGGATCGATGGCGGTGGCCGCCCTCGCCACCTGCGCCGTCTTCGCCACCGCCACCGGTATCATCGGCGCGGTGGTGACGCTAATGGGGCTGCTGGCGTTACCGGCCATGTTGAAAGCCGGCTACGACAGGAAACTGGCATCGGGCGTGATCTGCGCCGGCGGTACGCTGGGCATCCTCATCCCGCCCAGCATCATGTTGATCGTCTACGCGGCGATCGCCCAGGTCTCACCGGTGCGGCTCTATGCGGCGGCGCTCTTCCCCGGCATGATGCTGGCCGGCATGTATATGATCTACGTGGTGGGCAGGGCAACCCTGAAGCCGTCGCTTGCGCCCAAGCCTCCGGCGGAGGACGTACCGTCTCTCGCCATGATCCTATGGCAGCTGTTGACCTCGTTCGTACCCCTTTTCGTGCTCATCATGGGGGTGCTGGGCTCCATCCTGGCGGGAATCGCCACCCCGGCGGAGGCAGCGGGGGTGGGTTCTTTCGGCGGCCTGGTGCTGGCGGCGCTCTATCGCGCACTCAGCTGGAGGCGACTCAAGGAGGCGGTCTTCCTTACCGCCCGCACCTCGGCCATGGTCTGTTGGCTCTTCGTCGGTTCCTGGACCTTCGCCTCGGTCTTCTCCTATCTGGGTGGCCATGGCTTGATCGAGGAGTGGATCCTGCGCATGGACGTGGGTCCGGTCGGCTTCCTGATCGTGGCCCAGCTGACCATCTTCCTGCTCGGCTGGCCGCTGGAGTGGAGCGAGATCATCATCATCTTCGTACCCATCTTTCTACCGATGCTCGATACTTTCGGTGTCGATCCGCTCTTCTTCGGCATACTGGTGGCGCTCAATCTGCAGACCTCCTTCCTCACGCCGCCGATGGCGATGGCGGCCTACTACCTGAAAGGGGTGGCACCGAAATCGGTGGAGTTGATCGATGTCTTCAAGGGCATCATGCCCTATCTGGCGATCGTCATCCTGGCCATGGTACTGATGTACCTGTTCCCGGGGATCGCTTTGTGGCTACCGACCTATCTGTTCGGTTGAGGTGGGCTTTCCAATGACAGCGTGTGACGGAACGATTCGATGACAGGTGTTAGTAGTGAATCCTTGCGGCAGCCGGGCATCGCCCTCAACCAGATGAGTGCGATGCAGGCGGCAGCCGCGATACGCAATGGGGAGATGACCTCGGAGGAGCTGGTGTCGGCTTGCCTACGGGCCATCGAAGCCATGGATCCGACCATCGGGGCCTGGGCCTATCTCGACCCCGAGCACGCGCTGTCCCAGGCGCGCGAGGCCGATCGTCAGCGCCACAAGGGGATGCCACTGGGCCCTCTGCACGGCGTGCCCGTGGGGATCAAGGATATCTTCGACACCAAGGACATGCCGACAGAAGACGGCACACCCTTGCATGCGGGACGGACTCCCGCCTGTGACGCTACCGCCGTGGCGCGTTTGCGTGAGGCGGGCGCCGTCATCATGGGCAAGACGGTCACCACCGAGCTGGCCGTCTATGCGCCGGGCAAGACCCGCAATCCCCATGATTCCGAGCGCACCCCCGGGGGTTCCTCCAGCGGCTCCGCGGCGGCGGTCGCCGCCGCTATGGTGCCGTTGTCGATCGGCACTCAGACCAACGGATCGGTGATCCGTCCTGCGTCATTCTGCGGCGTGGTCGGTTACAAACCGAGCCACGGGCTGATCTCCCGCTATCGCGTGTTGACGCTGTCGCGACAACTGGATCACGTGGGTGTATTCGCGCGCTCGGTGGAAGACGCCGCCCTGTTGGCACAGCAGATGTTGGGATACGACGAGCGGGACCCGGACACCCGTCCCACACCCCGTCACGACCTGTTGGGGGTGGCAATCTGCGAACCCCCTACGCCGCCGCGGCTGGCCTTTGTCAAGACCAGTGCCTGGGACGAGGCGCAGACCGATGTGGTCGAGGGCTTTGCCGAGCTGAACGGCTTTCTCGGTGATCGGGTGGAGGAGATCGAGCTGCCGGAACCCTTCGCCAATGCGCATGGCTGGCATCGTGCCATCATGGAAACGGACCTGGCGGCGAGTCTGCATCGGGAATACGAACGCGGAGGGGACCGCTTGAGTCCGGTGTTGAGGGAGATGATCGGTCGCGGCAGGCAGACGCTGGCGCTCGATTACAACAAGGCGCTGGCCATGATACCGAGTTTGACCGCGGTGCTGGCTGAGATCATGTTGGAATACGACGCGATCATCACGCCAGCGGCGACGGGAGAGGCACCCCTGGGCCTGGAGTCCACCGGTAGTCCGGTATTCTGCAGCCTGTGGTCCCTCTGCGGTGTGCCGGCGGTATCACTGCCGCTGTTGCGGGGATCGCACGACATGCCCGTCGGTGTGCAGCTGGTGTCCGCGAAAGGGGATGACGCCCGTCTGCTGCGGACCGCCCGATGGTTGGCACAAATAACCGCCAATGCTTAGGGTCAACCGGGGTTATTCGAAATATATTTAGGAGCAGCGGATTATGATCAACCTCTTGTGCGGCTTGGTGGCGATGGCCATTCTCACCTTCTTTATCGGCGGGCTCTCGTTCTCGATCTACGAGAACACCGGTTCCTTTGCCTTTCCGGTGATCGTGATCATCGTACTGGTGATGGCCTACGTCTCGCTTTTCGAAGAACTGAGGTCGAAATCACGTCGCCGCTAGCAGCAGCCCGGATGTGCACAGTGGCTTTCGGGATTTGGCAAGCCTGACGGTCTCTTGAAAACGCATTGCGCCATCCAGGCTGTGCTGGACCGAATCAGAGTCAATACATCGAAAACAATCTGCTCGCTCTCTTCGATCGGCACAACTCCTATCTGATCCTAACTGACGGTGTGGTTAGCCAGCTTCTCCAGCGCCTTGACCATGGCGGAGTGATCCAATGATTTATCGCTGGCGTTGAAAAGCTCCTGCGCGGTGGCCGTGTTGGGCAGGCAGAGGCCAAGTTCGCGCGCCCCCTCCAACGCCAGGTTCAGGTCTTTCTGATGCAGTTCGATGCGAAAGCCCGGATCAAACGTCCGGTTGATCATACGGTCGCCGTGTACTTCCAGTATCTTGGAGCCGGCGAAGCCGCCCATCAGTGCTTGGCGCACCCTGCCCGGATCGACGCCGGCCTTGCTGGCGAAGAGCAGGGCCTCGCCGACCGCCTCGATGGTCAGGGCGACGATGATCTGGTTGGCGACCTTGGCGGTCTGGCCGGCGCCGTTGGCGCCGATCAGAGTGATATTCTGACCCATCAGTTCGAACAGGGATTTGGCCTTGTCAAACACGGCTTGCTCGCCACCAACCATGATGGTTAGGGTGGCTGCCTTGGCGCCCACCTCGCCTCCGGAGACCGGGGCGTCTAGATAATCGCAGCCCGCCTGGTTGATCCGCTGGGCAAAGCTTTTGGTTTGGGAGGGGGAGATGGAACTCATGTCGATCAGCAGTTTACCGGGTGAGAGTCCATCGATGACGCCATTGTCGCCAAAAAGTACGCTCTCCACCTGGGGTGTGTCGGGGAGTATGGTGACGATGATGTCGGCCTTTTCGGCCACAACCTTGGGCGAGGTACAGGCGATCGCCCCCTGATCCATCAACTCGGGGGGTAGGGACGAGCGGTGCTTGAGGACGAAGAGTTCATGTCCCGCTTTCTGCAGGTGTCCGGCCATGGGACGTCCCATGATGCCAAGTCCGATAAATCCGATTTTACTCATGATTAAGCTCCCCGGTGTCTGAGGGTTTACCTTGCTGACCGTTGGCGCCAATAACGACACCCCAAACCGTCTTCAAGCATAGTCGAATTCGCAATTCGAAGCCTGAATGATATCAGGTACAGCCAGGATTAGATCTGAGCTGTGACGGGAAGCATTCCTGAGTCCTCCCTGTTGAAGGATGGCAGCTCGATCAGCCGTTCAATCCAGGGAGAAAAAGGCTCTTGAAAAGGTCAAATGACGGCAGCATATTGAATCCAATATCCCGTACGCAGAGGCTATGCGACATGCTCAGAATTGCGCTGTTCCTTGGAACCAATCTCGCCATCATCATGCTGATCAGCGTGACCTTCCGCCTGCTCGGCATCGAAGGGTTGCTGATGCAGAACGGGGTCGATCTCGACCTCAATGCCTTGCTGGTCTACTCGGCTGTGATCGGTTTCAGCGGTTCCCTGATCTCTCTGTTCATCTCCAAGTGGATGGCGAAACGCTCCATGGGGGTGCATGTCATCGATCAACCGGGCAACGAAGTCGAGCGCTGGCTGCTCGATACCGTGTCGATGCAGGCCAAACATGCAGGTGTCGGGATGCCGGAGGTGGGCATTTTCGACAGCCCTTCACCCAACGCCTTTGCCACGGGTTGGAACAAGAATGCGGCACTGGTCGCAGTCAGCAGCGGTTTACTGCAGCAGATGAACCGGGATGAGGTCGAGGCCGTGCTGGCGCACGAGATGAGTCATGTCTCCAACGGCGATATGGTCACGCTTTCACTGATCCAGGGGGTGGTGAACACCTTCGTGGTGTTCCTCTCCCGCGTCATCGGCCACACCATCGATCGCGTGGTGTTCAAGACCGAGCGGGGTTACGGGCCGGCTTTTTTCATTGTCTCCATGGTGGCTGAGTTCGTACTCGGTATTCTCGCCATGACCATCGTCATGTGGTTCTCCCGCTGGCGAGAGTTCCGCGCCGATCGGGGTGGGGCCGAACTGGCGGGGCGTCATAAGATGATTGCCGCCCTGAGGCGCCTGCAACAGGCACACGATCCCCAACCGATGCCGGATGAAATGGCCGCCTTCGCCATCAGTGCAGGCAAGGTGCAGAAGCTGTTCGCCAGTCATCCGCCGCTGGAGGAGCGTATAGCCGCCCTGGAATCCGCTGCCTGATGGAATCAGGCGCTGATCAAACCATGTGTTAGACGCAGGCGTTCCATCTCTTCGATGACCCGCTGCAGATTTTCCGGTGCCTCGCTGGCCTGAACCTCCATTACCTTACAGGCTCGTGGGAAGCGGCGTTCGATCTCCGCCAGGGCTTCGAAACTGGTCCAGGGAGCGGTGTAGTCATCGATATCACAGAACCCCATCCAATCGGCCTCGACGAAAGAGAGGTGCTCGTCCGAGAGTCCGCGGTTGGTATGAAGATGGAAATGGAGATTCCTGCCACCGAGTTCCAGTTCGGACAGCAGGTCCAACCAGGCGCGGAGTGGTCGCGTGGACCAGACCTTGGCGTGACCGAAATCGAAACAGAATTGGAGCAGATCGAGTCGTTCTCGTGAGATAGCCGTGAACAGCCGTTGATAGAGGTCGATCTCGTGATAGGTGTTTTCGATGTGGATGGGAAATCGATATTCTCGGCACACCCGGTTGAGGATGCGCAGATGCGCCAAGAGCTTATTTTCCAGCGCTTCACGGTAGTGTTCCCTGCGCGGAAGGGCGAAGGCGGAGAGGTGGGTGATACCGTATCCTGCGCCCCATTGCAGTGAGGTTTCGATCTGGCGTCTGAGCATTGTCAGCAGATCGTCGTTGTCGAGGGCGAAGACATTGAGATGACGGTGATCGAGATGGGTGTTCAGTAGGGATCCGCTTTCCGGTAGTACGGCATTGAGAAAGTCGTGAGTTGCCGGATCGTGGAAATAGAGACCGACCTCGAAGGGTCTGACTTCATCCAGTGCCTGTAACAACAGTGGCTCCACCTCGTCGCGACGGCGATCGAAAACCTTGTAGCCCAACCTGGTGTATGCGGGGATCCTGTTCATGGCGGCATACTCTAGCGACTGGAGATGACAGCAGCATGAAAGCTTCTGCAAACGCTCGAATGGCGATTGCCCGGCTGAAAGTCGTGGATCCTGCTCGGGACGATCGGAATCTCCGAGTGGGTCGATGATTGATACGGTTTACAAACCGGAAGACGTGTGGAAGGAGGCTTTTCTGTCTGAGCAAGCCAAGCTCATTTGATGTCGCTTATTTTGTGCTGGTGAGGTTCAGGCACAAAAGACGACAGGGGATGGTGAGGACATACCACACCATCCGAAGATCCCCCGTTAAAGACCAGCGGGGATTGTGAGAAGAGATTGTCGAGAAGGGGTGCACCCCCACCCCCGACAATCACGGCTCAGGCGGAACCGAATCGGTCCCGGTCCCGCCGAGCCGGGCGCCTCAGGCGCTTACCAGCGGCCGCCGCCACCGCCACCACTGCGCCGTGGCTTCTCCTGGGCTTCATTGATTCTCAGGTCACGGCCTTGAAAATCCTTTCCGTTGAGCTGAGAGATGGCACGCTCTGCATCGGCCTGGCTCATCTCGACGAAGGCAAAACCGCGTGAACGGCGGGTTTCGCGATCGAGTATCAGGTTGGCGGACTGGACCTCACCGACAGTGGTGAACAGTTCGCGGATATCATCTTCAGTGGCAGTCCAAGGCAGATTGCCAACATACAATTTCGTCATCGATATATTCCTAACAAAATGAAAATCGCTCAAAAGCCTGACGGTCCCATCAATCAACCTGCCAGACAGACCTTGAGCGGAGAAACGCCATGGACATGTCCATGGTTATCAGCCTGGAAACCAAAGGATTCCGATTCTCGACAAGAGGGAAGCTCAAACGGGGAAGCGGTTCTGGGTCTGTTTCTTAGCCAAAGCCATCATACTCCCGCAATTCTTTGGATGCCAACGCTTTTTTCTTATGGATTTGTATCAAAAAAATGAACCTATCGGCGGACTTGGGCTGATAGTTGGCATGGATTATGTTGGCTGCCATCGAGAAGGCGCTGCGATCCTGTCTCACAGGGGCCATGTTTGACCATCTCCACCCGTGTCAACCACTGAACGGTCTGCGCATCGGGGTAATGAAAAAGAGCACTAGGAAGACGATGAGGGAAAGCCCCAGACTCCACTTGGCGAAGCCGGCCAACCCACGCCATCCCGGATTGGCCTTGTCGACGATTTTGAACTCTTCCACATAAAGCGTCTCACACGCGCCGTTGCCGGTATCGTCACGACGGGTGCTGGTGCCGCGCAGGAAACCATTGGCAGGATTCTCATAGCTCGCCAATTGTCCGGTGATACGGATATGGTCACCGGTTTCAGCCTCCATGAGCCTTCGCTTGACCAGTGGGTCATTGACCAGCAGGTGATTGTTGGAGAGCTGCGTCATGCTGAAGCGTCTGCCGGTGTCGGCATCGGGCCAGTAGGCCCAGCAGGTCCAGCTGTCATTGTCGAAGGTCATGTTTTGATAGACACCGCTGCGAACGTTGTCTCCCCAGATGACGCAGAGATCGCGTATGTTGAGAAAGTCGAGCCACTTTTCATGGTGCCAGATATCGGTAAAGTCATCCGCGTCGTGATAACTGACGATGACCCCCTCCAGACTGTAGTCGAAAAGGGGTGTTACCCGATAGCGTTGGTTTGAGGTCTCGATCCAGAAAGGCGTGCGCCGGGTCGGTCGCTGCTCAGGTTCGCCGAGACGCCCCTGGTGGTAAAAGTCCGGCTCCGGCAGGCGATCCTTGTAGAAGAACGAGGTAAGCAGGATCAGCAGAGAGGCGATGACAAGCCATTTGCTGACCGACTGCAATAGAAACAACATCTACGCGGGCCCGTTTATCGGAGTGGGGACTTCAGCATATATAGGGACAGCAGGCAGAGGCAAATCAACGGCTTCGCGCAAATGTTTCTGCTGGATGCCCGAGCGCGCGATCGGCTTAGAAACAACCTATCCTTTCGCTTTCCACCGGGCCTTCGTGTTTTCGTTCACCACCCGCCTGTTCGACGATGAAAGACATGGGATTGGCTGCGTACATCAACCTCAACTTGCCTAGCAGCCACTTCTGCTTCATCTTCTCGTCCATGGCGTACATGAAGACACCACCGCGGGTCAGGAAGCGATGCACCTCGGTGATCCTCGAAGTGATCCAGCGCATGTTGAAGGCATAAATTGCGAATTCATGGGTATCTCTAGGAATCGTCATATTTCCGTATCCGGCTTGGATCCAGATGTGAAAGGTCAATGACATGACTGCTCCGATATTGCCCGAACAGGTACTCGAATTCTGGTTTTCACCGGAGGTCGAACCTTACTGGTTCAACAGTCACTCGGCATTGGACGAGCGGATCTGTACACACTACCGCGCCCTCTGGGAGCAGGCGGCCATGGGCGCCCTGGACGCGTGGGCGGAGCGGGCGGAGGGAGCGTTGGCGCTCTGTATCGTGCTCGACCAGTTTCCCCTCAATATGTTACGTGGCAGGCCGGAGTCCTTTCGCACTGAACAGCAGGCGGTCGCTGTTGCCAAGGCTGCGGTGGCGGCGGGATTGGACCGACAGCTGCCCAAGAGCCGCCTGGCTTTTCTCTACATGCCCCTGATGCACAGTGAATCGCTTGCGGACCAGGACCTGAGCGTGAGCCTGTTCGAAGCGGCCGGACTGGAACACAACGCCAAATTCGCCCGCCACCATCGTGAACTGATCGAGCGGTTCGGGCGTTTTCCCCATCGCAATGCCATTTTAGGACGGGTGAGTACCCCCGAGGAGCTTCGCTATCTCGCTTCGCCGGAGGCCTTTACCGGTTGAGCCGCGTGTTTCTCCTCACAGGCCCGTTTCACCACCTTCAGCAGATGTTCCAGGTAGGTCAGTCGTTTGAGTGAGATGTCGATCTTCTCCGTCAGCCCATTGTCCTCCTCCGAGTTGTCGATCAGATGGAACATGTCCTCGAAGAAAAAAACGAAAAAACTGTCGAGAAAGATGATCTCCCGATTGATGTCCATCACCAGGTTGTCGAGTCCGAACAGGTCGATCAGTCGGGGATTGTCCGATTTTCGCCAGGCTTTGGCGGCGCGGACGAAGCGGGCAAGCTGAATTCGCGATTTCGGATTGGCGCACAGCAGGCGCACTGCCTCCTCTTCATTCTGAGGGTTGGCGATGTTGAACCAGACGTTGATCGCCTTGGCCAGTACGATGACGCTGGGGGTGCCGTTGACGCGGGTCACCACGAAAAGCGTGTCCGGGATGATCTCGTCCAGGGTCTGCTTGAGCAGACGATAGTGGCGCGCCAGCAGACGGGCCTCCGTTTCCGAGTAGTGGGCCAGGGGCCATTTGATGACGAACTCGATGTAGGTGGTGCCGTTCTCCACATCCTCATCATCACCGGTTACCTGGCGCCTGCTGCTGCGCCAGACTTCGCAATGGCTGCCGGTGGTGGAGATCAGCGACGCCCTCAGCTGCTTGTGATCGAGACAAGCGACGTCGGCCAACAATCGGTCGAGTTCTTTTCCGGGGGGGCTCGCCATCCTGCTCTGGAGTTACCGCTAGGTGAGTGAAACAGTGCCAGACTAGCAGACAATATGGATCAGGTGAACGTTACTGATCCGAAAGTAATCAGACACCTGCTTTCAAGACAACAGCTGCTGATTGAGATAATGGGGTATGCGTCGTTCCAGCCAGTATTGGGGGCGGCCCGGCAAGCGTCCCTCGATGAATCCCACATGTCCACCATGACGGCAGAGCTCAAGAGTGACTCCGGGCCCCAGTTCGTCGCTCTGCGGTATCACGTCAGGCCGCATCAGCGGATCATCGAGCGCGTGCAGGATCAGCGTGGGTGTCTCGATCCGTTTGAGAAATCCGATGCAGCTGCAGCGTCGGTAATAATCTTCTGCACTCTCGAAACCGTTGAGCGGTGCGGTGATGCGTTCATCGAACTCATAGATCGAACCGATGCGGTCGATGGCGACCTGGAGCGGAACGGGGCGGTCGGCGAATTTGCGTTTGTAGCTCCGCACCAGCTTGTGCAACAGATAGCGCTGGTAGACCCTGGAGAAGCCCTGCTGCATGTGGATGGCGGCGATCTGCAGTCGAAACGGGACGGAAATGGCGATGGCGGCGCGTGTGCGCGCAGCTCGACCGCATTCACCCAGGTATTTCAGTAGCAGGTTGCCGCCCAGCGAGATGCCGATCAGGGCGTCGGGTCGCTCGCCGCGAAGCTCCAGCCGCTCCAGCACCTCAGCCAGGTCCTCGCTGGCACCGGAGTGGTAGCTGCGGTTGAGGCGGTTGGGTTCCCGGCCGCAGCCGCGCAAGTGCATGAAGACAGCGCCATAGCCTTCAGCTTCCAATAGTTTCAACAGGGGCGCGGCGTAGTGGGATTCGAGGGAACCCTCCAGTCCGTGAATCAACAGCACCAGCGGTCCCGGGCGTCGCCGCCAGGCCAGATCGATGAAGTCACCGTCAGCCAGTTCGAGCCGTTCCCAACTCACGTCGAGCCTGGTGGTGGGGCGCAGCAGGCTCGGCCAGAGGGTCTGCAGGTGGGGGGATCTCAGCCACCAGGCCGGTTTGAAGTCGCTGTCTGACTGTTGACCTGTGGCGCGCTCCTGCATGGTATGCGGCTCGGTGGGCCGGAAGTCTCCTGTTCAGTTCAATGACGCAGATGAGATGGTGCGCCGCTACCGGCCAGCTCGAACTGGCTGATCAGCAGCTTGTAGCGCTCGTCGAAGGATACGGTCTCGATGATGGCCTGCTTCTCCACGTGGTGCAAGGGCAGCAGGGTGGTCAGCACATTAAGCAGGCGGGCGAATGGGAGCTTGTGGATCACCGTTTCGTCTATCTCCAGGTCCTTCGACTGAAGGTAGCGTTCGAGTTCGGTGAAGAAAGGGGCCTGTTGATGGCGCTCGTCGAACCGCGGGAATTCGTAGTCGGATGCGAAGCGGCTCCAGTCCGGCACCACCAGGCGATAACCGCGGGTGGTCGGTAGTTCCTGCAGGATGTCAAACCGACAGACCCCGCTGAGGACGATCTCGATACGACCGTCGACAGTCTCCTGAAAGGTGCTGATGCGGCCGGCACAGCCGGTGCGATGTACGCCGTGATCCGTGGCGCCGTCCTGGACCTCCGGCTGTATCATGCCGATCAGATGATGGCTGGCCAGCGCGTCCTCCACCATGTTGAGGTAGCGGGGTTCGAAGATATTGAGGGGCAGCTGGGCACCCGGCATCACCACGGCACCCTCCAGGGGAAAGATCGGCAGGGTGGTCGGAAGCTGATCGAAAGTCTGAATGAAGGGACTCTGCATCGCTGACTCCGTGGCGGCATGTACGTTTTATGAACCTTGGGCTCGGGGATCGTTCCCTGAGTTGCCATGTTAAAGACATGTCATCTCTCTATAGCTCGACCTGCGGCCTTTGCCTTGATCCCGCCTCCCTGTCCAGTCTTTCATAGCTCAGGAGAAAAACTATACTGGAGGTGCCAATGCTCACTCCACACCTCAGATCAGGATGCCGTTATGACCGATATCAGATCACTCCTCGGAGCTGAGTCCGAGAGTCTCCTCGAACATCAGTGCCAGACCATCGACCGGAATATGCTCCATCTGCCCGGCCCGGACTATGTGGACCGCGTGGTGGCGGACAAGGACGTCAAGTCCGGCGTACTGTGCAGCTTGCAGACCCTGTTCAACACCGGGCGCCTGGCCGGTAGCGGCTATCTGTCGATCCTGCCAGTGGACCAGGGGGTTGAACACTCTGGCGGTGCCTCCTTTGCACCCAATCCCATCTATTTCGACCCGGCCCGTATCGTGGAGCTGGCAATCGAAGGGGGTTGCAACGCGGTGGCTTCGACGCTCGGTGTGCTGGGGGCGGTGTCACGTCGCTACGCACACAAAATTCCGTTTCTGGTAAAAATTAATCATAACGAAATGCTGACCTACCCCACCATCTACGACCAGACCCTCTTCGCCTCGGTCGAACAGGCCTTCGATATGGGAGCGGTGGCGGTGGGCGCCACCATCTATTTCGGTTCCCCCGAATCCCGCCGTCAGATCATGGAAATATCGGAGGCCTTTCAGCAGGCCCATGAGTTGGGTATGGCCACCGTACTCTGGGCCTATCTGAGAAACAGCGCATTCAAAGTGGACGGTGTCGATTACCATACCGCGGCCGATCTCACCGGCCAGGCCAATCATCTGGCCGCCACCATCGAAGCCGATATCATCAAGCAGAAACAGGCCGTGGGTAATGGCGGTTATCAGGCCGTCAAGTTCGGCAAGACACATGAGAAGGTCTACAGCGAACTCACCACGGATCATCCAATCGATCTGGTCCGTTACCAGGTGGCCAACTGCTATATGGGGCGTGCCGGTTTGATCAACTCGGGCGGGGCGTCGTCAGGGGAGGGCGATCTCGCCCAGGCGGTTCGCACCGCGGTGATCAACAAGCGGGCCGGTGGCATGGGGATGATCTCCGGACGCAAGGCGTTCCAGAGACCGATGTCGCAGGGCGTCGAGTTGCTGAACGCCATTCAGGACGTCTACCTCGACCCGGCCGTGACGATCGCCTGACGCGCTGATATATTCAAACCACAATAAATCCGCCGGCATGGGGAGTGTCGGCGTGATATTCGAACGAGAAGAGAAAACGACAACGTTGTCGTGGCGACGTCAGGTCACTGAACCGGTCTGCCGCGTCACGTAGCTGGTACATCCAGCGGAGGCAACATGTGGGTGTTCATTAAGGGGATCCCCAAGAAGATGGACTCGAAGGGGCTGGAGAGATTGATCAAACGGCTGCTGTTCCCCGGTTGGCTTCCATTCACTGTCACCGGACGCGTACGTATCTCCGGTTCCAAGATTCTCAAGATAGTTCATACACGGACCCGATCGGTGGAGTATCACGGACTGATACAGATACAGCCGGCCAGCCGGGCGGAGAGCGTCATCGAGCGTATCAATCAGTCGAAAATCGATGGCCGGCCTTTGCACTCGCACGCCTACAGCAAGCGGTATGCCCGTTCGGACAGACGCAAGATGTTGTTCACAGAGCTTGGTCACTCCTATGAGCGGCGTATGGTCGACCGCCGTCGTAAACACCTGGTCAGTCAGGTGGTGGATGCCTCCCTCTGACTCGGGATGCGAGTTTAAAAATTTTTATTGTTTTTGCGTTAATCTAAACCGCTCAACATTTTAGACTCGAGTTGCTTGTACTTGAAATTCTCCTTCAACGCCATAACGAGAGACGCACATGACGAAACTTGTCGAAATCGAAGGTATCGGGGAAAGCTATGCTGAAAAACTTCAGGCTGCCGGAGTCAACAGTCTGGAAGCCTTGCTGGAGCAAGGCAGCACCCGCAAGGGACGCGAAACCCTGGAAAAGGCCAGCACTATCAGTGGCAAGCTGATACTACGCTGGGTCAACATGGCTGATCTGTTCCGCATCAAAGGACTGGGTCAGGAGTACACGGACTTGCTGGAAGCCGCCGGTGTCGATACGGTTCCGGAGTTGGCGCAGCGAAAACCCGAGAACCTGCATGCCAAGATGGCCGAAGTGAACGAGCAGAAGAAGCTGGTGCGGGCACTGCCGAGCCTCTCGGCCGTAGAGAAGTGGGTCGCTCAAGCCAAGGAGTTGCCTAAAGTCGTCACCCACTGAGTTCTCCCAGTTTGATCTTCGTAAAGGCTGCCGCGCACACCGGCAGCCTTTTTTTGTTGCAGGGGTGGCGTGATCGAAACCGTGTATCGGGTAAAATAGGGCCCATTCAAACACGAAAGAGGAGTCCCGATTCATGCCTACTTACGATTATCTTTGCGAAAGCAACGGTGTTCAGCTCGAGGTCAGACACAAGATGGATGAGACGGTCGCGACCTGGGGCGATCTCTGCCGACTCGCCGGCATCGGCACAGGGGATACCTCCCCGCAGACCCCGGTGAAGAAGCTGATCACGGCGGCCGCGCTGGTCAACCGTAGCGCGCTCTCCAATCCTGAACCGGCCTGTGCCAGCGGTGGTTGCTGTTCAGGTGGTGCATGCGGCCTCTGAGGCCGAGGGGGGATGGTGATCTATCTGCTGTTGCTGGCGGTGTTGCTGCTGCTCTTGCTGGGCCCTCAGATATGGGTTCAGCGGGTGTTCGCTCGCTATAACCTGACGACAGAGCCCAATTTCCCGGGGAATGGCGGAGAACTCGCACGTCACTTGCTGGATCGCTTTTCGCTCAGCAATGTTGGCGTCGAAGCCACAGCTGAGGGGGATCATTACGATCCGCAAAGCAAGACGGTCCGCATGACCCGGGACAAACTGAAGGGTAGAACCCTGACCGCGATAACCACGGCGGCTCACGAGGTTGGGCATGCGTTGCAAGACGCAGCGGATGAACCGCTGTTCCGAACACGCACCCGACTGGTGGCTTTTGCCGTGGTGGCACAGAAGCTGGGGTCCTTCCTGCTCTTCGCCGCCCCCTTGATGACGATCGTGACCCGGGCCCCGTCTGCCGGACTGGTGAGTGCCCTGGCCGCCTTCCTGATTCTGGGTACCAACGTGATCGTACAGGCCCTGACCTTGCCGGTGGAGCTCGATGCCAGTTTCAAGAAGGCCCTTCCTTTGCTTAAATCAGGGTATCTGACGGAACAGCAACAGGTTGGAGCCACACGCATTTTGAGAGCTGCCGCCCTGACCTACCTGGCCTCGTCATTGGCCGGATTGCTTAATTTCTGGCAGTGGTTGAGAGTGCTCAAACGGTGATTTACGGGGCAAATACACCCATGTCCTGTCGCCCTCGATGGAGCGTGAGCGGTGTGAATATTTAATGGATTTCCGGACCATGACCGGTAACCTTTGGGAATGGCAAACATGTATCATCAAAAACAACAATCAAACCCTATTGGATGGCGTTCGCTGATCGGCGGCCTGTGTCTCTTTATGGCCGGCGTACAGGCTGAGGAGTTGACCGAGTCACCAGTACCGGAGGCCTATGTGGCACGCGCCATGTTCACCACCGGCATTGTTGATCGGGAACCGGTCGATCAGGTGGTCAGCCTAGGCCCGGATCAGGATACTGTCTATTTTTTCACCGATCTGAGGAATCTACAGGGCAGGACCGTTACTCATCGCTGGGAATTCGAAGGTCAATTCATTGGACAGATTTCGTTCAAGGTGGGAGGGCCTCGCTGGCGCGTTTACTCAAAGAGGACCCTGAACCCGGGGGATTCCGGTAAATGGACAGTGTTGGTTCTGGACGAATCGGGTTGGCCGCTGCATGCGAGTATCTTCATGCAGGGTACGCAGCCTGAATAGGCTTACTGCAGAAGCGTCTGACCGGGAGCCTCTGGCGGTGTTTGCATGGCATTGTCGCCGTCTGCCGCGATTCCTGCATCGCTGGTCTGTTGGGCAGGGGTGGGCGATACCTGAGTAGCCTCGTCCGCAGACGATCCATCGGCTTGGACGGCACCCTCGACATCAGTCAAATCCCCATTTCCACCGACACCCGGCGGGGGCGTTTGCACAGCGTCCTTTCCTGCATTCTGGAGGCGATGCTGAAACTCCTCTTCGGCAATTTGTCGCAGGGTCAGCTCAGCCTGGAGTATGGCCTCTGCATCACTGGTTTGCGCATGTCCAGGGGCCGCGGTGGCGAGCGTTGATGTCGATACTTCGTACGCATCCGTTGCCTGATCGCTGGTCACTTCAGTTTTGGTGGCACTCTTCGCAGATGTGTCGGGTATGACCGTTGGATCTCTTGTCACATTTTCGGCATTGGAGTCGTCGGTCGTGTCAACCGGTTTCGACTCAGTGACCGTTGAGTCGGTCGGTACCGGGTCACTGGTCCAATAATGGTAGAGGTAACCACCGCCCACCCCGAGGAGCAAGAACATGATCAGGCTGGCAATGGCGAAGGAGGAGAGGGGGCGGTACTCCCGGGGTGCCTTCTCCCGTTGTTGCGGACGATAGACGGGAATCGACAGGGCCGGTTGCTCCGGCTCGACTTTCTGTGCTTGCCTGGGTCTGCTTGACTCGGTCGTTTCCTGCTTGACAGGCGTTTTCGATTCGGCGAACAGGTCTGCCAGGGGTGACTGACTGCTTTGCATAGACGCAGGCATGCTCGAAGGGAAACCATTGAATGCCAGATCGCTGTCGGCTCGCTGCTCGATATGTGTCTCTTCGTCCAACAACGGATCGGTATCGGTGTCGACAGCCGTCTGACGGGTGTCATGCGCTGCTTCAGAAGTCGCAGCGGGTTGTACGCTCTGCTGCTGAGCCACCAGCAGCTCGTTCTGGATCTGCTCCATCTGGGCGCGGAGGAGTTTGATGTTGTCTTTGAGACTGATAACCAATTGCTCCGATTTGCGTTGCGCCAGTTCCGCTTTTTGCGCCCGATTGTTGAGCGCCTCGAGCTGACCTTCGAGTCGGAGGTTCTCCTGCTCGTAGAATTGATTGGCCTGTTCCAGTGTTATCTGCCTCTCCTGTTCGTTTTCGAGCAGTTCATGCTGCGCCGACTCGGCCTGTTCCGCACGTTTCTGCAATTCTACCTTGTCAGAAGAGAGTTCGTTCAGTTTGAGCTGCATCTGCTGCTGTTCGCTCTCCAACTCGAAGACCCGCCGCCTCAGCTGCTCGGATTCGGACGATTGATTGCGCAGACGGTCGACCTGGGTTTGCAGATCCTTGTTTTCCTGCCCAAGGCTCTGCAGCGTCGACTGCAGTCGATCGATCTTATCCTCCAGCTCCTGCGTGTCTTGCGTGGATGCCAGTGCAGAATGGGTGGATATGTCGTCCAGGCGCAGATGGGAAGACTTGATGCTGTCGTGGTGGAGGTTCGATGCAGCCTCCGGGTCCGTCATCACGGAAGGCGCCGAGTCGGAGGGGGGAGCGACCGGTGTCAGGGTCTCGTTGCCCTTGTCGATCACACGGTGACCACCCAGATCCATGGCTGCTTTGAGTCTACCTTCCGCCAGCAATATCAGTTCACTGAGCCGGATACCGGGTTTGATCTGTGGGGCAGAGATGCCCATGCTGACGCTGACCACTTCATCTGACTCGCCGAGATAGAATTGTTTGGCGGACATGTTTTCGACAATGCGACGTCCGATATAGCGCGTACCGATTGCATTCGAGGCGGGTCGCAGTATCGCAAACAGCCCATCACCGAAATAGGCCATGGTATCGTCAGGGTGAATATGCTGACGGATGATTTCCACTGTCGTCAGCAGAATATGCTCGATGGCGGGTTCGCTGTAGTGGGCTTCAAGCTGATCGAACTGGTCGATACGCAGCAGCGCGATGGCCAGTTCATTCTTGTTTCGGATAGCGAAGGAGAGCTCCTTGCTGGCGCCCAACATGAAATCTTTCTGGTTGAGGACGCCCTGGAGGTATTCTGTCTGGTCTCCCTCCTCGTGCAGCAGCATGTAACTCTGGTTTTCCTGTTGCGAGACCAGGGTCGTGACGAAACTGACGATACGGGCAGGATCGAAGGGCTTGCTGACCACCTCGGTCGCTCCCAACTCCTGGAGTTCGTCACGGGTACCGCTCTCCGCCTCGTTGCCGGTCACCACTATAAAGGGGATGTTTCTGATCCGGGTGATTTCCGAATTGCGGATTTTCTGCAGAAGTCCACGTCCGTCCAGCTTTGGCATGGACAGATCGGAGAAGATCAGCCGGATGTCCGGTGATTCGAGCAACTGTTCCCAGGCCTGTTGGCCGTCTTCCGCCTCGATCAGTTGGCAATCGTTTTTTAGTATGTTTTTCAGGGACACGCGTACCACCCGGGAGTCATCAGCGATCAGAATGATCGGTTTGTCCTGGGCATTCATCGCGGGTCCGTCGAATGCGTGTTGGGCCATGAGTGTCG
>JARROA010000010.1:0-87889 GCA_037384425.1 Candidatus Thiodiazotropha sp. | reverse complement strand
CTGAAATAAACTTCGACAGTTAAAGACATATCTTTAGCTCAAAAGAGCTAAATTAGGGCCTCAATTGACACATAACTTACTGTTTATTAGGAAAATATATGGATAGTAGGGAAATGCCGCTAACGGGGAAATGAGACATGAATCACTAAAACCCCCGGAGCTCCGGGCGCCGGCGCTCCAGTCTGGCGCTATTCGGCCGATGGTTTATCCAGAGGCTTGACCACAAATTGTGCGTTAGAGTAGTTTCAGTGTTCGTGAACAAGTGTGAATTTCAGAGGCCTGTTGCCGGCATCCATGAATAAATCGGTCTTTCATCTGGCAGATGGCGCTCCCGTCGCAAACGTAGAGGAGCAAAAGAAAAAGGAGAGGGAAGGGGACGATGCCGTCATCAAAGAGTTCGTGGACTCGGTCCGCGAAGACCTGCGTGCCAACAAGATCTACCTGCCAACCCTTCCGGCCCTCGCGCTCGAGGCCTTGCTGGTCATCAATGACGTCGACAGTTCGGCGGCGGATCTGGAGAAGGTCATTTCACGCGACGCGGCACTGACTGCGCGTCTCATACGCTATGCCAACAGTCCCCTCTATCGTGGTTTGAATACCATCACCACGATCAAGCCCGCCATCACCCGAATCGGTTTTCAACGTGTCAAGAATGCGGTCTATGCGGTCTCCATGAAGGAGGTGTTCCGCACCTCGGTCAAAGAGATCGAGCGACGCATGGATGCACTCTGGGCCCACTCGGTCAAAGTGGGCGCGCAAGCCGCCATGCTGGCCAAGAGCCAGAACGGGATGGATGCCGATGTGGCCCTGGTTGCCGGTCTGGTGCATGACATCGGACATATTCCGCTGTTGATCAAGGCATGCGACTATGAGGTGATGATCGATAAGCCTGAGCTACTGGACAGGGTTCTCCACAAGCTCCATACCCAACTGGGCGGCAGCATCCTGAAGCTCTGGAAATTTGATGAGCAGGTCATCAAAGTGGCTGCCGAACACGAGGACCTGCTCAGGGATCCCGGGGATGCTCCGGTCGACTATGTCGACATCGTTCAGGTTGCCAATATCCTCGCCCACGAGGGTACCGGTCACCCTCTGGCCGATATCGATCGCTCCACGATCAAGGCCTTCGCCAGGGTCAGGCAGGGCGAAGCGGAAGCACAGCCCGGTGTGGATGAGGATACGCGCCAGGTCGAAGACATCATTTTCTGACCCATTTCCCGGGATGGCTCAGTATAGTGACTGACCTTCCCCGATCGAAGATGACTCGTTTACGCCAGCAGGACGTCGAGGCCTTCATTGCGCAGCATATCGACCAGCTTGATCAGGGGCAGCCCGATCAGGGAGGTCGGATCATCACCCTCCATGCGTTCGAAAAGACAGACCCCCAAACCTTCCGACTTGAATGCGCCTGCGCAGTTGTAGGGTTGCTCTTTCGACAGGTAGTGGTCGATTTCCTCGGCTGTCAGCTCGCGAAATTTCACATGATAAGGCTCGCAGCAGACCTGGAGACTGCCGGATTCACTGTTCAATAGGCAAAGGCCGGTCTGGAAAGTGACGCGTTTGCCCGAGGCCTGGGTCAGCTGCTCAACCGCACGCTCATGCGTGCCGGGTTTTCCCAGCACCCTATCCTCCAGTGTCGCCACTTGGTCGGACCCGATAATCAATGCCTCCGGATGGGATATCGCCACGGCGCGGGCCTTCTCCTCTGCCAACCTCCTGACCAGTTCTTCCGGTTGTTCATTGTCTCGAGGGGATTCGTCTATCTCCGGAGAGACGCTGCCGAACTCGACACCGAGTCGACTGAGGACCTCTCTCCGATAAGGGGAACTGGAGGCCAGAATCAGTGGGAGGTGGGGGTGGGAGACGGCTTCAGGCATGGGACAACTCTGGAATGAACCTCTGATGCGGGGATGTTAACAGAGGTATTGTAGTTTTGGCGCCTAACGACTACTTTTCTATAGCTAAAGGTCAGTATCATTGGTTTATTAAATACTGACCATGTATATTCTAAATATAAAATAACAAAGTGATTGATAAACAGTATGTTATGGGATTATTTTGAGATAACTGCTGCTTGACAACACGCCTTTCCGCAACGTAGAAAGGCTCGAATAACCACAACGAGACAACTGAACGATGCCAATTTCTGACATGCTGATGTCTGGTGTAAGCCTTATGGTCGTTGGGATGGGAATAGTCTTTATATTCCTTCTCACCTTGGTTTTTGCCATGAAAGGCATGTCGCGGGTGGCCTCATTCATTACAGAGCGACAGGGGAGTTCGGAAACGTTAACCTATCCGTCTGCGGGGGCAGCGCAGGGACAGGGTAACGTAAGGGGCGATTTGATAGCTGTGATCTCAGCAGCCGTTTCCCGATATCGCAATACCCACAGTTAGCCTGTTTAATCTCAAATCATCATTCCATATCACGATTCAGGCTGTTCACAGGAAAACGGCGGTTAGCTTATGAGCGAAAACAAACCACTCGGTATCACAGACGTTGTACTGCGCGATGCGCATCAATCCCTCTTCGCCACTCGCATGCGTATCGACGACATGCTGCCCATCGCGGAGAAGCTCGATCAGGTCGGTTTCTGGTCGCTCGAGACCTGGGGCGGCGCCACCTTCGATGCCTGTATCCGGTTTCTCGGCGAAGATCCCTGGGAGCGTATCCGCCGGCTCAAGGCCGCCATGCCCAAGACCCCGATGCAGATGCTGTTTCGGGGGCAGAATATTCTTGGATACCGCCACTATGCCGACGACGTGGTTAAGAAATTCGTCGAAAGGGCAGCCATCAACGGGGTGGACGTTTTCCGCATCTTCGATGCCATGAATGACTTGCGTAACCTGGAGACGGCCGTACAGGCAACGCTGCAGGTCGAAAAACATGCCCAGGGCACCATGTCCTATACCGTCAGTCCGGTGCACAACATGGACTACTGGGTCAACATGGGTAAGAGCCTGGAAGACATGGGTTGTCACTCCATCTGCATCAAGGACATGGCGGGTCTACTCAATCCCTACGTGGCTTTCGAGCTGGTCACCAGGCTTAAAGAGAACGTCTCCATACCGATCGCCATGCAGAGCCATGCCACCACCGGCATGAGTACCGCCACCAACATCAAGGCCGCGGAGGCCGGTATCGACATGGTGGATACCTCCATCTCCTCCATGAGCATGACCTACGGCCACTCCGCCACCGAATCGGTGGTGGCCATCCTGCAGGATAACGAGCGGGATACCGGCCTCGATCTCAACCTGCTGGAGGAGATCGCCGCCTACTTCCGCGAAGTGCGGAAGAAATATGCCAAGTTCGAGGGTTCCCTCAGGGGTGTCGACTCCCGCATCCTGGTGGCACAGGTGCCGGGCGGCATGCTGACCAACATGGAGAACCAGCTGCGGGAGCAGGGCGCCACCGACAAGCTGGACCAGGTGTTGGAGGAGATTCCCCGGGTGCGTGAAGACCTGGGCTATATCCCGCTGGTCACGCCGACCTCCCAGATCGTGGGAACCCAGGCGGTCATCAATGTCCTCATGGGTGAACGCTACAAGAGCATCGCCAAGGAGACCGAGGGTGTACTCAAAGGCGAGTACGGTGCCACTCCGGCGCCCGTCAATGCCGAGTTGCAGGCCCGTGCGCTGGCTGATGGAGAGGAGCCGATCACCTGTCGTCCCGCCGACCTGCTGGACGACGAGTTGGACAAACTCACCGGCGAATTCCGGGACCTGGCCAAGGAGCACAGTATTGACGTAGCCGAGGCCGAGGTCGACGATGTGCTGATCTACGCCCTGTTCCCGCAGGTCGGTCTGAAGTTTCTCAAGAATCGTCACAACCCTGACGCCTTCGAACCGGCTCCGGGCAGTGAGCCCGAAGCGGCGCCGGCGGCCGCTCCGGCGGCAGCCGCACCCACACCTGCAGGAGGTCCGGAGGCCTATCAGGTGGAAGTCAACGGAGTGACTTACAACGTCAAGGTCACACCGGCCGGTGCGGTTACCGAAGTGATACCGGTTTCGGCTCCTGCCGCGGCGCCTGCGCCTGCCCCTGCGGCAGGCGGCGAGAACATCAACGCACCGCTGTCGGGCAACATCCATACCATCAAGGTGGCCGTGGGCCAGAGTATCAATGCCGGCGATGTGGTGATGGTGCTCGAGGCGATGAAGATGGAGACCGAAGTGCGCGCCACGACCGGTGGTACCGTTGCCCAGATCCTCGTCAAAGAGGGCGACACGGTTCAGGTCGGCACCCCTCTGCTGAGTCTGTCCTGACATGGTCGAGGTAGGCGTAGACGCACTTTGGCAGTCCACCGGGCTGGCCAATATGGAATGGGGGCAGGCGCTCATGATGGGCGTCGGCTGTGTTTTGATCTACCTGGCAGTGGTCAAAAAGTTTGAACCGCTGCTGTTGGTACCGATCGGATTCGGCGCCATTCTCAGTAATATCCCGGTCGCGGGAATCGCCGGTAGTGAGGGGCTGCTCGGCTATATCTACCATGTGGGTATAGAGACCGGCGTGTTTCCGCTGCTGATCTTCATGGGGGTCGGCGCGCTGACCGATTTCGGTGCGCTTATCGCCATGCCCTGGACATTGCTGCTGGGTGCGGCGGCCCAGTTCGGCATCTTCGTTACCCTGCTGGGGGCATTGGCGCTGAACTTCATACCCGGCTTCAATTTCTCGCTGGCGGATGCCTCAGCGATCGCCATTATCGGCGGGGCGGACGGACCCACGGCCATCTTTCTGGCGTCACGGCTGTCCCCGGATCTACTGGGCGCCATTGCCGTTGCCGCCTATTCCTATATGGCACTGGTGCCGATCATACAGCCGCCGATCATGCGGGCGCTCACCAGTGAGAGCGAACGCGGCGTGGTGATGCAGCAGATGCGACACGTCTCGAAACTGGAGAAGGTGCTGTTCCCCTTTGCCGTACTCCTGCTCTGTATCATCTTCCTGCCCTCGGCGGCGCCACTGATCGGCATGTTGACCTTTGGCAATCTGTTGCGCGAAAGCGGCGTGGTCGAGCGTCTGAGCCATGCGGCGCAGAATGAGATCATCAATATCACGACCATATTCCTGGGCCTGGCCGTGGGTTCCAAGCTGTCGGCGGACAAGTTCCTGACCATCGACACTCTGGGCATTCTCGCCCTGGGCGCCTTCGCATTCTGTGTCGGCACTGCTGCCGGCGTCATCATGGGTAAGATCATGCACAAGGTTACCGGGGGCAAGGTCAACCCGTTGATCGGCGCCGCCGGTGTATCCGCGGTGCCCATGGCGGCGCGGGTAGTGAACAAGGTCGGTCTCGAGACCAATCACCACAACTTTCTGCTGATGCACGCCATGGGTCCCAACGTGGCGGGCGTTATCGGTTCCGCCGTGGCGGCAGGTGTCCTGCTTGCCATTGTCGGCGGCTGATTGACTTATCCTACTGGGCTCCCGTGTTTTTTTGACACGGGAGCCCCTCCCATAATATTATTGCGCGCTTATGTCGCAGCGTATTCCTGATCGTCTCGATCCCTGGCGTTACGCCGATCTCGGCAAGACGGTCAGCGGGGTGTTCAAGCTCGATGCTCTGCCTCGGTTATGCCGCTGTCTGAGTGAAACGGAAGGTGAGGTGCACTTCGACCTCCGTTTTGAACGTGACAGTGAGCGCAGGGCTGTGCTGACGGGATCGATCACTGCCGATCTGGTGCTCGAATGCCAGCGCTGCCTGGAGGCAGTAAGCTATCCGGTCGAGGCGAATGTGTCGCTGGCCTTCGTCGAAGGGATCGAACAGGCCGGTTTGCTGCCGGAAGCGCTCGACCCCTGTCTGGTTGAGGATGACAGGTTGGTGTTCAAGGATCTGATCGAAGACGAATTGCTGTTACTGCTGCCACAGGTGGCAATGCATGAAACCGGTGCCTGTCCGGCTGCTTTGGCGGCCAAGGGCGAGGATGAACCGGTTGAAACAGAAAACAGGTCGGACAGGAATCCCTTCGCGGTCCTTGCCGATCTGAAACGCGATAAAGAATAATTTTTTGACTATAGCTTCAGGAGATCAGCCATGGCTGTTCAACAAAACAGAAAGACCCCCTCCAAGCGTGGCATGCGCCGTGCCCATGATGCGCTGAAAGGGGAGACCCTCTCTATCGATTCCACCTCCGGTGAGGTGCATCTGCGCCACCATGTGACCGCCGACGGCTTCTACAAAGGCCGCAAGGTTGTCAACACCAAGGGCGAGTAATCTTTCCACGCCCCCTGATCCATCGGCGAGACTGAACCCGTGCACAGGGCCGAGCCCTCTGCCGGGTTCTTTTCATCTGGGTATATTCAGTAACGAATGAGCAAACCGGTCACAATCTCACTAGACGCTATGGGTGGGGATTTCGGGGCAGATGTTGTGGTGCCTGCAGCACTCGAGTATCTGAAGCGAGACAAGGAGAGCCGGCTGATACTGGTCGGCCGTCAGGAGGTTCTGCGGGATAAGATCGGCAGCCATCCCTTCGGCGAGCGGCTGGTGGTCAAGCATGCCTCCGAGACGGTGGAGATGGATGATCTGCCTTCCAAGGCGTTGCGAGGTAAAAAGGACTCCTCCATGCGCGTCGCCATCGATCTGGTGAAATCCGGCGAGGCGGATGCCTGTGTCAGTGCCGGCAACACCGGTGCCCTGATGGCCACCTCGCGGTTTGTGCTCAAGATGCTGCCGAACATCGATCGTCCGGCCATCATCACCGCGCTTCCCTCCATCGAAGGGCAGACCTATGTGCTCGATCTGGGGGCCAACGTGGACTGCACGGCTGATCATCTCTTTCAGTTTGCCGTCATGGGTAGTGAGCAGGTTTCGGCAGTGGCCGAGATCAGCAACCCCCGTATCGGTCTGCTCAATATCGGGCAGGAGGAGATCAAGGGCAACGAACAGGTAAAGCGGGCCGACGAACTGCTGTCCAACAGCTCCCTCAACTACGTGGGCTATGTGGAAGGTGACGACATCTACAAGGGCGGCACCGATGTGATCGTCGCGGACGGCTTTGTCGGTAACATCTCGCTGAAGAGCAGTGAAGGCGTGGCCAAAATGATCAGCCACTTCATGAAACAGGAGTTCAAGAAGAATCCGTTGACCATGCTGGCCGGCTTGGTGGCGTTGCCGGTCCTGCGTTCGCTGCGTAAGCGTATCGACCCCCGGCGCTATAACGGCGCCAGCCTGCTCGGGCTGAGGGGAATCGTCATCAAAAGTCATGGCAGTGCCGACAAGCTCGCCTACATGAATGCGATTTCGATCGCCAAGAAAGAGGTGCTCACCGACGTGCCGAGGCGAATTGCCGAGCAGGTCAAGACGCATCTCGAAAAAAGGGAGATCGCGTGATCTATTCCAAGATTACAGGAACAGGGGGCTATCTTCCGGAAAAGGTCGTCACCAACAAGGATCTGGAAAAGACCGTAGACACCACCGACCAGTGGATCGTCGATCGCACGGGTATCAAACAGCGCCACATCGCAGCGAAAGATGAGTATACCTGCGACCTGGCGGAGAAGGCGGCGCGCAACGCGCTTGAAATGGCCGGTCTCAAAGCAACCGATATAGATCTGGTGGTGGTGGCGACGACTACTGCGGACCAGGTGTTTCCGAGTACCGCCTGTCTGCTGCAGGCCCGGCTCGGGATTCACGGACCGGCTGCCTTCGATGTGCAGGCAGTCTGCACCGGTTTTATCTATGCGCTCAGCGTGGCCGACAAATTCATCAAGACCGGAGCGGCGACCAAGGCGTTGGTAGTCGGCGCTGAAACCGTTTCCCGCATCATCGACTGGTCCGATCGCAACACTTGCGTCCTGTTCGGTGACGGTGCCGGTGCCGTGGTCATCGAGGCCAGCGACGAACCGGGCATCATCTCGACACATCTGCACGCCGATGGCGCCTTCGAACAGTTACTGCGGGTTCCGACCGGCGTCTCTCGAGGCTACGAACAGCTCCAGCAGGGCGCCGCCTACATGGAGATGCGCGGCAACGAGGTGTTCAAGATGGCGGTCACCACGCTCGGCCGAATCGTCGACGAGACCCTCCAGGCCAACGGCATGAAGAAGTCCGACGTGGACTGGCTCATACCCCATCAGGCAAATATCCGTATCATCAATGCGACGGCAAGAAAGCTGCAAACCCCCATGGAACGGGTTGTGGTGACCGTCGATCAACATGGCAATACCTCAGCCGCCTCCGTTCCCCTGGCACTTGATGTGGCGGTCAGGGACGGGCGCATCCAACGCGGAGAGACCCTGCTCATGGAGGCTTTCGGGGGAGGTTTTACCTGGGGTTCGGTGCTGGCGAAATTCTAGCGTCAGCGAACGGATCCGCGAGCAAGAAGAAACAGAACATGAGTGATTCCAGCTTTAGCATTGTTTTTCCGGGCCAGGGGTCCCAGGCCGTTGGTATGTTGGGTGAGCTGGCGGAAGCCTATCCTTCGGTTATCGAGACCTTTGCCGAAGCCACGGCCGCCCTCGGCTACGATCTCTGGCAACTGGTGCAGAACGGCCCGGCCGATGAGCTCAACCAGACCGCAAAGACCCAACCGGCCATGTTGGCGGCCGGTGTCGCCGTGTGGCGGGTCTGGCAGTCGCAAGGCGGCGCTACGCCCAAAATGATGGCCGGCCACAGTCTGGGAGAATATACGGCCCTGGTCTGCGCCGGCGCCATGAATTTTACCGATGCGATCGGCCTGGTAGCGGACCGGGGACGTTTCATGCAGGAGGCGGTACCCGCCGGCAGTGGTGGCATGGCCGCCATCCTAGGTCTGGACGACGACCAGGTGCGTGTTGTCTGCAGCGATGCGGCGCAGGGCGAGGTGGTCGAAGCGGTTAACTTCAATTCCCCCGGGCAGGTGGTGATTGCCGGCACCAAGGCTGCGGTCGATAGGGCTTGCGAGCTGGCCAAGAATGCCGGCGCCAAACGTGCGCTGCCACTGCCGGTCAGTGTGCCTTCCCACTGTGCTCTGATGCGTCCCGCCGCTGAGCGCCTGAGTGAGCGTCTCGCGGAGATCGCCATCAACTCGCCGCGGATTCCCGTTCTGCACAACGTGAACGTGGAAACGGCCGATGATGCAGATGCCATTCGCCAAATGCTCTCAGCACAGCTATACAGCCCGGTCCGCTGGGTGGAGACAGTACAGAGGATGGCTGCCGAGGGTATCGACAGTCTCTACGAGGCCGGTCCCGGCAAGGTACTGGCCGGTCTTACCAAGCGAATCGATAGGAATCTCAAAGGAATCGGCGTCTTCGATCCCGACACCCTGAAAGACGCTCTGGAGACAGTGAAATGAGTCTGGAAAACGAAATCGCCCTGGTCACCGGCGCCAGCCGGGGAATCGGCGCCGCTATCGCCGACAAGCTGGCTCAGGCTGGAGCCACCGTGATCGGTACGGCAACCTCGGATGGGGGTGCGGCGGCTATTACCGAGCGCATGCAGTCAGCAGGTCAGAAAGGCAAAGGCATGGTTCTCAATGTCTCGGATCAGGCCTCCATCGATGCTCTGATGGCGGCGATAGCGAGCGAATTCGGCAGTCCCAGCATCCTGGTGAACAATGCCGGCATCACCCGCGACAACCTGCTGATGCGGATGAAGGACGAGGAGTGGGACGCGATCATCAATACCAATCTCAGCTCCGTCTACCGGCTCAGCAAAGCGGTCCTGCGCGGCATGATGAAGGCGCGCAAGGGGCGTGTCATCAATATCTCATCGGTCGTCGGTAGCATGGGCAATGCGGGCCAGACCAACTACGCAGCGGCCAAGGCGGGCATTCACGGTTTCACCCGCTCGATGGCGCGTGAAGTGGGCTCACGGGGCATCACTGTGAACTCGGTGGCGCCCGGTTTCATCGAGACCGATATGACCAGGGAGTTGCCGGAGGCCCAGCGCAAGCAGCTGGTGGACAGCATACCTCTACAGCACCTGGGGCAGCCCGAGGATGTGGCCAACGCGGTGCTCTTCCTGGCGGGTGAGTCGGGACGCTACATCACTGGCGAGACTCTGCACGTCAACGGCGGAATGTACATGATGTGAGCGATGATGAGGCAGGCGCTGTTATGTTGTCTGTTCTCAAGAATAACTCGTAACCGCAAGAATTAATTAATAAATTATGTTGATTGAGGCGATCTTGATTCGCATGAGGATTACGCTTTTCTCAACGGTTTTTTGTTACTACAATACCGCATCGGTCCTATGCGAGGCCGTCGGATAATCCAGAGGAAATTAACAAAATGAGCGATGTCGTAGAACGAGTTCGTAAAATTGTCGTGGAACAACTGGGCGTGAAAGAGGAGGAAGTGACCCTTGAGGCCTCCTTTGTCGATGATCTTGGCGCCGACTCTCTCGACACGGTGGAACTGGTGATGGCTCTCGAAGAGGAATTTGAAACCGAGATTCCCGACGAAGAGGCGGAGAAGATCACGACTGTGCAGTTGGCTGTCGACTACATCAACGCCCACAGCTGATCAAAACCAGACTTTCATGCTAGGCCGTCAAGCCCCCCTTTGAGAATGGGGCGCGGCCTTTTTCCTTTTCTGCCATACCACAGATATCGGGGGTAGTCATCAATGACTGCAAGAAGGGTCGTCGTAACGGGGCTCGGCATGGTCGCGCCTGTGGGTTTGGATATTCCCTCCGCCTGGGAGAACATCATCGCCGGTCGAAGCGGCATTCAGCCGATCACACATTTTGACGTATCCGCCTTTTCGACCCAGTTTGGCGGGCCGATCTACGGCTTTGAGATCACCGACTACGTATCGAAGAAAGACGCCAAGAAAATGGATAAATTCATCCACTACGGCGTTGCTGCGGGTATCCAGGCGATCAAGGATTCCGGACTCGATTTCGAACAGGAAGACACCGATCGCATTGGTGTGCTCATCGGCTCGGGCATCGGTGGTATCACCGGAATCGAGAACAGCTACCAGGCCTTCCTGGATGGCGGGCCGCGTAAGATCTCCCCCTTCTTCGTACCGGCCAGCATCATCAACATGGTGTCTGGCAACCTCTCCATCATGTATGGTCTGAAAGGGCCCAACTACTCCATCGTCTCCGCCTGCAGCAGTGGTGCCCACAGCATCGGCGAAGCGGCCATGATGATCCGTTATGGCCGCACCGATGTGATGATCGCGGGCGGTGCCGAAATGGCCACCTCTCCGGTGGGTCTGGGCGGTTTCGCCGCGGCTCGCGCACTCTCCAAACGCAACGACGATCCCCAGGGCGCCAGCCGGCCCTGGGACAAGGACCGCGATGGCTTCGTGCTCAGCGACGGTGCCGGTGTGGTGGTGCTGGAGGAGTACGAACGGGCCAAGGCGCGTGGCGCCACGATCTATGGCGAACTGTCGGGCGTGGGCATGAATTCCGACGCCTATCACATGACTGCGCCCTCGGTGGACGGGTCTGGCGCCGCCAAGTGTATGGAGCTGGCACTCAAGGACGCGGGAATCAACGCCGACCAGGTCGACTACATCAATGCGCACGGCACCTCCACCCCGGCCGGTGACGTGGCCGAGACCATGGCCGTCAAGCGTGCCTTCGGTGACCATGCCTACAAGCTTTGTGTCAGCTCCACCAAATCGATGACCGGCCACATGCTGGGTGCCGCCGGTGGCGCCGAGGCGGTCTTCAGCGTGTTGTCCCTGTACAACCAGGTGGTGCCGCCCACCATCAATCTCGAGAACCCGGACCCGGATTGCGATCTCGACTACGTGCCGAAGACGGCCCGTGAGATGAAGCTCGACGTGGTGCTCTCCAACTCCTTCGGTTTCGGCGGTACCAACGGCACGTTGGTGTTTCGCAAAGCCGACTGAGCCTGGCGGAAAGCGCCGAGCACAGTCCGACCTCAACAGACGCTGAACCAGCCGCGTGTCTGACAGGGTGCTGATCAACGGCCAGCCCGCTGACCATATCCCTGTCAGCGACCGGGGTCTGCAGTATGGTGATGGTCTCTTCGAAACCCTGGCCGTGATCGATTCACGGCCGCGTCTCTGGGAGCGCCACATGGCGCGGCTGAGCCGGGGCGAGGGCGTGCTGGGGCTGCCGATCAGCGACAAACGCCAACTCCGGCAGGAAGCCGATCGGCTTTGCACTGGCTGCGAGCGGGGCGTACTCAAACTCATCATCACCCGAGGCAGCGGCGGACGGGGCTACCGGCCGCCGGAACAGGCAGCGCCACGGCGGATTCTCTCTCTCCACGACTGGCCCGACTACCCCCAGAGCTGGTATCGGCAGGGAATGCGGCTGAGACTCTGCGAAACCCGTTGGGGCCACAACCCACAGCTTGCGGGAATCAAACATCTCAATCGACTGGAGCAGGTGATGGCACGCCAGGAGTGGCGGGATCCCGGTATCGCCGAGGGGATCATGCTGGACCTGGAGGATCGGGTCATCTCGGCCACTCAGGGGAACCTGTTCCTGGTCGACGACAATGGACTGCACACGCCGGACTTGAGCCGCGCTGGGATCTCGGGCGTGATCAGAGATCTGGTAATCGAGTCGGCCGGGGATCTCGATATGACGGTGGGGATCGACGAAATCACGCTCGAGCGGGTGCAGCAGGCCGATGCCCTTTTCGTCACCAATTCGATTCTGGGACTCTGTCCGGTTGCAGCCCTGGAGGGCTGGGCCTATGCTCCGGAGCGTGTTCCGGAAAGCCTGCGTCAGACACTTGAAGAGCGGATGCGGGAACTGCCTTGAGCGGCCATCCCGAATGTGAAGCAGTGGCGCTTAAGCGACGAAATCACCCCTGCAAAGCTCATTGAAATCAGTAGAATAGTCCCATCATGCTGAATCGAATTCTCGGAATCTCCCTGTTTGTCGCAAGCATCCTCATCGCATGGGGTTGGATGGAGTATGACGAATTCGCAAAGACCCCTTTGAGTCTGCCCGAAGCAGGGCTGATCTACGACCTGGAGCCGGGCACCACCATTCGCAATGTGGCGCGGGATCTCTCGGCTCGGGGCGTGCTCGACAAGCCGCTGCTGCTGCGTCTGCTGGCACGCTGGAACGGCCAGGCCAGCCAGCTGAAGGCCGGGGAGTACCTTCTGCCCAGAGGCATCACGCCATCTCAACTGCTTGAGATCCTCACCTCGGCCAAGGTCGTACAGCATGCTTTGACCATCATTGAAGGCTGGACCTTCGAGCAGCTGATGGCGGCCGTCAGGCGAGATGACGCGTTGACTCAGACCCTGGAGGGGGTCCAGGAAGACCAGATCATGTCCCGTCTGGGACTGGAGGGCGTACATCCCGAGGGGCGCTTCTACCCCGATACCTACCACTTTCCCAAGGGTACCAGTGATGCGGAGTTTCTGAAGCGGGCCTATGAGCGTATGCAGGAGTTTCTGCAGGCGGCCTGGGAGAAACGGGACCAGGGATTACCGCTTGAAAACCCTTACCAGGCGCTGATCCTCGCCTCCATCATCGAGAAGGAGACCGGCATACCCGAAGAACGGAGAAAAATCGCCGGTGTCTTCACCCGTCGCTTACAGAAGGGCATGCGTCTGCAGACCGACCCTACCGTTATCTATGGCATGGGTGATGATTATGACGGCAACATCCGTCGCCAGGATCTCTCTACAGATACCCCCTACAACACGTACGTACACAAGGGATTGACCCCGACTCCCATCGCCATGCCCAGCGGTGCGGCGATCGAAGCGGCCCTGCATCCGGAGGACGGGGATGCCCTCTATTTCGTCGCCACCGGAGATGGTGGCCACCACTTTTCCGCCACCCTGGAGGCGCACAACAAAGCCGTGCGCAAATATCAACTGAAGCGATGAACAGGGGCGTAATACAGCGAATTCCCCACTTGCCGTGCGGTCTCCCGCTTTGGCCAACGAGCAGGGTGTTCTGTCACTCAACGGCATTCGACGCTCGCCGAACAGACGGCAGCGGGCGATCGCTGACGGGGTGAGCATGCACAGACGGGGACGATTCATCACGGTCGAAGGTGGCGAGGGCGCAGGCAAGAGCAGCAATCTCACTTATGTTCAATCGCTGCTGGAAGCGGCCGGAAAGCCTGTACTGTTCACCCGTGAACCGGGTGGCACGCCGCTCGGTGAGTCGATTCGGGAACTGTTGCTGGGACATCAGCACACGGGTATGTCAGAAGAGACGGAGCTACTGCTGATGTTCGCTGCCCGCGCGGAACATCTTCAGGCCAAGATCCTGCCCGCCCTGGACGCTGGAACCTGGGTGCTCTGCGATCGTTTCACCGATGCCAGCTACGCCTATCAGGGGGCTGGACGCGGCATCGCTAGGGAGCGCATCGCCGTACTGGAGAATTATGTGCAGGGGGAGCTGAGACCCGACCTGACCCTGCTGCTCGATCTGCCGGTCGCGACCGGACTGGCCCGTGCCGGCAGTCGTTCCGCGCCCGATCGTTTCGAGAAGGAGACGCTCAGTTTCTTCGGGCGGGTGCGCGAGGGTTATCTGAGCATTGCCGCCGAAGAGCCCGATCGGGTCAAAGTGATCGATGCCTCGCCGGCCCTGGAGCAGGTGCAGGCGCAGATTGCCCGGGTCTTGGGGCGGTTTCTGGAGCAGCAGGGTGGATAGGGCGATTCATACGCGACTACCCTGGCAACAGGGGCAATGGGATCGCCTGCAACAGGCCCGTCAACAGGGTCGTCTGCCTCATGCGCTGCTCTTCAGCGGTCCCCGTGGCGTGGGCAAGCAGCGTTTCGCGCTGGCCTTCGTCCAGTCCGTCCTCTGCCACGACAGCGACGCCGAGGGCCGCCCCTGCGGCGTCTGTCGTCACTGTCACCTGCTCCACAGTGGCAGCCACCCCGATTTCCAGTGGGTCGGACCCGATGCAGAGAGCAAGAGCGGCGAGATCAAGATCGAGGCGATTCGTGCGCTGACCGGTGGTGCCGCACTGACGGCACAGAGCGGCGGCCACAAG
The DNA here is from genome assembly GCA_037384425.1 of Candidatus Thiodiazotropha sp. Lineage (GTDB taxonomy): Bacteria > Pseudomonadota > Gammaproteobacteria > Chromatiales > Chromatiaceae > Thiodiazotropha. The sequence continues at coordinate 73,003 of JARROA010000010.1, read as the reverse complement.
GTGGTGATGATCGAGCCTGCCCACCGCATGAATACCGCGGCCGCCAACAGCCTGTTGAAGACCCTGGAGGAACCGACACGGGATACCCTGATCATACTGCTGACCGATCAGCCGGCACGGCTGCTGCCGACCATACGCAGCCGCTGCCAGCAGGTGCTGTTCCAGGCGCCGACGCAGGCCGATTCGCTGGCCTGGCTCGAAGGCAAGATCAAACACGCTGAAGGCGCTACCCTGTTGGCATTGGCCAGTGGAGCGCCGCTGCTGGCGCTGCAGCTGGACGACCCGGAACTGCTCGCGGCACGGGGGCGCATGCTCGGCCAATTCCTCGCACTCGGCGAGCCGAAGGAAGATCCGGTAACACTTGCAGGCAACTGGGGAGGCTTTGACAAGCGACTGCTGCTGGAGTGGCTTTCAGGCTGGGTCATCGACCTGATACGCTTGAAATCCGCCTCAGAGCCTCCCCACCTCTTCAATCAGGATCAAGCTCAAGCTTTGCAGGGGCTTGCCGACAAGTTAAACTCAGAGGTCCTGCATCGATACCTCGGGTTGATCTACGAAGCCCGGGGGCTCATCGACAGCAACCTCAATCCGCAACTGGTATTGGAAAGACTGCTCATCGAGTGGCGCGCCTGCCACTAACAGGCCGACACGGAGAATTCAGGTATCGACATGGCTGGTGGTCCCAAACAAGGCATCCTCTCACTCACGATCAAGGACAAGAATGCCCTCTATGCGGCATATATGCAGTTTGTAAAGTATGGTGGGCTTTTCATTCCCACCACCAAACAGTACCGATTGGGTGACGAAGTCTTCATGCTGCTGACCCTGATGGATGAGGCCGAGCGGCTGCCGGTGGCCGGCAAGATCATCTGGATCACTCCGGTCGGTGCGGAGGGAAACCGCGCGGCGGGTATCGGTGTCCAGTTCAGCGACCAGGACGGCGGCGCCGCCCGCAACAAGATCGAGACCTATCTCGCTGGCGCGCTCAAGTCGGATCGTCCGACGCATACGCTCTAAAGCGTACCAGCCAAATCCACCTCGGTTTGTTGAGTTTTGACGCCAATCAGCGCAGATCAAGACACAAATAATCCTCAGGTGACACTGACCCAGGTCGATTCTCCCGCGTTTGCGCTTGCGTCTTGAGAAAAAACCTCTTTTCAAGCAGGTCGACATTGGGACGAATTCGTCACTCGTTTACTGCAAAATAGCCTCCAAGCCAACAGATTACAGGACCCATGCCAATGCTGGTGGATTCCCACTGCCATCTCGACCGTGTCGCACTCGATCACTACGATGACCGCTTCGATCAATTCATCGATAAGACCCTGCAGAGCGGGGTCGGTCGCATGCTCTGTGTCTCTATCGACCTGGAGTCCTGGCCTGCAATGGCACGACTGGTCGAGCCCTATCCGGAGATCAGTATCTCCGTCGGTGTTCATCCCAATGACAAGGAGCGGCGCGAACCGAGTGTGGAAGAGTTACTCGAGCTGTCCGGCTCGCCCCAAGTGGTGGCTATCGGAGAGACCGGTCTCGACTACTTCCACGGTGAAGGGGATCTCGGTTGGCAGCGCGATCGCTTCCGTCGACACATCAGAGCCGCAGCTGCCGCGAGACTGCCTCTGATCATCCATACCCGGCAGGCCAAAAGCGATACCATCGGCATCATGCGGGAGGAGGGGGCCGCTGAGGCGGGTGGTGTGATGCACTGCTTTACGGAGGATTGGGAGATGGCGCAGGAGGCCCTGGAACTTGGATTTTATATCTCTTTTTCCGGCATCATCACGTTCAAGAATGCCGCTGACCTGCGGGAGGTGGTGAAACAGGTACCCATGGAACGGATGTTGATCGAGACCGACTCGCCCTACTTGGCGCCGGTGCCGTTTCGCGGTAAGCCGAATCAGCCCATCTACGTGGAGAAGGTGGCGGAATGCGTCGCCGAGCTGAAAGGTCTCACCCAGCAAGCGGTGGCCGAACAGACTGCTGAGAACTATTTCCGTTGCTTCCCCAGGGTCGAACGCCAGCCAGAGTGATCACGAACGACAGATCGGGCCTGGTCGCGGGCTGGCTGTCTGATGCTCGATGTCACGTTGTTTTCCCGGTCTGCCTACGACAGGTTGATTGCCCCTGCACTCGAAAAGCGCGGGCAGGATTCCATCTCTCCGCAAGCGCTGTTCGGCCGCATGAGAATGCCGGCGTATAAGCAGGGGTGCTTCGTCAATGCGCGAATCGATACTGATAGTACTGCATGCGGTAGCGATTCAGCAGATTTCTCTGGTTTTGACTGTTTCGCATCTGCTGTAGTTGAATTCGTTGCCGTATCTCCGCCCTGGCTCCGTCTGAGAAAATGCGATGGCGATGTCCGTCGACTATCTGCTTTCGGCGCTGCTGTTCTTGCAGCTGTGACAAGCCGGATTGTTGTTGAGCCTGCAATCGCTGTCCCGTCGGGTCCAGGGGAAAAGGTTGTGCTGGAGGCACGGGTGGAAATTGACGGTGTATCAATTCGAGCTGTTGCTGGCTCTGTTGATTCAACCGCTGGAGGCGTAACCAATTTGCCGCCTCATCGTCGCCAAGGCTAAAAGCGGAGTACTGACAGAGGGAGATCGGGGTAATCAGTAACAAGGTGGCTCGGAATTTTGTCATGCCGATTGTCGCCCAAGGGGTTGTGTCAGTTGGGGGCTATGTGTCCGCTGGACGTGACCATTAAATCCCAATGCCCATAAAGGATTCAAGTCAGGGTGGACGATGAATCGATTATTTCAGTTGAAATGCCAAAACCATGCCAGTTATCACTGTTCGAACCTGATTTCCAATCCTGTCTAAACCGGAAACATGCACGAACAGGAAGCAAAAGACTTCTCAGGAAAGAGTGACGGAAAATAGATTGTGAACTCAATGTTTATATCTGTATGAACTACCGTTGCTTCACGCAAGCTTCAGAAAAATAGTCAAGTAAGACAATTTAGAGTATATCTTTAGGGGATGCGCCGAGTGATTGCCGGAATGGTTCAATTGGCGTGATGTTCCATGTAGCGTGGACAGTTGCTGTCCGTCATCAAGGAGTTGATTGTCAGGTCGCTAGGAAAGCCGATAGCAGCAGACTACGGGATAGGCCGTTCAAATGGGCTAAGGATCTCCTGCGGTATGAACGAAAGACTCGATCTGGAACTGGCAAAGGAATATTACAAGCTTGCCCCGATGGCATGCGCCAGTTTGTATGCGCTGCTTGCCACCGCACTCTATTTCTATTGGGGAAAGATTCCAGAGCATATTCTCTTTGTCTGGGCCGGTGTCAGTTTCACGGTTACCAGCGTTTTTTTGATCGCTGTCAGACTCTTCAGGCGCTATGGAAACATGAAGAACGCCAGGGAGTGGCTTCGTATCTATGCCTATCTGGTATTGATACAGGATCTCCCCTGGGGATTGACAGGCCCCATGAGTTTTTTGACTGATGAGCATCTCTACCAAATGCTGACACTGTTTATGTTGGCAGGCATGGCAGCAGGTGCCATCATAACCAGGGCGTTGGTTTACAAGTTCTATATCATAACGCTTTTTTCCCTGTTGACCCCAGTCATCCTTACCCTCGCACTGCAGGGTACGGTGATGACCAATGGAATGCTTGCTCTGGCACTCATCTACCTGGTTTTCATGCTCGCTGTGGCAAAGAGTTACAGCGCCAGCGTAAACCGCAATATTATGCTTTGGCTGGATAATGAAAAACTGATCAATGATCTTCAGTTGTCGCATGACCGGGTTGCCATGACCAACCGGGAGCTTTCACGTGAAATCGATCACCGAAAAAGGATTGAGGTGGACTTGGTCGAGGCTAAGGAGAGAGCTGAACGGGCGAATCAGGCCAAGAACCAGTTTCTTGCCAATGTCAGCCATGAGTTACGCACCCCGCTTAACGGCATCATGGGCTTTTCTGACCTGTTGCTGGATGAAAGGCTGACGGAAAAGCCCAAGCACTATATTCACCAAATCAGTAAATCCGCTAAATCATTATTGCGCATAGTCAACGATATTCTGGATGTCACCGCCATCGAGGCTGGTCACATCCGTCTTTACAACGAACCCTTTTCATTGCGTATTGAGATCGAGGAGTTGTTGGAGATTTTCAAACCTCAGGCTGAGAAGAAGGGGCTTTATCTCAAACTTGCCATGCAAGAGGGTCTGGTTGATGGGTTGCATGGTGATATCAGTCGGTTGCAACAGATCCTGGAGAACTTGCTTTCAAATGCCTTGAAATACACTGAAACTGGCGGTGTTACCCTTACTGTCAGACAAATGGAGTCAACAGGGGAGGACATCGTGCTTTGCTTTGACGTGGAGGATACAGGTATAGGTATCGATGAAAAGGCCCACCAAGTCATATTCGACAACTTCACGCGACTGGAAACTTTTGAGATGCGTAAGTGCGAAGGTACAGGGCTCGGATTGGCCATTGTCAAAAGTCTGGTTCAGAAAATGGATGGAAAGCTTCAGGTTCAGAGCAGGCCGGGGGAGGGTGCCTGCTTCAGGGTCGAATTGAATTTCAAACGGAGTGACTTGGGCAGGCCTGTACAGACAAGGGAACAGCCGGAGAGCTTGAATCAGGCTGCGTGGCAGACATTCCATGTGCTCGTGGTCGATGATAATGAGATAAACCGCATGGTGCTTACCGCATTCTTATCCAGGATCGGTGTTCAATATGCTGAGGCTGGAAACGGCCAGCAAGCACTCGAACTGGCACGTCGAAGCAATTTCAATCTGGTGTTGCTTGATATACAGATGCCGGACATGAGCGGCATTGAGGTAGCGGCCAGATTGGGAACGGAGATTTCAAAACCGCCTGTGTTGATCGCGATTACCGCACATGCATTTTCTGAACATCGTCAGGCGATACTGGATGCCGGCTTTTCCGACCTTCTGATCAAGCCGATCACACTGAATGACCTGAAGGTTGCACTGACTAAGGCTTATCTTTCAATGCAACAGCAAAATCTTGTCAAACAAGACCTGTTTCACAATAATCTCACGATATTTTCATCATCCCGCGGTCAGTCGTGACGGTGAAAACACGGAAATCAATCGAAGGATTGATCATTGTAGTCATTACCTGCCGTCGATTCGAAGGTTTCAATTCCTACTACTGTTTCACCATCAGAGCGTCAGTTTTTACCCGGAGCATAGCCTTCCATCAGACGTGCGAGTCGCTTGGTGCTGTAGAGATCGAGGGGTAAGTGGATCAATGCCTCGACACGGCTCCTGATGGCGTTGAAGCAGTGATCGAAAGCCCCACGTGCCTGCTCGATATCGCCATTGACAGCCGTCGGGTCGGCAAAGCCCCAGTGTACATGGGGTAAGTTGCCGGGCAGAAGTGGGCAAACTTCCTTTGCTGCGTTGTCGCACACCGTGAGCAGAAGATCCAAGGTGGGGGCGTCCGGTGATGCGAACTCCCGCCAGTCCTTACTGCGGTAGCTTGAAGTTTCTTCGCTAAAACGGGCAATGCACTCCAGCGCTAACGGATTGACCCGCCCTGTCGGAGTGCTGCCTGCGCTGAACGCTTTGAAGTAGCGTCCGGCGAAGTGATTAAAAACAGCCTCTGCCATGATGCTTCTGGCTGAATTGCCGGTACACAGCACCAATAGGTTTCTTTTCCCGCCGGTTCCCACCATATGCTCTTCCACTATTTGACTCTCTCGTTGCATCGGTCCACTCACTCCATCGTCAATCCATCATCGAACGGGTATCCACAGACCCGACTCCGTAGCGCTGCGCTTCAGGCTGTACACAGTGGACGGAGGATGCTGCAGGACCTTACACAGTGTGGTGAGGAGAAGTGAATGCGAGCGAGCGTGTTGCAGCAATCCGATCGCAACCGAGCTCATTCATGGAACTGGCCAGTAACGGGAACAGCACCGCCCAGAGCATCCGGGTTCAGCTTTGACAGCTTACCCGGAGGCTGCTCGCGGGGCGTATATCACACAAATAGATTGACGTCGGCCTTTTGTGCCCGGGGCAGAAAGCTCGCGGCACCGACCCATTCCTCGATCTCAGGGATGAAGTCATCCTTTCCGTAGTCGAACAGATCAACCGTCATTTGGCAGGCTACCAGTTTGACTTCGGCCTCGATGCAGAGCGATCGCAACTCTTCGATTCGGGCAACCCCTTTTTGGTCCATGGTTTTGCGCATCATTCCTGTTGCCATGCTTTCAAAACCGGGTAACAGCGACATGACCGAGGTGGGAATGGATAGCTCCTTTCCCTGCAACCAAGCGGGACCCTGAGGCAGTTTCATGGGCATTGCGGGATTGCCGAGGGGAGATATCTTGAGTTCCAGTTCCTTTTTCAGCAGAGCCAGACCATAGAAAGTGAAAAAGATGGCGACATCCCAACCCAAGGCTGCGGCTGTCGAAGCAAGAATGAAAGGGGGGTAGGCCATATCCAGAGTGCCCTTGGTGGCGATGATCGTCATGGATGGCGTGTGAGACGCCTCCCGCTGTGACATCTTCTCTTCGAACCTGCGATCGAACCAGTCGTTGAGCTGTTGAGACTCCATAGGTGGTATAGCCGCTACATTATTCATCATTCACTCCTGTTGCTGATTACACTTTGCGAATCCGAAAATGGAACTCGGAGGCGATCTGCTGGCTGGAGAGCATCTCGTTACCGGTCTGGCTGCAGAACGAGTCCAGGTCCTTCATAGAGCCCGGATCGGTGGCGGTGATCTCCAGCACTTCACCCACCGCCATCGTGGCCAGAGCCTTCTTCGTGCGCAGAATGGGCAGGGGGCAGTTGAGACCGCGTGCATCTAGGGTATGGACGTTTTCAGACATTGCTCTCTCCTTTCACAATTGGTGAATGTCAGCTTATAGCAGGCAAAAGTAGACCGGTCGGTCTAGATTCAGCCCAAAAAAATGGTCAGTTTTCCATTGCCAGCTCGATGCGCAGGGTCTTGATCGCAGGCCCCAATTTGCGCACGACTTCGGGATCGTTACGGGTCTTGGCCAGAAGGATCACGCCTTCGAGAAAGGCCAGCATCGCTTGGGCAGTCGCCTCCGTGTCCAGAGGCGGGATCGCGCCCTGTTCGACCGCCTCGTCCAGGGTTTCGTGAAAGCGCGAGCTGGCCTTTTGAAACACCGCATTGAGCTTTGCCCGCAGCACCTCGTCGCGGGTACTGACCTCGAGCGCCAGATTGCCGAACAGGCAGCCCGGCATACGGCCTTCCAGATCCTTTGCCGCCTTCTGCCAGTAGTAAGCGGCGTCGATCATATAGTCGAGGCGTTCCAGGGGAGGCAGATTGCGGTCGAAGGCTTCGGCGACGAAACCATGAGCCCAGTCACCGGCCATATCGTCGATGACCGCCATGGCCAGATCCTGTTTGGAGGGGAAGAAATGGTAGAAACTGCCTTTCTGAACTTTGGCCAGGTCGCAGATCTCCTTGATGCCCACATCGGCATAGCTGCGACCGTGGAACAACTCTCTGGCGGTGCTCAAGATTCGTGATCGGGTGTCGGTGCTCTGCTTCATGGCCTCCACTATAGTAGACCGTACGGTCAAGTCAATGGCCTGTGCCGTAGCAACGTGGACGTCCCGCTTTTGACCGGACTTCAAAAAGATGTTCAAACACATTGTTTTTCATGAAATTTGCTCGCAATTCTAGTCGAAACCCTGACCTCGCTACTATCGACTTTGTGACGCACTGCAGGGCTATTTCTTTCACAAAACAGACAACGGCGATGTGCTTGAGGCACATCGCCGTTGTCACTCATGAGGCTTGTGAAGCCGGATCTATTTCAGCTTTTGAACCGCTTCCATCAGTTGTTTCCCATAGCGGTCCACCGCAGCGGCGAGGACGATGGTCGCCATGCCCAGAATCGTCATGCTGATCCAGGTGCCGGCATTGAGCGTGAAGACGATCTTGCTGACCAGTAGGATAAGACTGCCGAGCAGGGGCAGTATGGAGAGCTTCAGCACACTCTGCTCTCTGACGGCAATGCTGAAGAACAGCACCAGGGCGGAGACCACCAGACCAAACAGGGCGCTGGCGACAGTCGGATAGGAGGCTTCATGGATGACCGATACCAACAACACCGTATACAGCGCGGCGCGCAGGTAGCGCTCGCGCCCCGAAGCGGCATGCAGCGCCAGGTCCATCAGGAAAACACTCAGGGTGACACCGAAAATCACGATCAGCCAGGGGCTCAGCAGAGGAATGTTGTAGTCGATCAGTGTAACCAGTTGCAGGGACGCGACCGCGGCCGGCAGCAGGGAAACAACTTCCAGTACGGTTCTGAACCGCGGCGCCTGAGTGATCGACTGTGCGATCTGCCTCAGTACCAGATAGGTGAGGAGTGCCAGGCTGCCTATGGCCACCGGTCCATGCGCGTAGAGCGAGGCGCCCCGGCCGATCATGATGACAAGCGGCAGCAGCACCAGCAGGCCGGCCATCGCACCCTCAGCGGTGCGCATAGCCGGCGTGGATTTGCGTAACCTCGTGATCGTGCGAAATCCAAACAACAGCGCGGGAAGCACTATCAGAGTGGTGATGCCCATATCGCGAATCGGCAGCAGCAACAGACTGATGTTCAGCATCAGCAGCAGACTGAGACCGCGCGCGGCGGGTCGCGCCAGCACCGTGAGCGTGAACAGCGACTGCGCGCCCAGCACGATGAAGCTGGCCGCCAGCAAGGGCAGGACGCTATCCATCGAGTCTATGGCCCAGACCGCGAAATCGGGCAGATTGGTGGCTACCGGCATCCACTGCACCTGAGAGTGAATCATCGCGGCCAGGATGGTGAAGACGGCGCTGGTGGAGACCAGACTCAGGCCGAGAAACACCCGGGCACTGCGTTGGTCCTTGAGCCAGTGGCTGGTGGCGAATCCCAATCCGGCCAGGATCAGGGTTTCGCCGAAGATCATGCCATAGCGATAGAGATCGCTGGCGTTCTCCCAGCGTTGAAACAGAAAGATGATTATGGCCGCGATGGTGAAGCCGCCGCCGGCCAATCGGAGTATGTTCGAGATTTGCAGATGGTTTACGATCCGTGAGCGCCAGTCGACTCCCTCGTCGACTTGGCATGGCTCCTCAACCAGGGTCTCCAAGCTGTGGTCGGAATAGTTCATGACTCATCCTCCATCAGGGCCTTGAGTTCCGCCTTGCGTGCTTGCAGGCGCTCTTCCCGCTGAAAGTGCTGTTCCAGGGAGTCATAGTCCGAGGCCATGGGATTCACCGCTTCCTGACTCAGTTCATTGCGGGTGATATCCAGCTCCCAGCGGTCAAAGGCCTGATCAAGGTTGGTCGATTCCGAGCCCATGACCTCCTGCATGGCGTGTTCGGCTTTGGCCGAGAGATCCCGTCCGCGGAACTCCTGCAGACGCTGTTCATCATCGATCAGCTTCTGCTCCAGCTTCGACAGCTGCTGACCCAGGCGATATGCCATCTCTGTGGACTGTTCGCGCTGATTTCTCAGCTGTTCGATCTGCTGACGGCATCGGTCCCGGCGTTCGAGACAGCTCAGCGCCTGCGCTTCATCCGAACGCGCCAGGGACTTGGCCCGGCGCACCCAGTCCTGCTCGTCCTGTTGCGCTTTCCCCAGCTCAGCGTCGATTGCCTGGATCTTTCGGTTGATACGGGACTGCTGCAACTTGAGACGGGCTATGGCCTCCCGGCTCTCCTGCAGGGCGGCGTCGATGACCGCATCGTGGTTTTCGAGACGACTGACAGCCTCGTCCAGCTGCGAACGAACGCTGACGGATAGGCGTTTGAAAAGGTTCATTTTGCGACTTCCTTTGGTTTTTAAAGGTGTCCAAAGGATCGATCATGATGATACTTATTTCTACAGGAGTTCGAAAAGGAACCTGAAAGACACCCAGAAGTATACAAAAACGATACTATTCGGGTTTGCGAGTGTTTTGACCGGGTGTTCTATGGAGAGGGTGGGCAACGCCCTGACGGACGCCGATGCTAGGGCTTCCGAGGTTTTGCCTTCTGTTCCGCTCTCGGTTCGGGCTTGCGCAAGGCGTCGAACAGACCGTAGGACCAGGGGCGCATGGCGATCACCACCGTGGTGCCAACGCGTTCGTCCAGAGCCAGCTTGGCGTCATCGTCGTTCAACTCATCGAACTCCCTGGCCAGATGCTCCATCTTGCGCTGGAACACCCGATTGGAACTCTCCGCCAGCATGCCGTTGATCACGATCAGGCGTTCATCCTGGTGATCGAAGCGGGAGGAGAAGAAATCGGCCTCGATCTTGTCGAGGAAGAAGCGCTGAATCGGGCCGTTCTCCTGCCACTTGAAGTTGCGTGCGACGAGCACCTTGACCCGGTTCTTGGGCAGCAACTCGATGAGCCGTAGCCGGTCCAGTCTGGCCAGATGCTGAATGCATTGACTCTCGGTGATGTGAAACCGTTCGATGATCTCCTGCATCGTCCATCGATTGAGCACACAGACCGTGACCAGAAGCAGTTCGAGGTTACCGGCGATCTCCGCTTCCTGTTCCAGCGACAATCCGGTGATGGCCGCGGCTCCGGTCCGGTCGTTCATCTCCTGTACCAGATCGGAGATCTCCATTCCCATCATCTGACAGATCTGGTCCAGTCGCTCCAGGGTAAAACTCCGCTTGGAGAAGAGCCGTTTTATATTTGCTTCGGAGAGACCCAGGTGCCCGGCCACGTTGTTGTAGGTCAGGCCGTGTGCCTTCAGGGTCCGTTTCAAGGCATCGATGAGTTGTTGTGTCTGAGCCATGGCATAAGCTGATTATTATAACGAGACGATCCATTGCATAGCCGCCGCTTGTCACGGAAGGGTATCCGAATACACGACGGTTTGCTATTCGCAAGCTGCTTCGTCCGGGAGCGAAATGGCCCGATGACAGCTGGAGAACCCTGTTCAGTAGAGACGATATTTCGCAGCCCTTTGTCATGGATGGCTTGGTACGCTTGAAGAAAACTCTGCTTCCAATCGCTTGAACTCCCGTCGGCCGGACGGGAGTACCATGCCAGTGACAGACACGCATGCTGTACTGCTGTAAGTATTTCCGTCGATCCCCGACAGAGAGAACAATCGTGTTGATGCTATTGGGAGATCCGACCGTGAAACTCACACCAAGATGGCTACTTGCCCTGGTTGTCATGGGGCTCATCGGGAGTTATATATTTTTCGATCTCGGGCGTTTCTTCAGTCTTGATTACTTCAAGTCGGAACAAGCGGCGATCATGGCTTGGCGTGATGCGGAACCCCTTCTGGCGGCGACCCTCTTCGCAATCGTCTACATTGCGACAACGGCACTCTCGCTGCCGGGCGCAGCCATCCTCACACTGGCTGCGGGAGCCGTTTTCGGTCTGATGTGGGGAGCCGTACTGGTCTCCTTCGCCTCGACGCTGGGTGCGACGCTGGCCTTTCTGATGGCCCGCTATCTTCTGCGGGACTGGGTTCAAAAGCGGTTTGGAGAAAAGATCAGAACCATGAACACCCGGATTGAGCAGGACGGGGCGTTCTATCTCTTTACCCTGCGCCTGGTACCGGTCTTACCCTTTTTCGTTATCAACCTGGCAATGGGGTTGACGCCGATACGACCCTGGACCTTCTTCTGGGTGAGTCAGATCGGCATGCTGGCGGGGACTGCGGTCTACGTCAACGCGGGTACCCAATTGGCGCGTATCGATTCCCTGCAGAGGATAGTTTCCCCTGGACTGCTGGCATCATTTGTTCTGCTAGGTCTGTTTCCGTTACTGGCCAAGCGGATTGCGGCGTTCCTCAAGCAGCGCAAAGTCTATGCGCCATGGAGCAGACCCAAACACTTTGACCGCAATCTGATTGTCATTGGTGCCGGTTCGGCCGGGCTGGTTACAGCCTATATAGCCGCCGCTTTGAAGGCGAAGGTGAGCTTGATCGAGAAGCGTCGGATGGGCGGTGATTGTCTGAACACGGGCTGTGTCCCCTCCAAGGCGCTGATCCGCTCCGCGAAGCTGGTATCGGAAATCCGTCGCGCAAAGGCGTTCGGTCTTGGGGAGATCGAAGCCAAGTTTGATTTTGCCGAGGTAATGCAGCGGGTACAGCGGGTGATCAAGCAGATCGAACCACACGACTCGCAAGAGCGCTATCGTGAACTCGGTGTGGAAGTGGTGCAGGGCAGTGCGCATATCACCTCACCCTGGAGCGTGGAGATTGAAACCTCTCAGGGACGCAAGAGTCTGACCACCCGGTATATCGTCATAGCCACCGGAGCGAGTCCACGGGTACCTGATATTCCTGGTATCGAGGAGATCGGTTACCTCACGTCTGACACCATCTGGTCACTGCGGGAACAGCCAAAACGACTGCTGGTACTCGGAGGTGGGCCGATCGGATCCGAGCTGTCACAGGCCTTTGCCCGACTCGGCTCAAAGGTGACTCAGGTGGAGGGGAGTTCACGACTGTTGCAACGCGAAGATCCGGAGGTGTCGGAAATGGTGGCCCGCCGCTTTCGAGACGATGGTATCGCGTTGCGACTTCAACATCGGGCCAAGCGGTTTCTCTTGGAGGGGGGTGAAAAGATTCTTGTTGCCGAGGATCTGGCGGATGAGGGGAGGGAAGTCCGAATTGGCTTCGATACCCTATTGGTGGCGGTGGGTCGCAGTGCCAATCTGCGGGGATTTGGCTTGGAGGAACTGGGTATTCCGGTAACCCACACCATAGAAACCAACCAGTTTCTGCAGACAATCTATCCCAATATCTATGCGGCGGGAGATGTGGTCGGGCCCTATCAGTTCACTCACACAGCCGCTCACCAGGCCTGGTACGCCGCGGTCAATGCGTTGTTCGATCCGATCAAGAAGTTCCGCGCCGATTATTCAGTAATACCCTGGTCCACGTTCATCGACCCGGAAGTCGCGCGAGTGGGGCTGAACGAGACCGAAGCCAAAGGACAGGGTATACTTTATGAAGTCACCCGCTATGGCATTGACGACCTCGATCGGGCGATCACCGATGAAGCGGCACATGGCATGGTCAAGGTGCTCACTGTACCCGGTAAAGACCGGATTCTGGGCGTCACCATCGTCGCGGAACATGCCGGTGACCTGCTGGCGGAGTATGTGTTGGCCATGCGTCATAAGATCGGCCTCAATAAGATCCTCGGCACCATCCATGTCTACCCGACATTGGCAGAGGCCAACAAATATGTGGCTGGAAACTGGAAGCGGGCCCATGCACCGTCACGGCTGCTGCAGTGGGTCGAACGCTATCATGCCTGGCGTCGAGGAGAGGGCCTCATAACGGGGCATGGGCATCTGCTATCGGAGCACGGTGAGCAGACATGATACGACTTGTAGCCGCGCTGGGCCTGTTCCTGCTATTCGGAGTGGCCAATGCCTTTGATCATACACACGCCGCCTGGGATGCGTTGCTGAAGCGGAATGTCGTGCTGGTCAGTAGTGGAAGCGCTTCGCGTTTGAACTATGCTGGTATGCGGGCGAAACGTGAACGGCTTGAGGCCTACCTGAAACAACTCTCCAGCGTCGAACTAGATGACTATGCCGTCTGGGACAGAGCGCAGCAACTTGCATTCCTTATCAACGCCTACAACGCATTCACTATCGAACTGATACTGACGGAGTATCCGGACATCACCTCGATAAAGGATCTGGGTGGTTTGTTTCGGTCAGCATGGAAACGACGGTTCTTCACCTTGTTGGGAGCGCGCCATCACCTGGACGATCTGGAGCACGGCCTGATCCGCGAACCAGGGGTGTTCGAAGAACCGAGAATTCATTTTGCAGTCAATTGCGCCTCCATCGGTTGCCCTATGTTGCGAAACGAGGCTTATGTCGCCGATAGGCTCGAGCAGCAGCTGGAGGATGCCGCAGAGCGGTTTCTGAGCGACCGGGAACGCAATCGCTTCGATGAGGCGAATGGCATTCTGTGGGTATCAAAGATATTCGATTGGTATGAGGAGGATTTCACCGACGCTGAAGGCGCAACTCATGGACTGAAGCAATTCCTTGCAAACCATGCGCACCAGCTCGCCGACAGCTCCAAGGCACGTCAGCGAATACGACAGGGTGATTTTGAAATCGATTATCCCGAATACAATTGGCGATTGAATGACACCTCAATAGCGACAAACGGAAGGACCCGCCGTTAGTAACGGTAGCTTAAACACCGAGGCGGTATACCTGTGATGGTTGTTGCCGAACGGTTAATCGAGTACACAAGAGTCGCAACACGATCATCCGGGATCTTCACCACGCTCACGAAAATTTCAAGGGGCATTGATTCCACCCTCACCAAGACTCAATAATAGGGTCCATCGAGAGGGGGATACCCGATAATGACGGATAGTGAGCATCTACAGGTCTTCTTCCGGGAGAGACGGGACGATCTGGTTCGGTTCGCCATATTGCAGCTACGTGACCCGTCACAGGCGGAAGATGCCGTGCAGGAGACACTGATAGCCGCGATGCAGGCCATCGAGCAGTTCCAGGGACGCTCCAGCTTGAAGACCTGGGTGTTCTCGATTCTCAAACGCAAGATCATCGATACCATGCGTGCCAGGCGAAGGGAGCTGGCGGTATCCAATATGTCGTCGACCGGCGATGACGAGCGGGAGTTCGACGACTTGTTCAATAGACGGGGATTCTGGGCGACAGAACACAAACCCCATCGCTGGACAGAGCCCGAGGACTCACTGGAGCAGCAGCAGTTTTGGCGTATCTTCGAACTCTGTCTGGATCACTTGCCGGCACGTACGGCCCAGGTGTTCTCGATGCGGGAGCTGCTTGGTCTGGATACCGATGAAATTTGCAAGGAACTGGAGATTACCTCGTCAAACTGTTGGGTGATTCTCCATCGTGCGCGCATGGGTTTGCGCCTTTGTCTGGAAAAGCAGTGGTTCACACAGTGATGGTTGGAGATTTTCAACTATGATGAATTGTAAACAGGCAACTCAGTTGATGTCACAAGAGATGGACCGTGAATTGAGTTGGCATGAGCGGCTGGCGTTGAAGCTCCATGTGCTGATGTGTGATGGCTGCGCTAATTTCCGCAACCAGATGGCCTTTCTGCGCAGAGCCTGCCAGATGCGTTCGAATGACGAGCGCTGATCCAGGCGCTTCATCGATGCAGATTGATTCAGCGAAGGTACGGGCTCGCTGTGAACTGAAATCCTTGAGTCAGTCTATCTGTGCACGATGCAGGTTGACTGGTTATTGTTTGAGCCCGTTTCCGATTACCTACACCTCTAGCGTGGCGGAGTGATGCCAAAACGCTTCATGCGGCGATAGAGTGTGTTGCGGCTGAGATCGAGTTTTTTGGCGACTCGACTGATGTTCCAGTGCATCTCTTCCAGTTCACTCAGCAGGGCGTCCCGTTCGGCAATGGCCAGGGCGTTGAGGTTGTGGTCGGCGCCATCGTCGAATTCGTCGTCGAAGAAACTGTTTCGAATCTCCTCAGGCAGGTCGTCCACCGTTACCGTATTGTTCTCACACAGGGCGGTGGTGGTGCGAAGCACGTTGCGAAGTTGTCTGATATTGCCAGGCCAACGAAAGTTGTCGAGAAGCTTCAGCGCATCAGGATGCCAGCTCAACTCCTCGGAAGTGCCGGCTTCCAACTGGCCGATGTGTTTGATCAATTGTTGGCGATCCAGGCGTTCACGCAAAGGAGGCATGGTCAGCGAGACGCCATGCAGGCGATAGTAGAGATCCTCTCTGAAGTTTCCATCTTCCACCATCCCCTGTATGTCGTGGTGGGTGGCGCTGATCAGTTTGATCGAAACCCTGATCGGTTTCTCTCCGCCAAGCGGTGTAACCTCACGCTCCTCCAACACTCTCAACAGACGTGCCTGGAGATGCATCGGCATATCACCGATTTCATCTAGAAACAGGGTGCCGCCATCGGCTTGCACGATCTTGCCGCGATTGCCTTCCCGGCTTGCACCGGTAAACGCTCCGGGCCGATAACCGAAGAGTTCACTCTCGATCAGGGATTCCGGAAGCGAAGCACAGTTGACCGCCACGAACGGTTTGTTGTGGCGGGAACTCGCCATGTGCAGGGCCTGGGCGAACATCTCTTTGCCGGTGCCCGTCTCTCCGAACAGCATGCACGGAATATCCCGCTCGATGAGCTTGAGTGCGGTTTCCACATTTCGCTTCATGCGTGGCTCTCCGAAGTGGAGAGCTTCCAGGGAGTCCGGTCGCCCGAGCGAATCGCTGTGGTTCGTCTTGGGGGCTATGATCGTGGTGCTTGACGGCGACACATCGGTAGGACAGCTGTTTTTCGGCAGTTGTAACGTTGCGAAAAAGCGACGCCCATGTTCCGTCTCCCGAATCGGGAAAGGGTGGGAGTTGGCGTGCTTGAGCAGTGAGCCGAGGGAGGTGGTAAACAGCTGATTGATCGGGTGTCCGACGATCTGTTGGGGCGACTCCAGGTTGAGCTGAAACATGGCGCTGCGGTTGACCGCCAGGACCGTCCCCTCGGCGTCGAAGGCGATGGCGCCCTCTCCGAGCGTGCTGATGAACTCTGAACGTGCATGGAAGCGCAGCACGAAGGCATCTTTCATGGCGCAGAAGAAGACCCGGTTCTCGATTACCTGGGCCGACATGTTCAACAGCACCATGGTGTGCTGCTGGGCCATTTTGGACTCGCTCGAGGCATCGAGCACCGCCAGGATCTCGCCATGTGGGTCAAAGATCGGTGCCGCGGCGCAGGTCAGGCTCGCATTGCGTGCGAAAAAGTGGGATTGCTTGTGGATGACGAGCGGCTTGCGCTCCACCAGGCAGGTTCCCATGCCGTTGGTGCCCTGTACCGATTCACTCCAGACCGCACCCAGCTGCATGCCGGCATGAGCGGCAGCGTCAGTGAATTGGGGGTCGCCGATGAAATTGAGAAGGATGCCGTCCTTGTCGGTCAGCATGATGGCATGACCGGAGCCGGCCAACTGCTGATAGAGATCGGTCATTTCAATCCGCGCAATATTGAGCAGGCGCTCGTACTTCTGCAGACGTTCGCGCAGATCCTGGCGATCGATGATGATGGGGTCCGGTGTCTGTCCGGGATCGAGCCCGTAGTCATCACGGCAGCGTCGCCAGGATCGGATCGTCAGGTCATCAATCTCTGACGAGGGAATGATGCGACTACCATCCAGAGCGGCCCGAACCAAATCTTCATGACTGGAAATGTCGTTGTACAGGATGGCTTTTTCCACCGTATCTCCTCCGGTCGTCGACAGGTCCCTCAGCCGAATGTTATGGGGGGGTATTGCCGCAGTTGTTATTGGTTTTTCGGCAACATACCTGTTTATATATGTTATCGCCGGAGTCTAAGCCAAGTTACTTGATAAAACAACTCGGTATTTCTCGAGTTTGTTAGGGGTTAACCCTATGCCTGAGCTGAACAGTTCACCGCCACGGATCATGGGGATTCTCAATCTTACTCCGGACAGTTTTTCGGACGGCGGACACTACCCTGCTACGAAGGCGCTCGAGCGAGGCCTGCAGATGGTTTCCGAAGGAGCGGACATCATTGACGTCGGTGGTGAGTCGACCCGTCCCGGAGCGGCCAGGGTTGATGCGCAAGAGCAGATGAGCCGCGTACTGGAGACCATCGCAGCTCTGCGTGAGCGCCTGCCCGAGGGATTTCCCATCAGCATAGATACCACGCTCAGTGAGGTGGCGAGGCGAGCGATCGGGCAGGGTGCGAGCATGATAAACGATATCTCGGCCGGTCGTGACGATCCGGAGATCTTTTCCGTAGCGGCATCGGCCGGTGTCCCACTGGTGTTGATGCATATGCAGGGCAGACCGGAAACCATGCAGAGGTCACCGGTTTACGAAGATGCAGTGTCTGAAGTCAAGGCTTTCCTCGAGTCCAGGATCGATGCCGCTTTGCAGGCCGGAATGAGGCGGGAGGCGCTGATCCTGGATCCGGGAATCGGCTTCGGCAAACGCAAAGCACACAATCTGGAGTTGCTGGCGGAACTGGAACAGTTCGTTGAGCTGGGTTATCCCGTGTTGCTCGGTGTCAGCCGCAAAGGCTTCATGGGATCTGTCTGCGACGTACGCGAGCCAGCCCATCTGATGCCGGCGACCTGTGCCTGCACCGCGCTTGGCGTGATGGCGGGGGTGATGCTGTTCCGGGTACACGACGTATGGCAGAATCGTCAGGCGGCGGATGTGGCATGGGCGATTCGGCAGTCGCGGGTGGTTGGATCCGGCGCTGAACATGGCGGCTTCACGGAGCCCGGCTGAGTTCGACTGACGAAGTTGTTGCCGCCATAAAAAAAGATGCCCTCTGTGGTTAGGGGATAACCACGAGAAGGGCACCAAGGGTGGAGGAATCGTAGCCTGTCAGCGTTTATACGAGACAGGCCTAATCAAGCTCATACTCAGAAGGACATGAAGGCACCGAAGTTGATCATGTTGGATTTGTCCTTGCCGGCGCTCAGCTCGCTCTCGAGCGTGGTGTATTCGGCGAGCAGCGTGAGGTTCGGAGTCAGTGAGTGATAAGCACCCAAGGTGATCTTGGTGTTATCGACGTCGACCAGTTTGTCGCTCTGGCTGGCCGAGTAGTTCAGGCCGAGCTTGGTCTTGTTCAACTGGTAGGTACCCTGCAACATGTAGCCCGAGGACTCCTCAGGTGTGCCCGTCGCCGCGTCGAATCCGGGCAGGACCAGACCGCCAAGGGCCAGGGTGCTCATGCCTTCGCCATCGAAGTAGGAGGCTGCCAAGCCGATATCACCGATCGACATCTTGCCGAATACATCAAATCCGGAGATCGATTCGGAAGTACCGGCGGTGGTGTTGACGTCCTGGTTCAGGAAGGTGGCGGAGACCGCGCCGGGCATGTTGCCGCTCCAGCTGTAGGCGAGCTTGCCGTGGATGCCCGGGGTGTTGCCGCTCAAGCCGCCGTTGGCATCCAGGGGCTGGAAGATACCGATGGTGCCGGTGAAGCCGTTCATGGAGGGGGTCGTGTAGTTGATCTGGGTCAGACGATCGACATAGACATAGCCGAAGCCGAGGCCGCCCAGGGTGGTGTGGCCGGGTTCAGCCGGGGTGAAGCCTGCACCGATACCGATCAGCGACATATCGGCGATGATGGCGTCGAAACCGAACAGGCCGAAGTCACGGCCGAACTTGAAGCTACCCATATCGTCGTTGCCGAAGGTCAGGAAGATCTGACGGGCATCGACGGTGGAGAATCCCAGAGCCTCGTTGCTGTTGGTGCCGTAGTAGACGCCGATGGTGGCGGCGATGTCGTAGCCTTCCTGGGTGGTGGCCGCATTGAAGACCAGCGCGGCGGGCAACAGGCCGTTCTGGATTGACGATACATTGTCAGGGTTGCCACTTTCATCCGTAGCCTGGAAGCACTGCAAGCTGGTCAGCGTGGTGCCTCCGCTCTGAAGGTCACTGGCATCGCAGGAGGTCATGACATAGTGGGCGTTGACATTTCCCGACAGACTCAGTTTCCAGTCGCCAGAATCCCAGGATACCGCCTGGGCATTGAACGAGAGTGCCGTGAGAGCCGTACAGGACATTGCTAGAAATAATTTATTTTTGGACACGTTATCTTCTCCCGAAGTTGGTGGTATACAACAACACAGGCGTACAGCATGACTGTGCGTCGTCTCATCGTTAGGCAGATTGCGGGCCAACTTAGGAAAAAATCTCATAACATACCGAAATACAAATATATATTTTGTCCTTACCGATCCGAGAACACCGCTAATACCAACCTGCTGGATTGTTCCCCAGAACAACTGTTACAGAACTGCCACACATGAGCGCGCGAGATTTCATCGCTACTGCTCATGATTGAGAGGCAATGACCGGTTCCCGACCGGGTAAAACGCGCACGGCGCAGAACTTGAACTCCGGTATTTTGGCGGCCGGATCCAGTGCCTCGTTGGTCAGCAGATTGGCTGCCGCCTCGTGGTAACAGAAGGGCAGGAAGACCTGACCTGGCGACATGCCTTCATCGGCCCGTGCATAGGCGGTCACCGTTCCACGCCTGGACTGCAGCTGAATCGGACCACCGGGTTGAACCGCGATTCGAGCCAGTTCCTGCGGATGCAGACTGGCGACCGGTATCGGCTCGATCTCGTCGAGCACCTGGGCACGGCGGGTCATGGCGCCGGTGTGCCAATGTTCGAGCTGGCGTCCGGTGATCAGGACCCAGGGATACTCCGGATCCGGCAATTCGTCCGCGTTGGTGAAGGGCGCGGGGGTGAAGCTCGCTTTGCCGGACGCGGTCGGAAACTGCTCGGTGAAGATCACCGGTTGTCCCGGATCGTTCTCGTCCTCGCAGGGGTAGGTCACGGCGCCGGACTGTTCCAGACGTTCCCAGGTGATGCCGGCGATGCTCGGCATGGTCTGTCGCATTTCTGCAAACACCTCTTTGGGGTGGTTGTAGTGCCACTCGAGTCCGAGACGCCGTGCCATCTCCTGAATGATCTCCAGGTCCTGACGCGCCTGCCCGGGCGGATCGAGGGCCTGTCGGCCCAGTTGCACCCGACGGTCGGTGTTGGTGAAGCTGCCGGTCTTCTCGGCGAAGGCGGAGGCGGGCAGGATGACATCGGCATACCAGGCGGTTTCGGTCATGAAGATATCCTGCACCACCAGATGTTCCAGGCTCGCCAGCGCCTTGCGGGCATGGTTCAGATTGGGATCGGACATGGCCGGGTTCTCGCCCATGATGTACATGCCGCGGATGGTGCCATCAGTGATGGCGTGCATGATCTCAACCACGGTGAGACCCGGTTTCGGGTCGAGCGTGGTTCCCCATAGGGCTTCGAACTTGGCGCGGATCTCCGGGTTGTCGACCCGCTGATAATCGGGAAAGACCATCGGGATCAGCCCCACGTCGGAGGCGCCCTGCACGTTGTTCTGACCGCGCAGCGGGTGGAGGCCGGTGCCGGGGCGCCCGATCTGACCGGTCATCAGCGCCAGCGAGATCAGGGCGCGGGCGTTGTCGGTGCCGTGCACGTGCTGCGAAACCCCCATGCCCCAGAAAATGATGGAGGCCTTGGAAGAGGCGTAGAGCCGTGCCACCTCACGAATGGTGGCGGCGTCGATGCCGCAGATGTGCTCCATCGCCTCGGGGGTGAAGCCTTTCAGGTGCTGTTCCAAGGCCGCATAACCCTCAGTCCGCTGCGCCACGAACGCCTTGTCGACCAGCCCCTGTTCGATGACCGATTGCATGATGGCGTTGAGCAGGGCCACGTCGGTGTCGGGCTTGAACTGCAGGAAGTGGCTGGCATGTGCGGCGATGGCGGTGCGGCGCGGATCCATGACGATCAGGGTCTTGCCGGCCTGGGCCTGGTTCTTGATGAAGGTGGCGGCCACCGGGTGGTTCTCGGTGGTGTTGGAACCGATGATCAGGATCACCTCGGCCTGGTCCACATCCGCGACCGGGTTGGAGACCGCGCCGGAGCCGATCATCTCCAGCAGCGCCACCACCGAGGAGGCGTGGCAGAGGCGGGTGCAGTGGTCCACGTTGTTGCTGTTGAAACCGGTGCGCACCAGCTTCTGGAACAGATAGGCCTCCTCGTTGGAGCCTTTGGCCGAACCGAAACCGGCCAGCGCGGCGGGACCCGCATCGTCGCGCAGTCTGCGCAGGCCACCGGCGGCGAACTCCAGCGCCTCTTCCCAACTCGCCTCCCGGAAGCCGGCGAAGGGGTTGCCATGGTCGAGCCCCAGCTCGGCCTGTTTTGGGGCGTCCTCGCGCCGGATCAGCGGTACCGTCAGCCGGTGCTTGTGGTGCACATAGTCGAAGCCGTAGCGACCCTTGACGCAGAGACGGCTGTTGTTGGCCGGTCCGTCGCGGCCGGTGACATAGCGTATGCGGTTGTCACTGACGTGATAAGTGAGCTGGCAGCCGACACCGCAGTAGGGACAGACCGAATCGACCTGCTTCTCGGTATGTTCCAGAGCTTGACCACCGGCCGGCATCAGCGCGCCTGTTGGACAGGCCTGTACGCATTCGCCGCAGGCCACGCAACTGCTTTCGGCCAAAGTCTCTCCGGTGTCGAATACGATGCTGGAGGCGGACCCTCGCATGGCGTAGCCGATCACATTGTTGACCTGCTCCTCGCGGCAGGCGCGCAGGCAGCGGGTGCACTGGATACAGGCGTCCAGATTGACCGCGATGGCAGGGTGGGAGAGGTCCTCCGCAGGTTGCCGGCGGCCGGGGAAGCGGGGTTTGCCCAATGCCAGCTTCGTCGACCACTGGTCGAGTTCGTTGTGGTGGCTGTAACAGGTCTCCGCCATGTCGGACTGGAGCAGCTCCAGTACCAGTCGCTGGGCCTTGCGCGGACGCTCGCCCCGGCTGTTGACCACCATACCCTCGCTCGGCGTGCGGCAGCAGGAGGCGGCGAGGACGCGTTCGCCTTCGATCTCCACCACACAGGCTCGGCAGTTGCCGTCGGCACGCAGACCCTCCTTGTGGCAGAGGTGGGGAATCTCCACGCCCGCGCGCTGGGCGGCCTGCAGCAGGCTCTCGCCGGGCAGGGCGCTGAGTGGTCTGCCGTCGAGCGTGAAATGGATGCTGCCGGGGGTGGATTGAGGATCACTCGCCATGTTCCAGCTCCTGCGGGAAATATTTCATCACGCTCAGCATCGGATTGGGGGCGGCCTGACCCAGGCCGCAGATGGAGGCGTCCATCATTACTGTAGAGAGCTCCTGCAACAGCTCGGGATTCCATTGATCCCGTTCCATCAGGGTGACCGCCTTTTCGGTGCCGACCCGGCAGGGCGTGCACTGACCGCAGGACTCGTGGGCGAAGAAGCGCATGGCGTTGAGCGCCGCCTCGCGGGCGCTGTCCTGCTGCGAAAGCACGATAATGGCTGCCGATCCGATGAAACAGCCGTGGGCTTGCAGGGTGTCGAAATCGAGCGGCAGGTCGGCCAGAGAGGCGGGCAGGATGCCGCCAGAGGCGCCGCCGGGAAAGTAACCGTAGAGTTCGTGCCCACCGGGCATGCCGCCACAATACTCATCGATCAGCTGGCGCAGGGTGATGCCGGCTGGGGCCAGGTGTACGCCGGGCTTGTTGACCCGGCCGCTGACCGAAAAGCTGCGCAGGCCGTGACGGCCGTTGCGGCCCTGCTTGGTGAACCAGTCGGCGCCCCGCTCCAACAGATCGCGCACCCAGTAGAGGGTTTCCATGTTGTGCTCCAGGGTGGGTCGTCCGAACAGGCCTACCTGAGCCACATAGGGAGGGCGTTGCCGGGGCATGCCGCGCTTGCCCTCGATCGACTCGATCATCGCAGACTCCTCGCCGCAGATATAGGCGCCCGCACCCCGGCGCAGATGGATGGGCGGAAGCGGGCAGGGCGGGTTCGCCTGCAGGGCTGCCAGCTCCTGTTCCAGCAGTTGCCGGATGGCGGCGTATTCGTCGCGCAGGTAGATGTAGATCTCTGAGATGCCGACGACCCGTGCGGCGATCAGTGCCCCTTCGAGAAATCGGTGGGGATCGCGCTCCAGGTAGTGGCGATCCTTGAATGTGCCTGGTTCGCCTTCGTCGATATTGATGGCCAACAGGCGCGGCGCGGGCTGATCCCGCAAGATGCGCCATTTACGCCCCGCGGGAAAACCGGCGCCGCCAAGACCGCGCAGGTTGGAATTTTCCAGACACTGGAGAACCTCCTCCACGGAGATCCGATCGTCAGCGGCTGTGTCGCTCTCTTCGATCCGGTTCAGCAGCAGGTATCCGCCGTCTGCCTGATAGTCCTTGTAATTCTGGTAGTCGAGGGTCTCGGGGGTGGTCTCGTTGGCCTTCACCAGCTGTTCAACCTGCGTCCTGTCGGCCCGGGCGACCGGACGCTGTCCCACCACCACGGCCGGCGCATCCTGACAGCGACCGACACAGGGCACCCGCTGGACCCGCACGCCTTCGCCGAGGGCCGACTGCAGATCGGTCAGCAGTGCCTCGGCACCGGCCAGGCTGCAGGTGATGGAGTCACAGACACGCACCGTCAAGACCGGAGGCGGGGTTTGACCCTCCCTGACCAGGTCGAAGTGGTGATAGAAACTGGCCACCTCATAGATCTGGGCGCTCGAGAGGTTGATCTCCTGGGCCAGGGCCGCCATGTGATCGACGGAGATATGGCCGTAGCGGTCCTGGATCCGGTGCAACATCTCGATCAGCAGGTCGTGTCGACGGGGTGTGTCGCCCAGCAGGGCACGCACATCGGCCAGCACTTCCGGATTGACGGCACGGCCCTTTTTACGCCCACGTCTTGACTGTTTTGCTTGGGTCACGGGTGACGAGTCTCTTCGTTATTTGCAATCGCGGGGTCAGCGCGACTTTTCTTGGAATCTAAGCTGGGTACGCAAATCATGTGCCAGCGTATTTCGATATTGCTGAGTCGTGCCGGAAGCGGGTTCTGAGCCCGCAGCCTAGGGATGATGAGGTCTCAGAGGAATGGCGGTCGGTTGCGTCCCAGGACTCTCAGTGCTCCACTTTTCTGGCACATTGATCAGGGCCTGTCTCTGCAGCAAGACATATTGACTCGGCCGATCCAACGGATTGTGTTGCCTGGTCAATCAGCCTGTTGTGGATCAGATGACGGGGAGAACCGGCTCTGTTGGTAGATCTGGGTGAAGCGCTGCTGCAGCTCCCTGTAACAGGCATCGATCGCCCGCTCGTCGTTGCGACTATGCCTTGGAATATCGACCCGTGACTCACCGACAATCCGCGCCGGTGAGGTGGAGAAAAACAGGATCCGGTCCGCCAGCATGGTGGCCTCGTGGAGATCATGGGTGACGAAAATGACCGTCGTGCGCCTGACCGAGAGGATCTCCAGCAGCAATTCCCTGAGCTGGAGTGCGCTGGGGCTGTCGAGGGAGACGAAGGGTTCGTCCATGAGCAGCAGCGACGGTTTGACCACGAAGGCGCGTGCCAAAGCGGCACGGCGCTGCATGCCGACGGAGAGTTGAGACGGGTGATAGTGGCTGAACGGCATCAGGCCGGTCGCTTCCAGCAGCGCATCGATCTCCTGCCGGTTGGCGGAAGGATCGTCGAGTACCAGGCCGATGTTGTCGCGTACATTGAGCCAGGGCAGCAATCTGGGGTTTTGAAACACATAGCCGAGTCTAGGCTGATTCTCGACACCTTCTTGCCAGCTGATGTGCCCTTCGAAATCCTTGTCCAGGCCAGCAACGATATGCAGCAGCGTGCTTTTTCCGCAACCGGATGGTCCCACCACAGCAAGAAATTCACCGGCTTGCAGATTGATGTGAATGTCATCCAGCACCAGGCGCCGGCCCTGTGACGGATTTGCCTGATAGTGCTTACTGTGGACCTCGATATCTAACATGCTGTTACCCGCGCCAGCGGTTGATTTTGCGCTCAACAGGCTGCAGAAAGCCGAATTCGATGATCAGCATGATGAGTATGAACGAGAGGCTGTAGGCCAATATGCCAGTGACATCGAACAGCTGGAAATAGAGATGCAGCTGAAATCCAACCCCGTCGCTGCGCCCCAGCAGTTCCACCACCAGGACGATTTTCCAGATCAACGACAAGCCGGAACGGGCGGCGACCGCAAAAAAGGGCAGCAACTGGGGCAGGGTGATGTAGAGCAGCGTTTTGCGCCGACCCAGATTGAAACTGCGGGCCATCTCCTGATACCCCTTGTCCAGGGTGCGGGCGCCTTCACGCAGTGTCACCACCACGTTGGGAATCTTGTTCACGGCGATGGCGAAAATGGCGGTCAGCTCCTGCAGTCCGAACCAGACGTAGGCGAGAATGATGATCACCAGGGCCGGAATGTTGAGGAATATGATCAGCCAGGGATCGAGCAGCTGATCGGCGCTGCGCGATCTGCCCATGATGATGCCGATGACGCTGCCGATCAGCATGGCGATGACGAAGGAGATCAGGACCCGTCTCAAGGTGGCCGTCAGGTGATGCCACAGCTGACCGCTCAGTGCCTCCTGCCAGACCATCTTCACCACGGCGTCTGGCGCCGGCAGCAGACTGTTTCCCCACCACAGTGCGGCGGCATACCAGAGGGCCACCAGCAGCAGGATGGAGAGGAGCCGTCGAAAGTTCACTGCCAACACCGGAAAAGCAAGCTCAGTAGCTGGTCTCGGGCCAGAAGGTTCCCTCGGAAAGACGGGTTGTATCACCCACCAGTTGGGTTCCGCCCAGATTGTAGAGAATGGCGAACAGTTTCTCGGCGTCCTTGCGTTCCTGTGTTCCCCAGTGTTTCGGTATACCGGACCTGAAGCCCTCACGCAGGGCTGCGAAAGTAAGGTCATCCGGCGCCTTCATGAGCGGGCGCAGACGCTCCCATTCCGCATCCGAATCCTTCATGATCGCCTTGGCCTGGGTGGTCGCCCGGACAAAACCCAGAGCCAGTTCCCGGTTTTCGGCGGCCCATTGTTCGCTGAACACATAGCCCACGAAGGGAACCTCACTCTCGATGCCCAGGGCGGCGGTTACCTCCTGAACGCCGATCAATTGATGCATCCCCTCCGCCTCCAGACGGGCGACATAGGGCCAGAAATTGAGTACCGCATCGATACGCCCCTGCTTGATCTGTTGATTGAGCAGTGGGGGTGCGGCGAAAACCGGTGTCAACGCCTGTTTTAGGTCGATGCCATCGTCCCGATGCGCAAGTGCCTGTAACAGCAGCCAGCTCTTGTCGATAGGCCCGCCAGCGATACCGACGCGCTTTCCCGGCAGATCGGCCAGGGATGTGATCTCCGAATCCTTTGGCACCACCAGCGCACCCAAGGCCGTGGAGTAGGGTACGAAGGTAAAGGCCTTGCCCTCACTGCGTTGACGGGAGACCCAGATCCAGTCGGTGATGGCGACATCCACGGCCCCCGCCTGGAGCGCCACCATGGTCGCTTGTTTGCCTGCCAGTTTGACCACTTCGAGTTCGAAGCCCTGTTCCCGATCCAGGCCGTGCTGCTTGATGACATCCAGCTCCCAGCTGCCGGTACCGAACTCCAGGGCGGCAACCCGGACCGTTTTGGCTGCAAATGTGCATGAACTGAATATCAGGAGAGTGATAAGGATGAGAATTGACTGAACCGGCCTGCAGCCAGAGTACGGCATTGGTCTGCCGCAGGGTTTAGTTAGCGTCATCTCTCCTCCATTCATTAGTGATGTGTGCTTGAGTTTTTCTATTTGTTTTCACGGGCAGGGTGTCTGTTCGATCAGACCCATGTCCAGTTACACAATGGCAATATGTATGCCAATGAACAATGATTAGTGCTAATAGGCCCTAGTACAAGTTTTCACGCGCAAGAGGACCGGCCCGATGCGGAATTTTTCAAGTTTTTACCTTCTGTTACTGGTGATGGGATTGTACTCGTACATGCAACCGTGCCAAGCCGGGGAATCTGCGGCGATCGAAATTGCACCGGGCGTCTATGTCTGGTCAGGTGCGCAGGAAGAGTTCTCACCCGCCAATGGGGGGCATATTGCAAATATTGGTTTTATCGTTGGAGATCAGCGGGTTGCCGTGATCGATACGGGAAGCTCCTACGCTGAAGGTTTGGCCCTGCGTCGCATGATATCCGAGGTCACGCCGCTACCCGTTGGCTATGTGATCCTCACCCACATGCATCCCGATCATGTACTGGGTGCGGCAGCCTTTACACAGGACAAACCGGTCTTTATCGGTCATCAACAGCTGAACGAAGCGATGGCAAGGCGTCAGCAGGTCTATGTGGCGCGGATGAAACAGATATTGGGCAGTGCTGCTGAGGGAACACGGATGGTATTCCCCTCACAAAACGTCGCTATCGGACGGGTGTTCAGTCTCGATCTTGGCAACCGGACGCTCCAGCTGCGGGCCTATCCCACTGCGCACACCAACAATGACCTGACGATCTTCGATGAACAAACGGGGACGCTCTGGTTGTCGGATCTGCTCTTTGTGGAGCGAATTCCGGTGATGGATGGCAGCTTGCTGGGATGGCTGAAGCTGATAGACAACTTCATGCAGGTGGAATGCATGGCGACAGGGGATTCCGAACCTGGGCGGCAGACGGTGACGGACGAAGATGGCAGTCAACGGATGTGTGAGCGGGTGGCACGGGTGGTGCCTGGGCATGGTCCTGTGGTGACACAGTGGAAAGCGGCATTGGCCGATGAGCGTCACTACCTGGAAACCATTGCGGACGGTATCCGAAAAGTGATCAAAAAAGGCGGGACGATTCCCGAGGCCGTTGAAAGCGTTGGCTGGGGGGAACAAAACAAATGGCTGTTGTTCCAACAGTATCATGGTAGAAACGTTACCGCCGGATTTGCGGAATTGGAGTGGGAGTAGAGGATAATCCACAATTTCCGGCCAGGTTCAACGAACCGTGGTTGGTACGGATCTTGTGTCTCTCCTGGGATGACGGCCGTCCGGAAAGCCCATGTGAATCCCAAGTTTCGGTTGCAGGCGGGATACGGAGCGTCGGTTACCCTGGTATTCGCGCCGAAAGCCGGCAGAGATTGAGCTGGCCGACAGCGGATGGCTCCTGATCAATTATGAGGATGATCATCATGACAGTTGTTTCAACAATGAAACACAAAGGCTGGGAATGGAACACCTGTCTTAAGTCTGCGCTCTTGCTGATCTGCGGCGTCATGCTTACGAACGCAGTGTGGGCGACAGAATCGGAAGATCGTTGGTTTGAGATAAAGAACTCACTGTTTGGCGAGAAATACGTCAAAAGCGGCGAAGATATTCTGGGTCTTGACACCCCTCAACGTGCCATGGATGCCGCCATCGTTCCCATTACCATCACCGCCAAACTCAAGCAGACTCCGGACCGCTTCATCAAGAACCTCTATCTGGTGATCGACAATAATCCTTCGCCCGTGGCGGCGGTGTTTCATTTTCCAGGGAAGCACGGTTGGGAGACCCTTTCGACCCGCGTGCGTGTCAATGCCTACACGGATCTGCGTGCCATCGCCGAGACCAGCGATGGTGAATTGTACATGGTCAACAACTACGTCAAGGCTTCCGGTGGCTGTTCGGCGCCCTCGCTGAAAGATCCGGCCGCCGCCGCTGCCCAATTGGGTAAAATCAAATTCCGCTTACCGGAGACGTTTGAACAGGGCGGACTGGTGCCGACCCAGCTGATGATAAAGCACCCGAACAGTTCGGGGCTTCAGTTCGATCAGATCTCACGCTTCTATATTCCTGCTGATTTCGTCAGGAACATTCAGGTGACCTACAACGGCGAAGAGGTTTTCAGCGCTGAGACCGATATCTCGATCAGCGAGGATCCCAGTATCCGCTTCGGCTTCGTACCGGAAAAGGGCGGTGTGCTGGAGGTGCATGTGACAGATTCCAAAGGCAGGACTTTCACACACAGCGTGGACCTGCCGGGGCAGGATAACGGCTAGCACCTTTCAACAAGGTATCTCGCACTCTGGGGCGCATCGCGGATGTGCATATGAGGTACATGGCTCAGATGCTGCGATGAGCGGAGACTGACCGAGTGGACGTGCATCGAACGGTGTCTGCGAACCGCCATGGCGTGCGCGATGCAGCTTCAGTCAGGTTCCAGAGAAGATCAAGAGTACGTCAGTTAGACGGGGATGTCTGTGCACACCCCCATCATGCTTCACTTGCGGTAGACGGGATCAAAAACAACGCAGTGTGGAGTCGGCTTGTACGTCCCTCAATTTTGCCACTGCCTGATTCGACCAGGTTGAGCTCTTGTACACGGCGTTTCTGCCAGCACCGGTCATCTGTTGCAGACTCAATAGCGTCGAAATGTGCACATATTCTTCATAGGGGATTGCATCCGCAATGAAGTCGATGCTGCATGAGCATTTCTGCATCATCTCATAACTCTGGCCGTTGGACGCCATACAGCCAATCACGTAGTCGACTTTGGCTGAGGTCGGATAGGTCTGGCTGTTACTGGCTTTATCGCACTCTTCAGCATTTGCCAAAGAGCTGCATGCCAACCCGAGAGAGATAAGGGTCAGGATGAATTTAGACAGGCTCATGGTAGATCTCCACCTTCGGTTCATTATCGATCACCGTGCTCATATGGCCGGTGTAATTGTATTGAATGTCATGCTTTCGTCTATCAGTATCGCATCACCGTTTTCTTCCGGCACCTGGGTGTGTATGCGATAGACCCCACCGGGTACCTGATCCGAGAAGATAAACTCATAACGCTTGTGTTCGTAGAGTTTGAATTTATCCGCATTTCGATCGGCAACGAACGGAGTCACGATGACCTCGGTGCCGTCCATCTTTTTTCCGTTCAGCTCGAATGTGATCTCGCTGACTTTGTCGGGGGCCTTGAACGAGTCGCGAATACGGTTGCGGAAATAGCCGTTATAACCACCCGTGTCTTTCGCCATGAGGGCAATGTCACGTTCCAGAAAATGGACGATGATCGGGTTTCCCCTGTAGGCCTTTGCGGGTGTGAAATCGATGTGATGATCGCCGGTTAGAAAGTTGAATTCCATATCCCGCTTGTGCTCATCAACCATGTCGGTGACCTTGATCTCGATATGATCGGTAAAACTTTCCGCGTCTTTGGTGACGCTTTCAAATCCGTAATCGAGCAGGCTGCCTTTAGGGACGCCTTTGAGGTGGTCATGGAAAAAGACCAGCATTTGTGCCTTGTTCAGATTTGGTGGTGGGGCAGGGGCTGCATCAGCCGCAGGCGCCAGGCAGGGCATGCATAAAAGAGCGGTCAGAAGAGGGATGAAATTGGATTTGAACATAATGGTTTACTACTCCAGGTGTGGCCTGTTCCAAGGGGCATCATATGCCCGGGAGACCGCTCGTCAATAATTTGCACACGGTCAATTTCGATGGAATTTCTCCACTTTTAGTTATATGCGGTTTATTCAGCCCCGTCCGGTCAGGTAGCCTATGAGCTTGGAAAAGAAGCCGCGATTGTCCGTTGTGGCGTTGCGAACCGCTGCCGGCGACGGGCTGGACGCAGCGGTCGCTTGGCGACTAGCCGTTGGGCTCTCACTGCGCATGTCCGCTTGATTGCTTTGGCTCATGGCATGACGTCTCAGGATCGAATCCGAGGGAGGGCTCTGGAGCCATCGCTGGCGATTCAGCTCCACCGTCGATTCGAAATGGCGACTGAGGATGGAATCCTCCGGATATTTGAGGGCATTCATGGTTCACTCCCCGTTCATAGTGATCACATTCCCAGGCTTTCGACACCGTGGTCCCGGTATCGATCCCAGGGGGCTCCATCCAATAAAACAATTACCGCATCCTGACGGTAACATGAGAATCGGCATGCAGTCCGCTTTACGAGCCGCCAGCAACAAATACCCCGAACGCGCGGGGACTTTCTCCGGTCGGAATCTGCTTTATGATTTCCAGTTTGTCCGTGTCGAACACCACCAATTCATTGGCGAACCAGTTGGCGATATAGACCCGTTTGTCTGTCGGGTCTGCAATGATCCCTTCCGGAAACTCACCGATGTCCAAACGGTGTGTTTCGCGTAGTGCATCGGTGTCGATGATCGAGAGCGTATTGTCGTGTTGATTGGTCACGAAAACACGGTCATTGTCCGGAGAGACCGCCACGCCGTAGGGGGTGCTGCCGACGCCAATGGTGGCGATGACAGAGCGACGATCCAGATCGACGACGCTGATATCATCACTGGCGACGTTGGCCACATAGAGCCTCTTGCCGAGGCGGTCGAGGCGAATCCCGAAGGGACGCTCACCGACCGCCACTCGCGCCACGACCTGTCCCAGACGGGTGTCCACGATGGAGATCCGGTTGTCATCTCTGTCCGCCGTGTAGAGCCATCTGCCGTCCCGACTCACATCCAGGCCCGAGGGTGAATCGCCCACCGGTATCTGGGTTATCTCATCGAGGTCGTCCGCATCGAGTACATATATCCGGTCGGCGTACCAGTCCGCCACATAGACCTGCCTGTCGTCGGGACTGAGGGCAATGCCCAGCGGACCGTCGCCAACCGACTTGTGCTTCAGTGTCTTCAGTGCCTGACCATCGATGAGATAGACGTCGCGGCTTTCGGGATTCGTCACGTAGATCCGCCTGCCGTCGCTGGATACCGCAATGCCCGCAGGTTTCGAGCCGACTTTGATCGTGGCGGTAGGGCTAAGGCTGGACAGATCGATCACGCTGACCGAGTTGTCGCCCTGATTGGTGACATAGGCGAACGGGGCTGCTGCAGCGGACAGGCCGCTGATGGCGAGGGCAAACGCGGTTGCAAGCATGGCAAAATGCCTGACTCTCCTCGCGCCAGCTGATGTTCTTGCGTAACGCATGGTGCGAATGTGGTTCAGGAGCCCTGTTCCAGAATTTTCTTGAGATTGGTAAGACCACTCTCGTAGACCCCTTTCACTGCGTCCTTGGCCGCCTGATCACTGAGTTCAGGCGGCGGTTCGTTGTTGGGATAACCCCGATAGAAGGCGCCTTTCCAGGTCACGAGACTGCCGCCGTTTTCCGGCTTGATGCTGAACCAGGAGGAGTAGTTGGTAACCGGCAGGACTTTTACATCGACCGATTCGATACGGTAGAAGAAGGAGTGCTTGGCAGTGTCGTACTTTTCGAGCTTTTCGTGGATCTGGCCGCCGTTGCCAAGGGTCAGGACGCGGGTGGCGCCTATGCTATTACCGCCTTCTCCTTCGGTCTTGGTCACGGCAGGGTGCCAACTCATGTCGTGAAAATTCTTTACCACTTCCCAAACCGCCTCGGGAGTCGCGGCGATTTGCTGTTTAACGATCATCTTCTGCCGGGTGGGGCCATGGGCCTGAGATACGCCGGCGAACAGCAGCAAAATCGCTGCGAAGTAAATAGTGGTTTTTTTCACGAATACCTCCTTAGTGTGGTCCCATCTTGTCGTTACCATGGTCAGGGATGGGGCGCCTTATAACTTCTGACTCAGGCATAAACAGCAATATTCGTGCCTTGTTCGCGCTGTGAACCCCTGCCTGTCACTCTGTGCGCTCAGGCTTGACCGATCCTCCCACCCGATACAGTAGAGGCAGGACAAAATCCCTTTTCTGGCGCGGAGAAATTGGACAAACTTGAGCTATCTTGGTGAGAAGGGGAGCGTCGCGCCCTAGGCCCATTACGAGACACCCGGTCCGACAAAGTGTGTCAGCCCTGACACTCAATGCATGAGACAAACGGATTCAACCTCAGACAGGGAGCGGGTGAACGGGCGCTCACAACTTTTTATCCAATGGTATGGAATTTGCAGAATTATCAAACGATTTCATATTGCCTGATTCCTGAGTATCAGACCCAATTCAAGGAGCTGTCTTGAGCAGATCGTATCGAAAAGCAATAACAAAGCGACGCTATACCTTTTCACTCACGCTCCTGAACCTGCTCTGCGGCTTGCTGTTCCATGGCTTCGCTGGCGCAGCCAATCTCGACATATCCATAGCGCTGTTGGGCTTGGAGACGGAGCGGCACATCCCCCTGTCACTGCTCCAGCCCATCGTCGACGATACCGGTCAGGCGGGCGCGGGAACCGGCGTCAACGACAACAACACCACCGGACAATTCACCGGTCAGTCATTCAAGCTCACTACGAAGGCGGTCAATGCGGGAGACTCCCTGAGTCAAGCCTTTGTTCAGCTCCACGACTCGGGTATCAGGCTGTTTCTGCTCAATCTGCCGGCGGATCAGCTGACCAAGATCGCCGATCTGCCGCAAGCGAAAGACAGCCTGCTGTTCAACATCGGTGCTCCGGATGACGACCTGCGAACCCACCAGTGTCGTCCCAATCTGCTGCATACCCTGCCCAGTCGGGCCATGCTGGCTGACGCCCTGGCTCAATATCTGGCCTGGAAACGCTGGAACGAATGGTTTCTCGTCGTTGGACGCCATCCACAGGACAAGGCCTATGCGGAG
Source organism: Candidatus Thiodiazotropha sp. (assembly GCA_037384425.1). GTDB lineage: Bacteria > Pseudomonadota > Gammaproteobacteria > Chromatiales > Chromatiaceae > Thiodiazotropha. Next base: position 39,207 of record JARROA010000010.1, on the reverse strand, counting down.
GCCCTCAAACGCGCCGCCAAACGCTTCGGTCATAAAATCGTAGAAGAGAAGGCCTGGACCTTCGAACCCGGCGCGCGCCGCACCGACTCCGGCCATACCAAAGAGCAACAGGCGGTCAACGCCTTCACCCAGGTGGGGGACTATGACATTCTGGTGGTGGCCGACGAGCAGGATGAGTTCGGTGAATTTCTCAACTACCGCACCTACCTGCCAAGACCGGTCGGCGGTACCCAGGGCCTTTCGACCGCGGCCTGGAGTGCGGTCCACGAACAGTGGGGCGCCACCCAGTTTCAGCGCCGCTTCCGGGAGCAACATGGACGCTGGATGACCGACAAGGACTATGCGGCCTGGTTGGCCGTGCGCACCATCGGTGAGGCTGCCACCCGCACCTCGAGCAACCAGGTCGACCGGCTGAAAGCCTACATACTGAGCCCCGATTTCAATCTGGCGGCCTTCAAGGGCAGGCCGGTAACCTATAGGGACTGGAACGGTCAGCTACGCCAACCGTTGCTGGTGACTTCGCCACGGATAATGATTTCCGTCTCGCCCCAAAAGGGATTTCTGCACCAGTTCTCCACCCTCGATACCCTGGGCTACGACCGCCCGGAAAGCGCCTGTGTCGATATGAACCCCGGATAAGACGGTATCACTTTCTCGACACAGACCGTTTCCGTTGACCAAAGATTATGAGGAGTTTCGTCATGCAAGCGCAGTCTTCGCCCTGCCGTTCCCGCAGCCGCTTAACGGCATGTACGCTCGTATTCGCGCTTTCCGCTGCCGTCGCGAGCAGCGCCGTTCAGGCATACACCGTCTATGTGAGCAGTGAGAAGGACAACACCATTACCGTCATCGACGGAGAGAGTCTCAAGGTCCTGCAGACGGTGCCCGTGGGAGAGCGGCCCAGGGGTATCGCCCTGAGCAAGGACGGCAAAACTCTGTATGTCTGCACCAGTGACGCCGACCACATCGAAGCACTCGACCTGGAGACCCTGAAAGTCATCCATACACTGCCATCCGGTCCCGACCCCGAGCTGCTCATACTCAATCCCGAGGGTGATCATCTCTACGTCGCCAACGAGGACGACAACATGGTGACCGTGGTCGATACCCGGTCGCGCCAGAAGCTGACCGAGATACAGGTCGGAGTGGAGCCGGAAGGCATGGGCATCAGCCCTGACGGCAAGTGGCTGGTCAACACCTCGGAAACCACCAACATGGCGCACTTCATCAATCTCGAGACCCTGAAGGTGGAGGACAACGTGCTGGTCGATCAGCGACCCCGCGTGGCCCAGTTCACCCACGACGGCAAGCAGGTGTGGGTTTCGTCCGAGATCGGCGGCACTGTCAGCGTCATCGACACGGCGACGCGCAAGATCATCAAGAAGATCGGCTTCGAGATCCCCGGCATCCACAAGGAATCGATACAGCCCGTGGGTATTCGCATCAGCGATGACGGCAAGCTGGCATTCATCGCCCTGGGGCCGGCCGCCAGGGTGGCTGTCGTCGATACCGCGTCGCTTGAAGTGGAAAAGTACCTGTTGGTCGGGCAACGGGTCTGGAATCTGGCTTTTTCGCCCGATGAAAAACGCATGTTCACCACCAATGGCGTGAGCAACGACGTCTCCGTGATCGATGTGGACCGGCTCAAGGTCAAGAAGTCGATACAGGTGGGACGCATGCCCTGGGGAGTCGTGGTCAAGCCATGAGCAGCGCCGCCCTCGCACTGCAGGGAGTCAGTTTCTCCTACAGCAAACGACAGGTGCTGGAGGATGTCAGTTTCGTCCTGGAGCCGGGTGAGTTCTGTGTCCTGCTGGGCATCAACGGTGCCGGCAAGACGACCCTCTTTTCCTTGATCACCCGCCTCTTCGTCAGCCGTGGAGGCAGTATCGAAATCTATGGTCACAGCCTGCGCAAGCAGACCCGCAAGGCGTTGGCGCAATTGGGTGTGGTGTTCCAGCAGCCCACGCTGGATCTCGACCTGTCGCTGATTCAGAATCTCCGCTATCACTGCGCGTTGCAGGGGCTGAATCCCGCCGAAATGGCGCCGCAGATGAAAGCGGCTCTGGAACAGATCGGCCTGGGCGACCGCGTTGGCGACAAGGTGAGAGCGTTGAGCGGCGGTCAGCGGCGTCGCGTGGAACTGGTCAGGGCGCTGCTACACCGGCCACGGCTCCTGCTCGCCGACGAACCGACCGTCGGACTCGATATCCACAGCCGGCAAGCCATACTGCAGCAGGTCCGCCAACGCTGCCGCGAGGATGGCATCGGGGTGCTCTGGGCCACCCACCTGGTGGACGAAGTGGAAGCGGACGATCGCCTGGTGGTGCTGCACAACGGCAAGGTGCTTGCCCAGGGCAGTGCCCGGGAGGTGATGCAGGCAACCGGCACGGAGAGCGTGCGCGACGCCTTCAATCACCTGACACGGGGCGAGCCGTAATGAATCCGCTGCAGTATCTTCGCTGTCTGCTGGGAATCTCCGCCAGGGAAGGGCTCAGGTTTCTGCATCAACGCGAGCGCTTCTTCGGCGCCCTGGTCCGCCCCCTGGTCTGGCTCTTCATCTTCGCTGCCGGATTCCGCTCGGTTCTGGGTGTCTCCATCATCCCCCCTTACGAAACCTATATTCTCTACGAAGAGTACATCGTGCCGGGGCTGGCGGCGATGATCCTGCTCTTCAGCGGCATGCAGAGCTCCCTGTCGATGGTCTATGACCGGGAGATGGGCAGCATGCGGATGCTGATGGTCAGTCCCTTTCCACGCTGGTACCTGCTGCTCAGCAAGCTGATCGCCGGTGCGCTGGTTTCCATAGCACAGGTCTATCTGTTTCTGGCCATTGCCTGGTTCTGGGACGTGCAACCACCGCCGATGGGGTATCTGCTGGTGTTTCCCGCCCTGTTCCTGTCCGGACTCATGCTTGGCGCGCTGGGCTTGCTACTCTCTTCGGCGATCAAGCAGTTGGAGAATTTCGCCGGGGTGATGAACTTTGTCATCTTTCCCATGTTTTTCGCTTCGTCCGCCCTCTACCCCTTATGGCGCATCAAGGATTCCAGCGTGATGCTTTTCGAAATCTGCCGCTTCAACCCCTTTACCCACGCGGTGGAGTTGATCCGGTTTTCGCTCTATGGCGAGTTCAATGGGATCGCCTTTATGGCCGTTACCGGCTCGCTGCTGCTTTTCCTGGGTGGTGCACTCTATGGGTACGATCCGGCTCGTGGACTGATGACCCGCAAACAGGGTGGAGGATAATCAAGTGTTATCGATATTGAAAAAGACCGGACCTGCACTCTGTCTGGTCTCATGCTGTTGGCTGACGACGACACTGCCGGCCATGGAGGGGCAGAATCCCGACTGGCCTTGCCCTCAGATACTGGTACCTGAGCTGCAGGCGGCGATAGTCTGGGCAGGTCCCTCAATAGAAGGAATGGAGGCGGCCTGGCAACAGGATCCCGAGATCGAGGCGTTGGTCCGCAAGCTCACCGCACCGGCTTATGACATGGATGCCGCTGACACGGAGATCGCCGCCTTTGCCGAAAGCCAGAAACCGGCTGAAAAGGATCACAAGCTGACATTGCTGTTTGCCGGTGTGCTTAATTCACTGAATGAAGAGCGGGGGGAACAGCTCAACGGCATCATGCGTTATGCCCGTGGCCAGTCCGCACGCGCCGAACGATTGAGCGAGGAACTCGACGAGATGGTCAGACTGCAGGACGATCCTTCATCCGAAGCCCAAGAGCGCTTTGCCCTGATGCAAAAGGAGATGGACTTGAAGCAGCGTATCTTCGACGAGCGAGAAATGTTTATACAACATCTCTGTACCAGGCCGGTGGTGGTCGAGCAGAAGCTGGGTGTGTTGGCGCGGACCATCGCTTATTATCTCGACTGAATCGTCGACATGTGGCCTGTGGCGATTCAACTCCCGAGCCAAAAGCAATGAGCGGATGCGGAATCCGTTCGCGATGGGATTACTTCACCTGCAATCAGCGAGCGGCAAATTACGGTGCGGCAAGCCGCACCCTACTGATATTCAGGGCGTAGGGTGCGGCTTGCCGCACCGCGTACAACCCGGATGGTAAAAAAAGCAGTGGAGTTTCCCCAACACCAAGCTGCATAAGTGGTATTGCACTCCGACTTTGACGCCGCTTTCTCGCCATAGTGTGATGGTGGGGCATGGCCCCGCCAAATCTGTTTGTGTCGGGTCGAATGGCGCTCATTCACCCTCATCCATCGGTACCGCAACACTCTTTTCCAAGGGCAGGCCGGCCGCTTCCCAGCCCGTCGTCCCCTCTGGGTACCAATAGACGGCACGATAACCGTACTCAGTGGCTGCGCGTTTCGAAGCGTTCCAGGACATCCAGCAATCCGCCAGGCAGTAGATCACGAGTTTCCGCGCTTTGTCGCCTTTGGTGAGTCTTGCCAGATTCTTCTTGAAATAGTTCTCCAACTCCACGGAAAGGGCGCCATAGCCCACATTGGGCAGCCAGTGGGATCCGGGGATGTTGTCTCGCGGAGGCGGTAGCCACAGCAGGTTGGCGGGGCGATCCTTGGGTTTGACGGGCGCCGGCAGGACATCGATCAGCAGCACGTCTTCATGTTGCAGTAGTGCCTGCAACTGCTCGGTTCCGATGGTAGTGCAAGAGGGAACGGTGGCGGGAACAGGCGCGCGAAATTCGGCAATGCGATAGCCGTCCCCGGAGAAGAGTTCCGACTCTTCGCTTGCTGGAGTGACGATCGGTGCAAGCACTAGAAGCATGGCCCATAGCGCGCCACGGGATGAACCTGAAAGTCGCGAATGTGCGGTATTGATTATCACTCTCTTGTCGCCCTCGTAATTCCTTTATGGCTTACAATGCGCGACTATAGGGTCAAGACCTCAACGCATTGCTTAGCGCTGCTGTGATATGAGTCTGTCGTCGGAGTCCAGCAGGGGAATATCGTATTCAAGAAGAATCTTTTCGATGTCCGGCGCAAGCTTGACCAACTCCTGGTTCAGCTCATGCTTCCAGTTTGTTTCTCGTCTGCGAATACCCATGGAAACATTGAATGCCAATGGAACGGAGTCCTCTTTCGCCGGTAAGGGAACCACCACCAGAGGGGTATCCTGCTGTCGTGCGGCATAGCCGGCAATCGGTCCCCAGATAACGGCCGCATCGATTTCCCCCTTGGCGATGTCTTCAACCGCCTCATTGGCCGGAGAGAAGAGCCGGGTATCCACCGTTCGCTGATAGGGACGTACCCGTTCCATCAACCCGTATTTGGTCAGCAGGGTGGCAGGGGGGGTGCCGGCGACAACACCGAGCTTGAGTTGCTTCAAGGCGGGGTCGCTCAGGGTATGAATGTTCAGGCCCGAATCCTTGCGATAGACCAGGGTATAGACGGACCTGTAGTACGGGTTGGTATTTTGCAGAAGTTCGTTGACCGAGGTCACGCCCATGATCAGATCGCACTGTCGAACGCGCAGGGTATTGCGTACGAACCCTATGGTCTGTGGCCACCAGTGGTAGCGCAGGGTACGGTTCAGGTCGTCGGCGATCAGCTGGGCGATTTTGTTTTCGAAGCCCTCCAGCTGCTTGTTGGAGAAGGGCATGTGGTTGGGATCGCCACAGACGGTGAGGAATGCCTTGTTTCTGGCTTCATAGGTGCTTTGGGCCGCCCTCAGATCCGCCGGCACCAGACACACTATTAGAAGGACAAACAATAGAGACAGGTTCAACGTATTGAAACAAACCGATGAACCTGATCTTGGCATAGTAATGATCCTCGCGTTCTGAGCTGATTTCCGGATGGCGGATTCGACAACACCGGGGGTTTCATCGTTCCCTCGGTTGCGATGGGCCCTTCGGAAAGCGGTCCGGCCGGGTAGGCCCGATGACACCATCCGCACGCGCCTTGAGGTAGGCGAAAATATCCTGAAGGTTCTTGATCACATCGACGTTCTTGGCAAAGGAGGGCATGACCCGGTTGTCAAAACCTTCCCGTCCGCTGACCACGACGTTGACGAAATCGCCCCAGGTCATGACCTTCAGGGAATCCATCAAAGCTGGCGCATAGGAGCTGCCCATGCCGGCAGGTCCGTGACAGACGTGGCAGTCGGCATGGTAACGTCGGAAGCCATTGTAGGTGCCGAAATCGACCTTGCCGTCTTCGAAATAGTAGGGCTGGCCCGGAGATGGCACAAATGTCTTGTAGTCGGCTATGGATGCAGCTGAGAAACCTGCGATGGAACAGGCCAATGCGAGGGTCGTTAAGGTAAGGGATTTGCGATTCTTGGAATGCTGCATGTTGAGCCTCATGAAACTGTACTGGGAATGTTGGGGTGATTCTTCTGGTTTGATGTGCCACCACCCGCGGAGAATTCGCGGGTGGTGGCAGCGGTTAAGAGCGCTGTTTCAGCTCATCAATCCGGCAGTTCGAAAACTGTCAGAGTACCGCCCAGCTGGGTGTAGTCACTGAGGGACGCATAGGCGCCCACAGCACCCAGGCCAGCAGTCGGATCGGTCAGGCCAGCCGCCATGCCGATACCGGCCCAGCCACCCAGTCCGGAGAGGACCGCAATGTACTGTTTGCCGTTATGCATGTAGGTGTTGACGTTGCCGATGATGCCCGAGGGGGTCTTGAACCTGAACAGCTCTTTACCCGTCTTGGCGTCGACAGCCTTCAGGTAACCCTCCAGGGTGCCGTAGAAGACCACATCGCCGGCGGTGGACAGAGCGCCACTCCAGACCGAGAAGGGTTCCGGGTTGGACCAGACAATCTTGCCCTTGTCGGCATCCCAGGCGATGAAGTTACCCAGATGGGTGCCACCGGGCGCCGGGTACATGGACAGGGTAGCACCGACGTAGGGCTGACCTGCAGTATAGGAGACCTGGAAGGGCTCGTAGTCCATGCAGACGTGGTTGGTCGGGACGTAGAACAGACCGGTGCGCGGCGAGTAGCTGGAAGGCTGCTGGTCTTTCGAACCCAGAGCCGCCGGGCAGATACCGGTGCTATTGACGTCTTCGCCGTTCTGATCGGTGGAGTACTTGGAGACCACCTGCGGACGGCCGGTCTTCATATCGACATGGGTCGCCCAGTTGACGGCCGGATCGTACTTCTCTGCCACCAGCAGTTCGCCGTTGGTGCGGTCGAGGGTGTAGCCGAAGCCGTTACGGTCGAAGTGGACCAGGGCCTTGCGATCCTTGCCCTTGATCTTCTTGTCGACCAGGACCATCTCGTTGATGCCGTCATAGTCCCACTCGTCATGCGGGGTCATCTGATAGACCCACTTGGCCATGCCGGTGTCGGCATCGCGCGCCCAGATGGTCATCGACCAGCGGTTGTCACCGGGACGCTGTACCGGGTTCCAGGTGCTGGGGTTGCCGGATCCGTAGTAGATCAGGTTCAGATCGGGATCGTAGGAGTACCAGCCCCAGGTGGCGCCGCCGCCGATCTTCCACTGGTCACCCTGCCAGGTGGCGATACCGGAGTCCTTACCCACAGGCTTGCCGAGATGGGTGGTCTTTTTCCCATCCATCAGGGTGTCGCTGTCGGGGCCCATGGAGTAGCCGCGCCATACCCGCTTGCCATCTTTAAGGCTGTAGGCGGTCATGGAACCACGTACACCGAACTCACCGCCGGAGATACCGATGTAGACCTTGTCCTTCACGACCATCGGGGCCGCGGTGGAGGTCTCGCCCTTGCTCGGATCGCCATTCTTCACCGACCAGACCTTCTTGCCGGTCTTGGCGTCCAGGGCCACCAGGGTGGTATCGGCCTGGGAAAGAATGATCTTGCCGTCACCATAAGCCAAGCCACGGTTGACCGTATCGCAGCACATCACGGGGATGACGCTGTGATCTTGCCTGGGCTCATATCTCCAGATGATTCTGCCATTATCGTTGAGGTCCAGTGCGAAGACCTTGTTGGGAAACGGCGTATGCACGTACATGGTGTCACCGATCACCAGGGGGCCACCCTCGTGACCGCGAAGGACGCCGGTGGAGAAAGTCCAGGCGACCCGCAGGTCTTTGACATTCTTGCTGTTGATCTGATCCAGTCCGCTGTAGCGAGTGCTCGAGTAGTTGCCGTTTGGCATCACCCAATCATCAGCGTTCTGCTGCATCTTCAAAAGTTCTTGATTTGCCGAAACCCCACCAGCAGCTGACAGCATGGCAGAGGCAGTGAAGCATATCGCGAGAACTTTGCGCTTTGCTTTTACCATAATTGATATCCTCAGGTTTTATTTGCTTAGTTGGGACTGCCTCAACTAGGGATACACACTCGATTCAAATGTCCCGTCAATCACACCGGGAACGAATCGAAAACTACTTCGTCTAGCTTCATCCATCGCTAACAACAAACTCCTCTCTTTCGGTAAAAAGTAACAACGTCGCAGGAATCACAGGCAGTCTTCATTTGCGACAAACACAGAAAGGCAACTTATATGCCAAACAATGGTCATCAAATGGTTTATCGATGTCTTTTCAATTCTCTGACCTACGGAGAGGAGGGGCGATCCGGTTTAAATTTCGTCAGCCGTCATTGAACAGGCGGCCATTGCGGAGAGTGGTAATTGTTTTTGGACAGTTAGACCGAGTTTGCTCGACTTATTCTCTTTTGTTTCGATAACTAACTGTTTTAGTATATGAATTGCTAGCGGAATTAAGGCTTAAGAATGATAAGGAAATTTCCGGCTGTGCAGTGCTAGTTGCCTGATTGTGCAGATGTTCCGCAACTTCAATGAATTAGTGATATTGGCTGTATGTGAGCAGTGACCGAAGCAGAGGCAATATCAGGAAGTTTCGAAAAAGATGATTGCTGAATCCTATCGAGATTCCGACTGGAGAAGGATTCAGACTTCCGCACGCGGGAGTGTGATGTGATTCATTTTCTTGAGTGTGGAATCTGGGTGTGTGTCACTGCTGTGACACTTTATCTCCGGCCTGTCGGCCACAGATTCAATCGTCAGATGACAAAATCGAACGTATCGGCATGACGCTTAACCCACCCCATCAGGATCGGAAATACGATGAATAAAGCCTATCCTGCCTGTGAACCCTATGCGGTCCATCGCATTCGCGTGGATGCGGTGCACGAACTCCATGTGGAGGAGTGCGGAAATCCGCAAGGGATACCGGTAGTCTTTCTGCACGGCGGTCCGGGATCAGGGTGCAATCCTGACCATCGACGCTATTTCAATCCCGCATGCTATCGCATCGTACTCTTCGATCAACGAGGCTCAGGGAAATCCCTGCCTTCGGGAGAGACCGGGCAGAATCGAACCGATGATCTGGTCTCGGACATGGAGACCATCAGGTGCCACCTGGCAATAGACCGGTGGTTACTGTTCGGCGGTTCCTGGGGGGCGACGCTGGCGCTGATCTATCTGTTGACTCACCCCGGGAATGCTCTTGGCGTGATCCTACGGGGAGTGTTCCTGGCACGTGAATCCGATCTGGAGTGGTTTTTTCTCAGTCTGCGACGGCTGTTTCCCCAGGCCTGGTCGCGTTTGACGCAGGACATCCGCGATCGTTCAGATCTCGCTGCGCTCATCGATGGGTTCTACCAGGCGGTGCGTGATAAGGATGCCACGGTCGCCCTGAACGCCGCGCGCAGATGGTCAGAGTGGGGTGATGCGGTGGTCACCTGGCATAGACAGACCCCAGCCCAAGCCCCAGCCAAGAAACAGGACACGGCGTCCGAGATGCAGGCCCGGCAGGAACGCATGCTGGCGAAGGTCAGGATAGAGACGCATTTTGCCAAACACCGCTACTTCATCGATGAAAACGAGATACTCGAGCGGATAAGAGAGCTGCCCGAGCTGCCGGTCTCGATCGTTCACGGCCGGTTCGATCTCGCCTGTACTCAGGAAGCGGCCTGGCTGTTGCATCAGGCCCTGCCAGGATCTCGCTTCATTCCGGTTGCGGAGGCAGGACATCTGATCGATGAACCGGCAATGGCGGCGGCGCTGATTCAGGAAACGGACAGGATGTGTCACCTGCTACGATCAGATTGAACAGTAGCCCGTGAGCCGATCACGATTCAGTCCGGTCAAGTGCGGATAGTGTATTGATCCTAAGGGTGTAGCCTGGATGGAGCGAAGCGGAATCCAGGGGAAGTCACAGGCTCTTCCGGATTCCGCTTCGCTCCATCCGGGCTACTGGCGATGAGCTGTGCTCCGTGATCCAACTGCGGTGCTGACCGGGTTCGTGTCAGTCACCTATGCCGGGGCTCAGTTGCGACCGCGCAGACGCCCGACACTGTCGACCGGCCACCGATCTGCAGTCAGCTTCTTGGAGTTACGCATGTTGCGAAACACCAATGGCGCGGCATCGGCATCATGTCCGCTGTCCGTCTGGTTCACCAGTTGCACGATCTGTTCATGGTGGGGTGATTTGCCGCATACCGGATCGGCGTTGGCGGCGTCGCCGGTCAGCAGGTAGGCCTGGCAACGGCAGCCCCCGAAATCCTTCTCCTTTTCGTCGCAGCTGCGACAGGGCTCTTTCATCCAGCCGTAACCGCGGAACTTGTTGAAGTCGGCCGACTCGTTCCAGATCCATTCCACGCTGTGGTCGCGTACGTTGGGGAAGGTGAGGCCGGGCAGTTCGCCGGCGGCATGACAGGGCAGGGCGGTGCCGTCCGGGGCGATGGTCAGGAACACCGCGCCCCATCCGTTCATACAGGCCTTGGGCCGCTCTTCATGGTAGTCGGGCACCACATAGAAGATGCGCATCTTGCCCTTGTACTTCTCCTGGTAGCGATGGGCCACCGCTTCGGCGGCCTCCACCTGGGCCCGGGTGGGCAGCAGCTGCTCCCGGTTGTGCAGGGCCCAGCCGTAATACTGGGTGGTGGCCAGCTCCACATAGTCGGCCTCCAGCGCGTAGGACATCTGGAGGATCTGTTCAACCTGATCCTCGTTGTGACGGTGCAGTACAAAGCAGAGCACCATCGGGTAGTCGTATTTCTTCACCAGCCGAGCCATCTCCAGCTTCTGTTGGAAGGAGTTGTTGCCGGCAATGTAGTTGTTGAGCTCTTCGCTGCTGGCCTGGAAACTCACCTGGATGTGGTCGAGCCCGGCCTCCTTGAAGGCCTTGACGCGCTGTTCGTCCATGCCGACGCCGGAGGTCAGCAGGTTGGTGTAGAAACCCAGCTTGTGCGCCTCCGCGATGAGGATTTCGAGATCCTTTCGCACCAGCGCCTCACCGCCGGAGAAGCCGAGCTGTACCGCTCCCATGGCGCGTGCTTCACGAAAGACCCGTATCCACTCCTCGGTCGAGAGCTCGTCGGTGTAGCGGGCCATATCGAGCGGATTCGAGCAGTAGGGACACTGCAGCGGGCACTTGTAGGTCAACTCCGCCAGCAGCCAGAGCGGCTTAGGCGTGCTTGTTTCGGATCCATTGGTTGTCATAAGCGGTATCCAGGAAATGGTAGACGTCGGTCTCGAGGTCGGCCTCGGGAAAGGCCGACTTCAGATCGTCGATGATGGCGGCCACGCTGGCCTGTCCGTCACAGCGCTTCAGGATCTCGCCAGCGGCCGGGTTGAGTTTGACCATGCCCTCGGGATAGAGGATCACATGACAGCCCTGCGCCTCCTCCCATTGCAAGCGGAAGGTGGGCGACATCTGCGGGATGTCTTCGGCGTTGAAACGGTGGTTCATGGTTCTCAGTCCGCAATGTTGTGATAGGGCGGTTTGTTCTCCACATAGGCCATCCACATGCAATCGAGCATGGTCCAGAGAACGTCAAGCTTGAATTGCAGCACCTCCAGCATCTTCTCCTGCTGTTCGCGGCTTTTGTAGTAATCCAGAGTGATGGCCAGTCCGTGCTGGACATCTCTGCGCGCTTCGGTGAGACGCTTGCGGAAATAGTGATAGCCCCGCTCATCGATCCAGGGATAGACCTCAGGCCAGTTGTCGAGTCGTTTCTGGTGAATGGTGGGGGCGAACAGCTCGGTCAGCGATGAGCTGGCCGCGATCTCCCAGGGTTGCTGGCGGGCGAAGTTGACATAGGCATCGATGGCGAACTTCACTCCGGGCAGCAGATGCTTGTGACTCCAGAGTTCCTCCCGCGACAGGCCTACCGCCTCGCCCAGCAGCAGCCAGGCCTCGATACCGCCTTCATCACCCTGGGTGCCATCATGGTCGATGATGCGCTGTATCCAGTGACGGCGCACGTCCCGGTCCCAACAATTGCTCATGATGGCGGCGTCCTTCACCGGGATCGCAACCTGATAGTAGAAACGGTTGGCGACCCAGCCCTGAATCGCGGGTTTGTCCAGCTTGCCGCTGTTCATGAGGATATGGAACTCATGATTGATGTGGTAGAACTTCTCCTTCTCGCGAAGCTTCTGTTCGAATTCCTCTTTGGTCCAAGGGGTGGCTAATTGAACGGACATGACTGCTCCTGCCATTAAATTTCGATCTCCATGCCGTCGTGAGAGACCTCGATGCCGGCTGCGGTAAGCGCCAGGCGTTCGGGGGAGTCCTCCACCAGGATGGGGTTCGTATTGTTAATATGGATGAGAATTTTTCTGGGTCGGCTCAGGCCGCTCAGAATCTCGATAATGCCTCCCTTGCCCGATTGGTCGAGATGCCCCATCTCACTGCCGTGCTTGTCGCTGATGCCGGCGGCGATCATCTCGCTGTCCTTCCATAGGGTGCCGTCCACCAGCAGGCAGTCGGCGTTTTCCATGTAGGGGATCACATGGGGCTCGAGGCTGCCGAGTCCCGGTGCGTAGAAGAGGTTTTTGCCGCTGGCGAGGTTTTCCACCAGCACTCCGATGTTGTCGCCGGGAACCGTGTTGTGGCGATGGGGGGAGTAGGGCGGGGCCTCGCTCTTGAGCGGTACCGCGGTGAAACGCAGTCCCTCTATGCCCGGAATGCTGAAACTCGCCTCGTCGGTCGTTATCTCGTGCCAGTTCACGCCCCTGAAGTGGCCGAGGATATTGAAAATGGGATAACCGCTGGTCAGATCGTCATGCACGGCTTGCGTACAGTAGACATCCCAGGGCTGTGTGTGTTCGCGCATCAACAGCAGACCCGTGGTGTGATCGATCTGCGCATCCACCAGCACGATGGCCTTGATGGCGGTATCGCGTATGGATCTGCCCGGTTGCAGGGTGGGAAAGGATTCCAATTGCGCCCGGATATCGGGTGAAGCGTTGAACAACACCCAATCCGTCCCGTTTGCACTGAGGGTGATGGAGGATTGTGTGCGGGGTACTGCTTTGATACTGCCTGCCCTGACGCCTTGGCAGTTGGGACAGTTGCAGTTCCACTGTGGAAAGCCACCACCGGCTCCGGAACCTAGAATGTGTATGCGCATGGGACTGTGTGAATGAGTGTCTGTCAGTATCGTTATTATTTTGAAAGGAACCACCTGGTTGCCAGGTGGTTCCTGCTTACTGCGGTTTAACGGTTGTTGATGTAGAGATTGATCTCAAAACCGAAGCGCATGTCTTGATAGCTGGGTGTAGACCATTTCATTGAAGTATCACTCCTATCGGTATTTCACGTTCTGTCGAGTTTTTGTTGAGCTCACTGTCCGCATTGGATTGATGCAGAACAGTGGAACTACCTTATGCAACATATGTGCCTCCGCTTTGGAAGTAGTCCCTATCCAGGGCTAATGCCCTGTTTAAGCGCTCGAAGGATATCTAAGCAGAAAGCGTTCGGGATTTTTTCCCGATGGAAATCCCAAAAACGCAAAAGTGTGACACGGGCTCTGTGCCAGAAGGGTGACACTTGTCCGCAGTGGGGTAAGGGATAGCTACTGCTTTCAGCGACTTAGCAGAAATTCGGAAAAAGAGGGGAGGTGGCTGTGGCCCTGGTTCGGATATGCGAGCCCTATTGAAACCATAATTAATAACGATGATGCACGCGCCGAATGCTATACAGACAGGCCCATCACTCATGGTGCAGAGACACGTAGCCTGGATGGAGCGGAGCGGAATCCAGGGGTAAGTACAGGCTGTCCCGGATTTCGCTCCGCTCCATCCGGGCTACGGGCTGCATCCGGTGACGGGGCATCTGGCCTGTGATTAGGTGCGACAAGCCAAGGTTCCCTGGAAGTGTGCGGCCAAGGCCGCATGGGTTCGCACGAGCGTATGGGGCAGGCGCTCACTCGAGGAGCAGTATCTCTCCCTTACCGTCGCAACTGAGATCGCCAACCCATCGCTGTACCCGGTTGCCGCGCTCCGCCAATGCGGAAAAGGGGGCATGCTCCCCCAAATGGTGGGTCAGCAGGGTCAGGAAACTGAGCTGGTGGTTGCCGTTGTCGTTGAAGGTGGCCGGCATGGATTTGGGATGCCTGGTCACGATCAGTGTACCGCGGCGCATGGCGTGTCCGGTCTGTATCCCTGTATGACCGAGGACCACCAGCGTTCCCGCGATCATGCGTGAGGCGCAATAGTCGCCACAGTCGCCGCCGATCAGAATGGTACCGCGGCGCAGCAGATCGCCGGCCCGGTCGCCGACATTGCCTTTGACCGTAAGCCTGCCTCCGCGCATACCCTGGCGATCTCCGGTCAGCGCGCCTCCCAGGAAGTCGCCGGCATTGCCGCCGATGGTCAGACTGCCGCCGGACATGGCGCAACCCGCCGCCAGCCCCGCATTGCCACTGACCTCAATGGTGCCATTGCGCATGCCGCATCCGAGGTAGGCGCCGGCGTTCCCCTCGACCCTGACGCAACCGCCGGTCATGCCGGCGCCGATGCGGTCGAGACGGTCGCTGTCCGATTGGATGATGACCTCGTCTTCCAGGCTGCCGCTGATGTTGAACAGTTCGCCGCAGTCGACCTGCCGGTTGCCGAGCCAAAGGGGGAGTCGTGCAATGTCGTTCGGCGACTTGCCGGCGAGACCATGAGGCGTAAAGGGGGTCATGTCGATGCGCTGTGAGAGTCGCTCCAGCAGGCGCAGGGTCAGGGTCAGGCCGCTCATGCCATCACCTCCCGCAGGTGAAACTGGAACTGGCCCAGCTTGCCGCCATAGTTGCCTGCGGAGATGCGCAGGATCCCGGCCGCGGCACCCAGTTCGCAGACCGCCGCGATGCCGGCGCGGGTGGCTGTTCGCACATCCGCTTCGCTGAGGCCGTTGATCACGATCTCCATCACCGAGCCGATCTCCTCGTCGAGTTGCGACTTCACCAGGCCCCTCAGGGTGGGGCAGTAGGCGTCGTTGGTCGAGGCCATCAGGGCCTTGTATTTCGAGCCGACCTTGGAGCCGGAGCGTACGATGCCGCCGGGGAAGGGCATGATCACGTTGGGAAGCTTCCGCATGGCCTCGATCGCCTTCTCGCAGGCGGCCAGCGCCTGTGCCTGGGATTCGGCCAGCACCAGGAAGTTGCCGCCACCGACGGCGGGCACCCGGGCCACTGTCTCCTGACAGAGAAACTCGCCGTCCATCACCGGAACCCGCCAGTAGCGGGTGCCGGCGATCTGCTTCGAGATCTGATAGCCGTCGCCGAAGAAGCGCAGATTCTTGCCCAGCGGGATCTGCTTCTCACCCTCGATGCCGGCGAATATGGCGGTGGTGGGGCAGGTCAGTACACACTGGCCGACCCGGTTCTCCAGCTGTTTCGCCAAGGCTTTGCCCGACATGCCGAAAAGCAGCACGCTGACTCCGGGACGTCCGTCCGGGGTCTCCTCCGGCGACAGCTCGGCCTCGATACCCGCTTCGACACCACAGCCGATCACGGAGGTGGCGAAACCGGTCATGGTCTCGCCGGAGATGCGCGCCCAGCGGCTGTTGAGGGCGGTGATGATGACGCGGGTTGCACTCATGCCGAAGGCCTCGGCGAAGGTCTCCTCGATTTCCGTGCCGTTGATGATCATGCGCGCTCCCCCTTGCAGGGGTGGACAGTGACCGGGCTGCCGATGCCTTCCGCCATCTCGTCGTCGGAGATCATGAAATTGCGCAGACCGATGCTGTGATAGCGTTCGAACCAGCGCCCGACCAGCCCTTCGATTGCGGGATCGTAATCGGGTCTCACCACATGGGTGGCGCCCGTGACCGGGCGGGTGATGCGGCCCTCTTCGACCACCGGCTCACCATCCTTGAAGACCATCATGGGCCGCTCGAACATCTTTTCCGGGTCCTCGTGTTGATGGTAGACGGCGATGTCCGCCACCGCGCCCGGTGCCAGATGCCCGCGATCGCTCAGTCCCAGAATGCGCGCCGGCGCGGCGCGGGTCATGATGGCGATCTCGTAGAGGGAGTACTCTCTGTCGATACTGCCCAGATGGCTGGCGGCGGCGGCGTCGGGATTGATCCTTGCCAGTTGATCGTTGCGGAAGCTGCGGTCCATCAACAGGCGGATCAGATGGGGATAACTGGTGAAGGGCGCGCCGTTGGGATGGTCGGTGGTGAGGAAGACCCGCCAGGGATCATCCACCATCAGAAACAGCTCGAGTCCGATCGCCCACTGCAGGGCATTGACGAAATTTTTATCACGATAGCGAAAAGGCACCACACCACAGCCGGCGTCGCATTCGATGTCCATGCAGGTCCACTTGTTGGGGTGGGCGTGGCTATGGTTGGCATACTGCGCCATGGTGTCGCCGGAGACGGTGACCGTCTGACCGAACATCACCTGCCCCACATCGATGGAGACATTGGGGCGGTTGTTGACCGCCTCGGCGATCTCCGCCGCCGAGGAGGAGAACTTGTGGTCGCCCTCGGTGCCGTAGCTGTGAAACTGAATATGGGTCAGATGGATCGGCAGACCTTCGGCCGCATCCATGGTGGCGAGGGTGGAGAGGTAGTTGCCTGGCACTCCCAGATTACTGGCATGGATATGCAGGGGGTGGGGGACCCGCAGTTCGCTCAGGGCGCGACTCAGGGTGCGCACGATGTCCCGCGGGCTGATGCGGTAGTGGGGATGGAGGTCGTCCACATCGAGCGCCCGCTGATTGAACTTGAAGGCGCTGATGCCGCCGGGATTGACCACCTTGATGCCGATGCACTGTGCCGCGCGCAGGATCCAGGCCACATAGTCGTTGATGGTCTGCTGCTCCGCGCCTTCCGCCATCAGCTGCAGCAGGAAATCGTCGTTGCCCAGCATGGCGTAGCCACCGGTGTCGACCATCGGCGTATCGGCCATCTCCATGTGTGCCTGGCGCGCATTGACCGGCAGCACGGCGGGTTCGAAACAGCTGGTGTAGCCCATCTCCGCATAGCGGTAGCCCGCCGCCAGGGTGGAGGGGGCGGCATGGCCGCCGCCGGAGCGGGTCAGCTCCGTTCTCTCCATGATGTGGCCGCGCTGGTCCTCCGGCAGCATGGTGCGCGCGATATTGACCTTGCCGCCGCCGATGTGGGTGTGCAGGTCGATGGCGCCGGCCATGACGATCTTGCCATCCAGCGAATAGGTGCGATGGACGGTCTCGCTGGCTGAGGGGGCGTCGACGATCCTGCCGTCGCGGATATAGATGTCCCTGACTTCACCGTCCACGGCATGGGCGGGATCATAGACTTTGCCACCGCTGAGCTTGATCAACATGGGCTTGACCCCGCGCCGGTCGCTTTGGC
This sequence comes from Candidatus Thiodiazotropha sp., assembly GCA_037384425.1. Lineage (GTDB taxonomy): Bacteria > Pseudomonadota > Gammaproteobacteria > Chromatiales > Chromatiaceae > Thiodiazotropha. Next base: position 21,712 of record JARROA010000010.1, on the reverse strand, counting down.
CGGATAGAGGCGATCAAACAGCTGTTGTGCGATCTGACTGACCGATGGCGGTCCATCCGGGCGAAGCCTCCCCAGGGGAAGGGGGCAGACCGAATCGCTGCGATACCAGTGACCGGGATGATCGACGCCCGGCACGCCGACCGGAATGTAGACCTCGGGCTGGCGCTCGAAAGCCATCCCACCATGGCCCAGTACCAGGGTTGGTGCGTCGCTCGGGGGAGGTGTCGCCTGGGCGGAGAGCGCCGAGACCCAAAGCAGCATGTCGTTTTCGCCACGGGCGATAAGATCCTGCCAGCGGTTGAGCAGGGGGTCGTGCTCCGGAAAGCCGCGCTGCAGGCGGCTACGCAACGGATAGCCGAGCTGCCAGGTGCAGACCTGATTGCAGGTGATGTCGCCCAGACTGCCGGCGAGGGGAAGGGCGGCGCTGCGGGTGGTTTCGTTCAGGTCCTTGGCCAACGCCGCCAGTCCCTGCACGGTCAGCTCGGCATGGGGCAGATCGAGTTCGGCGGCGCTCCAGGCAATCACACTGTATTTTGCCGATTTCAACTGTTCTGCCAAGGCAACCAACGCCTCACTCCATGGTTCTCTCGCTACAGCGACCGGCCGATCCGCAACCAGGCCGCGCAGCAGACCGATCGCATCCATGAGCGACTCGAGCGGCATCGGGATCAGGGTCGGATTCAAAGGCGCCAACTCATCGGGCAGCGCATCGGGATTCCAGGGGCCGAGCAGCACCAGCCTGCGTTCATCGCCGGCTGTGAACAGGCGCTGTGACGGATTGAGCACGCGCTCGACCAGGCGTGGAAAACGCTCGATGGACTGGCTGCCGACGAGCAGAATCAGATCGGCCCGGTTGCGCACCTCGGTGAAGGTGGTGGTGAACCAGCCGTTGTCCTGTACCACCCGAAGGTTGCGAAACATGGCATCGCCGTTGAGATGGTCGAGTGTGGCCCCGCAGCGATCGGCCAGCTCGAGCAGGCCGCGCATCCCGTTGACATCCGTGGTCAGTCCGGCGAAGAGGGGGGAGCGTGCGTTCTCCAAAAGTTCCGCAGCCCGGGATACCGCCGCTTCAAGCGAAACCGCTGCGCCTTCGATCATGGGACTCGGGGTTTTCGCTGTGAAGGCGCTGTCGAAGAAGCGTCTTGCCGTTTCGCAGCCGTGCTCGAACGAGAACAGGCGGCCGTCTTTCACCCCGATTCTCAGATCGTCACAACTCAATCCACAACCGGGACAGGTTATCGCACTCGTCGTTTCTTCGATCTCGTTATTCCACATGCTCTGCTGGTACCCGCCCTTAGGACAATGCTCTGATCGGCTGATCTGCGTGATGTGTGCAGAAACTATGCCACTCTGGAAGTCGCGTTCGCGATCATCCCCGGATTCGTGGCGGTAACGATACAGCCGGGATATCTGGCAATTATATTCGCAGCTTGCCGACGCCGACTGACTGTTAACTGCTGGGGCAGGGTGTGTGACACATTGGTTCACGTCAGGTGCATGCGTGCGGATGCAGTCGGCACAACGGCTGGAATAAGGAATCAGGCATGCAATTTGCAAATAGGCTAGAACGATAACGAAAACGACCAGGAGCCTCATGACCTACCGCGCCAAACCCACCACTGACGGACTCACCGTTGAGGTCGAAGCGCCTGCCCGTTTACATCTGGGCTTCCTCGATCTGCATGGGGGGCTGGGCAGGCGATTTGGCAGCATCGGACTGACCGTCACTCGCCTGGCCACACACCTGCGGGCGGTGCGGGCGGCGGATGTCGCCGTCAGCGGGCCCGGTGCGGAGCGTGCGCTCAGGTATGCCCGAGCCTACCTCGAAGCCAGAGGTGTCGAGGGTGGCGTCGATATCCGTCTTCTGCAGACCATACCCGATCACGTGGGACTGGGCTCGGGTACCCAGATGGCGCTGGCCGTGGGCACGGCCATCGAACAGCTCTACGGCGGCGATAATGATGTCGCCTCGATTGCGCAGCTGTTGGATCGCGGCAAGCGTTCGGGTATCGGGATCGGCGCCTTCGAACAGGGCGGATTCATTCTCGACTGCGGCCGTGGCAAGGCGGATGGCGTGCCTCCGGTCGCCGTCAGGCTGCCGTTCCCCGAGCAGTGGCGAGCGCTGCTGCTGTTCGATACCCGGACCCAGGGTCTGCACGGGAAAAAAGAGGTTGCGGCTTTTTCCGAGTTGCCCGAGTTTCCCGCCGATGCCGCCGCCCATCTCTGCCGATTGGTCATGATGCAGGTCCTGCCCGGCGTGCTCGAGTGCGATTTGGCGTCCTTCGCCCGGGCCATCGGGGAGATTCAACAGGTGGTCGGCGACCACTTCGCTCCGGCCCAGGGAGGGCGTTTCACCAGCCCGGTCATCTCCGCCGCCCTGAAGTGGGCCGCCAAACAGGGATTTGCCGGCATCGGTCAGAGTTCCTGGGGGCCTACCGGCTTTGTGTTGCTCGAGGATGCCGAACAGGCCAAATGGCTGGAAGCGGCATTGAGACAGCATTTCGGCGAATTCTCAGCATTCCGATGTCAGCAGGTGGCGGCGCGCAATCAGGGTGCAGCCGTCAACCTGCTGCAACAACCGACAAGACTAAGACAAAAAGAGCGAGCCCGTTAGATGGAAAGACCTTATCTGCTGCACATGTTGACCGCAGCCAAGAATCTCAGCCCCTTCGACGTGAACATGGCCTACGACGCGGGGTGGACCGCTTGCACGCCGTATATCGATGTAGCACTGGAGGAGGTGCGTGATCTGGTCCAGGACGCGATCTTTTCCCGTGGTCCCAAGGGGGTCAAACGGACCGGCATCTTCATCGGCGGCCGCGACGCCCATTTGGCCATGGAAATGATGCAGACCGCGAAGCAGTCGATGGTCCCCCCCTTCGAGGTCTCATTGTTCGCCGATCCCAGCGGCGCCTTCACCACCGCCGCGGGCATGGTCGCCTGCGTCGAGCGTGAACTGAAGAAACTCGACAGCGCCGGGTTGAAGGGGCAGCGGGTGGTGGTCTTCGGCGGTACCGGTCCGGTCGGCTCCACGGCGGCGATGCTGGCCGCCACCGCGGGCGCCGAAGCGGTGATTGTCAGCCATGAAAGCCTGAGCAAGGCGCAATCGGTAGTCGAACTCTGCAACAACCGATACGGCTCGGATTTGTTGGCGGCCGACGGGAGCAGTGAGGCGGGGATCGTTGAACTGGCGAGTCAGGCGGACGTGGTGTTCAACGCCGCCAAGGCGGGGGTGCAGGTGCTGAACGCGGGTCACCTCCAGTCAGCGACACGGCTCAAGGTCGCGTGTGACGTCAACGCAGTGCCTCCCGAGGGTATCGAGGGCGTCGGCGTGCTGGACGACGCCAAGCCCATCGCGGGCTCGCCCAGCGGGGCCGTGGGTATCGGCGCGCTTACGGTCGGTAACGTCAAGTACCAGGCCCAGCATCAGTTGCTGAAGAAGATGTTCGAGAGCGGCGAACCCCAGTTTCTCGATTTCAACAGTGCCTTCGAGGTGGCGCGCGACCATGTCGGCTGATAGCACCTCTTTGCTGATTCTGGCCAACAGCGGCCGTGCGATCGCCGAATCGGCCGTGCGTGGCGGTTATCGGGTTACGGTCATCGATACCTTCTGTGACGAGGATACCCTGGCCGTGGCCGATTGCTGGCCCGCCAGTCATGAGTTCTCCCGAGTGGACGTGGATGAACTCATCGAGGAGATGGCGGCGCTGTTTCCGCAACACCCTTGCGGGGTGATCTACGGTGCAGGCCTGGAGCAGGCCTCCTCGCTCCTGAACCGCCTGTCACAACATTGCCGCCTGTTCGGTAATGCGCCTTCAGTGCTGGAAAGACTGCGTGATCCCCGTCGCTACTTCTCGTTGCTCAATCGGCTGCGTATCCCCTACCCGGAGGTCTGTTTCACGCCCCCATACTCCGCACCGGAGAAGGCCTGGTTGATCAAGCGTGCCGGCAGTTGCGGTGGTCAGGGTGTGGCCTATTTCGATCCGCAACACTCGGCGACGGATTCCGCCTGCTACTACCAGCGCCATCTCACCGGTTCCGCAATGTCGATCCTCTTCATCGCCAATGGCGAGCGTTTTCGCACCATCGGTTACAACCGGCTTGGCACGGGTGCCTCCAAGGCACCGGCTCCGTTCCTCTATACTGGAGCGCTGGGTCAGGCCCAACTGCAGGATGACTGGCGTCTGCAGGTGGAAGAAATCGTCCGCAAGCTGGTCGGCGAACTCTCCCTCAAGGGAATCAACAGTCTCGATTTCATCCTGAACGAAGACGGGATCTTTGTGCTCGATCTCAACCCCCGGCCCTCGGCGACCCTGGAGCTCTACGAGCACCTGCTGAGCGACGGTTGGGTCAAACACCATATCGCGGCTTGTCTCGGCGAGCTTCCGGTACTGCCGATCATCGGCTCGACCGTGGTGCATGGTCACCAGATTGTCTATACCCCTCAAACCATCGAGATTCCCGCTGACATGGCCTGGCCGCAATGGGTCAAGGACCGGCCATCGTCCGGCGCCAGAATTCCCGAGGGACAACCCCTCTGCAGTCTGTTTGCCCGGGGCGGCAGTGAGGATGAGGTGGAGGCCGTGCTGTGTCACTACCGGGATGAGATTCTACAGATGCTTTGTCCAACAACACCCCAGGCGCAAGCCGAAATGCAGAAGGTGGCCTCATGAGCCGTCCCAGCATCAACGCATTGACCGCGCCACTGGTCGATTCGCTGGTGGCGGACGCTGAAGTCCTGCGTCTCGGCGTCGAGCGTCTGGACAACGGCTGCCAGGTGGTGGACGCGGGAATCGCCGCACCGGGTTGCCTCGAAGCGGGACGCCGCATCGCGGAGATCTGCCTCGGCGGACTCGGCAGCGTCAGCCTCAGCGGCAGCGGACCGATTGCCGGCTGGCCGCTTTCCGTTCATGTCCACACCACCGATCCGGTGCTGGCGTGCCTGGGAAGCCAGTACGCGGGATGGAGTCTGTCGCACAAGGAGGAGGGCAAAAAGGCTTTCCACGCCCTGGGGTCAGGACCCGGAAGGGCGCTGGCGCAGAAAGAGCCGCTGTTTCAGGAGCTGGATTATCGCGACCAGGCCGATCGGACCTGCCTGGTGTTGGAGGTCGACCGGGTTCCGCCGCTGCCCCTGTGCGAAAAGATCGCACGGGATTGTGGAGTCGCCTTGGAGGCGCTGACGCTGATTCTGACTCCCACCAGCAGTCTCGCCGGTACGCTGCAGATCGTGGCCCGGGTGCTTGAAGTGGCCATGCACAAGGCCCATGAGCTGGACTTCGCGCTGTCCGACATCCGGGACGGCATCGGCAGTGCTCCGCTGCCGCCGCCAGCGCCCGATTTTCTCAACGCCATGGGGCGCACCAACGACGCCATCCTCTTCGCCGGTCTGGTGCAGCTTTTCGTCGGTGGCGAGGACGCGGCGGCGGCGAAGCTCTGCGAGCAGTTGCCGAGCAGCGCCTCGCGTGACTATGGCCGTCCCTTCGGCGAAGTCTTCAAGGCCTATGAGTACGACTTCTTCAAGATCGATCCCATGCTCTTCAGTCCGGCAAGGGTGATGGTCAGCGTGCTCGACAGCGGCAACAGTTTCTCGGCCGGCGCGCTCGACGTCGCCCTGCTGCAAGCCTCTTTCGGAATCGGCCCATGAGCAGACGCATCGCCATCTTCACCGATGAACCCGGCTGGCACGGCGCCCGTCTGCGCAAGGTTTTCGCTCAGCATGGCTGTTCCAGCGAGTTTGTCTCCCTGACCCGCTGCGGCTTCGATCTTGGCGCAGAGGGGCACGGCCTGATAATCCCCGGTTTCGAAGAACTGCCGGACGGCGTCTTCGTGCGCGGTGTGCCGGGGGGCACGCTGGAGCAGGTGGTGCACTACCTCGACATTCTGCACGCCCTCGATCACCTCGGCGTCTGTGTCTATAACGATGGCCGGGCCATCGAACGCAGCGTGGACAAAGGCATGACCAGCTTCCTGCTGCACGCCGCAGGTATTCCAACGCCACCCACCTGGGTAATGGAAGCGGGCAACGACCTTACGCAGGTCCTGTCACGCGAATTCAAGGCGGGGCATGAACTGGTGCTGAAACCGCTGTTCGGTTCCCAGGGTAACGGCCTGATGCGCATTCACGATGTTGACAGCCTGCCCGATGCCACGCTCTACAACGGTGTCTACTATCTGCAGCGGTTCGTCCCCACAGGCGCGAAGCAATCCTGCGACTGGCGCATTTTCGTCATCAACGGCCGCGCGGTGGCTGCCATGATACGCCGGGGGGAGGGTTGGATCAGCAATGTGGCGCAAGGTGCCCGGTGTCACCCGGCGGTACTCGATCCGGAACTCAAGGCCTTGGCGGAGGCCGCCTCGGAGGCCTTGCAGATGAGTTACGCCGGAGTCGACATCCTGCGCGACGCCGAGGGTCGCGCCCATGTCCTGGAGATCAACAGCATACCGGCCTGGAAAGGATTGCAGCAGGTCTGCCAGCACGATGTCACGCAGCTGTTGGTGGAGGACTTCCTCTCCCGATGCCGGGGCGAGCCGCTCACGGAGGTGGTCTGATGAACCTGCCGTTGCAGCCCATTGAAAGCCTGAGACGGCGCCTGGCCGCGGCCTATCGTCAAGCCTGTCTGAGCGAACTCGATGCCCTCAAGCCGGGCAATGTGCACCGTTTCTCCGACGGTCACGGCATGACGCTGGAAGACTTCATCACCAGCGCCGATGTCAGTGCGAAGCCTCTGACTGAAGCCGGACTCGGTTTGGGCGAGCGCATCTATCGGACGGTCGAAGCCACCCGAAATGCGGTCGGCTGCAATACCAATCTCGGCATCGTGATGCTTTGCGCTCCATTGGTTCAGGCTCTACTCGACGAAACTCAGCCCTCCGGCGGACTGTTGCGAGACAGATTGCGCAAGGTATTGGCGACGGCAGATGCAACACAGACGCAATGGCTGTTTCGCGCCATACAACTGGCGGCACCCGCCGGGTTGGGAACATCCGATCGCTACGATGTTTCGGAAACCGCCGGCGTACCCTTACTCGAAGTGATGGCCCACGCTGCGGAGCGTGATCTGATAGCACGCCAGTACAGCACCGGTTACGCAGTACTGTTCGAAGAAGCACTTCCGCGACTGCACTGTCTCGAGAAGCGATGGCAGAGCAGGGAGTGGGCTGTTACCGGTCTCTATCTCAGCCTGCTCGCCCGCTATCCCGATACGCATATCCAGCGCAAGCAAGGCCTGTATAGAGCCGTCTCTACCAGTCTGCATGCGGCTGAGCTCGACAGAGGGCTCTCGCGGGCGGAGCTGCCTCAGCATTTCCAGCTACGACTGCTGCAGGCGGACAAAGAATTCAAACGCAAAGGCATCAATCCAGGCACATCGGCGGATATGACTGTCGCCACGCTGTTTATTGCTCACCTGGAGTCGATACTTCCCGCGTTTGAGCGGAAAGCGGGGTTTTCCCGTGACAGTGATTCCCAGCCCAAAGAGGTGGGGGTCCGTAGTTAACTCTCTATAACAAGTAAGGAGAAACTGAAATGCCAGTTATCAATAGAACGATGGTCGGAGAATCGCTGGTCGGCGACGGTAATGGGTGCCAAGCAGGCGGTTCAGATGTTCGGCCCGGCCCAACGCGGTGTCGCCATGGCGGTGGCCGACTGTGTCGAGGACGGCACCATCCCCGCCGATGAGGCCGACGACGTCTTCATCTGTGTCGGTGTCTTCATCCATTGGGAAGCCGCGGACGACACCAAGATCCAGGACTACAACTACCAGGCGACCAAGGAGTCAATCAAGCGCGCGATTGCCGGTGAGCCGATGGCCAAAGACGTGGTGGCCCAGAAGGGGTCGGCATCTCACCCCTTCGCCGCCCACGACTGAGGCTCGATGAGGGCGTCGCCACAGGGATGTGTCGACGGCCGGAAGGGAAATCCGGTCGGGGTCGGTCACGCCCGAGTTCGCGTGTGCCGCTCCCGCACCTGGTTTCCGGGGCCCTGGTTGCTCGATAGTGGAGGATGACGATGCAATGTCTCGAATGCGGCAGTGAACTTGTCAGGCTGGACAACAGGCATTTATTGCACTGTTGTTCGCTGACGCTTCATGAATATGCCATTCGGCACCATCTGCCTTTGGATCTTCTGGTCGATCGGGAAGAGGTGAACCGTGTAGAGGGCGTCGAAACCTATGCGCCACCGGAGGGCTATCCCTCGGAACGGGCTCGCTCTGTGCTCAGGGGTCTCCGATGGGCCGGTCTGCTGCAGATCGAGGAGGCGTTCACGCTGTTACCCGGCGAAGTCAGACGTCTGGATCTGCTGCTTTGGGATCTCCAGTGGCTGAGGGAGTACGGTTTCCGTTTTGTTCAGGAGTACCGCTATACGGACACCACCCATCGGGTGGTTGCGGTGAATCGGCTGAAAGTGCCCACGGCCTTCCTGAGGCAGAGCGCAGAGGCTCACCTCTCTCCGGTACCGCCCCCCGATTTCCTCTCCAGTCTGGCGGTGCTGATCGCACACGTCGGTGAGCTGCAGGCAGGCTATCTGTTCCTGCAGTTCCCGCAGCAGAGCGCCGGGGAGACTGTCATGGCGGAAGCCTCCCGACAGGGTATACGTTTCCGGGAACTCGATGCGGCTGACCATACCGAAGGGCTTTTGTTGCGCACCCTGACCCGTTCGGATACAGCACACCTGCTCGCTCTGGTGCGAGGATCGCTGATGCAGATCCCCGGCGCCATGGAGCGGTTTGAACAGAAGACCCCCGAAGTGACGGTTTCGAAGGAGTTGGTGTTCGACGCCGCCCACTTCATCACCGACCATCCGGCCAAGTGTTCCAACCTGCATGGTGGACGCTATAGGCTGCACGTCAAGGTCAGGGACCGAATCGATCCGGTGACCGGTTGTGTGGTGGACTACGGCTATTTGAAGCGGGTGACCAACAAACGCGTGGTCGATCGCTTCGACCATCACAACTTGAACTATGCCGCGTCGGAGTTGGCCTGGCGTTCGAGTACCGAAATGCTGTGTGTCTTCATCTGGGAGCAGCTCATCGAGTACCTTCCCGGGCTGGTGGAGCTGCAGCTGTATGAGACCACTCAGTCCTGGTGTAACTACACTGGCCCCAGCCTGGAGGAGTTCCAGAACTCGGGCAGCGACCGATTGATGACCCACTTTGTCGATAACGAACTGGGAATATCGCCACTGCGCGATCTGATAAGAGATAAGCCACCCGCACTGGAGATTATCGCCAAATCGCGTCGATGAGTGCGGCCAGGCTTACGACGATAGGAAACGATCCAAAGCCATGCTGTCGATAGTGCCTTGATGCAAGGCCGTCGAAAGCAGGGCACCGGCAGCGCCGATGGAACCTAGCCGTTCCAGGTCCTGTGGATTACGGATGCCGCCGGCGGCGTAGAGACGCAGATCCGTGCGTCGCGCCGATAGTGACTGTAGGCGTGTCAAATCAGGTCCGCTGTTGGCGCCGACCCGGGAAAGTGTCATGGCGATGACATCCTCGGGCCAGCGATCAGGCCGCAGGTCGAGACCGACGGGCCCCAGGAAACGTTCGCCCAGATAGTCGAGGGAGAGCACGGGGGAAGGAAGCGAGGCAAGCAGATGAGCAAGTTGTTCAGAATTCACAAGCGACTCGGTGCCAATGACCGGACGGGCAAATTCGCTCACGGCATCCGGTTCCATGAGTCCGTCGTCCACCCAGAAGGTCACGTCCGGATGCTCATGGGCCAGCCGGCGTATCAGATCGCTGTTCGACCCTTGACTGAGAATGGCGTCGAGATCGGCGATGTAGAGGGTGTCGAACGGATGCAGCGCCAACAGTGCCGCGATAACCTCCCCGGGTCGGCTGGAACGGCACAAGGGAGTGTTGGAGGGTGCATAGGTCTGCCGTTCACCGCGCTTGGCCGTTACGACATGGCCATGCATCACGTCTATGACGGGTATGAGCTTCATCAGCGCAGATAACTAACCATGAGAGTGTTCGTCTTCGAGTATATTACGGGTGGTGGGATGCTGGACAGCCCGTTACCCTCCTCCCTCGCGGAAGAGGGGGACATGATGCTCAAGGCGCTGGTATCCGATCTCATGGAACTGCCTCACATCGAGGTCGTCGCGACCCGTGATGCCCGACTGGGAAAACCCGACCTGCCCATCGAATTCCACATGCTGAACGGCCTGGACGAATTTTTCGAAACCTGGTTGCAATGCATCGCATGGTCCGATGCGGTCTGGCCTATCGCCCCGGAATACGCGGAGATATTGAAGCACATCAGCGAGACGGTGATCAGTCAGGGGAAACTGCTGTTGAACAGTCCACCTCAAGCGGTGCAAGTCACCTCGAGTAAACTGGCCACCTCCAGATTGTTGGGGGAACATGGTATCCCGGTGGTGCCGACCTACAGGTTCGAGGAGATACTGCCCAATCGCCCGGGCAGCTGGGTAGTCAAGCCGGATGACGGGGTCGGCTGCCAGGGGATTCGTATCTGTCGCGATCGTGATGACCTGTGTCGCCAATTCGAAAGTCTCCCGATGGGAAAGGAGTATGTAATACAGCCTTTCGTTCACGGAACACCGACCAGCCTCAATGTTCTGGCCCACAACGGTGAGGGTGTTGTCCTTAGCGTCAATCATCAGCGGGTGGCCATGACCGACACCGGTTTTGTGCTTCTGGGTTGTGTCGTGAACGGTTGTCTGGACGAGAGGGACCGCTTTTACCAGATCGGGCGGTCGGTGGTGGCCGCGCTGCCCGAGCTGTGGGGTCTGATCGGTATCGATATCATCGATACGGGGGATGGCTTGCAGGTATTGGAGGTCAATCCGAGAATAACCACCTCCTATGTCGGCCTTAAAGAGTCGACAGGGATCAATCCCGCCGCACTGGTGCTGGATCTGCTGAAAGGCAAGCTGCCTTCACCCGAGCAGATGCTGAACAACCTGGTGGTGGACGTCAACCTGGAGTATGTCGGTGCAGCATGAAGCGATAGTGGGTTGGGATCTCGGTGGTGCGCACATCAAGTCCGCGCGTCTCGACGGTGGCGGCTGCGTGGAGACGGTGGTGCAGTTGCCCTGTCCGCTCTGGCAGGGGCTGGAGTGGCTGGAGTCGGGCATCGACTCCGTATTGGAGTCGATAGGCGACTGTAGCGGTCTGCGACACGCGGTGACCATGACCGGTGAGCTGGTCGATCTGTTTCCCGATCGGGCCAGTGGTGTGAAATCGCTGATCGAGGTGATGAGTCGCCGTTTTCCGACCGCCATGCTTTCGATCTATGGCGGACAGGCAGGCTTTCTGAAACCGGACATGGCCGTCGACCGCGCGCTTCAGGTGGCTTCGGCCAACTGGCTCGCCACCGCATCCCTGGTGGCCGGTCGCCTGCCCGAAGGCGTGTTGATCGACGTGGGAAGCACGACCACCGATCTGATACCCTTCGCTGACAAACAGGTGTTGACGTGTGACACTAACGACCATCAGCGGCTGGTCGGTCAGTCGCTGATCTATACTGGGGTCGTGCGAACGCCGTTGATGGCGATAACGGACAAGGCCCCCTTTGCAGGAGAGTGGGTTTATCTGATGGCGGAGCATTTCGCAACCACGGCGGATATCTATCGTCTACTCGGCCAGCTGCCGGAGGGGACCGATCTGTTGCCGAGCGCGGACGGCGGAGTGAAGAGTCCTACCGGCAGTGCGCGGCGCCTGGCGCGGATGCTGGGGCTCGATGCGGATGCTACGGATTTCGAGGGTTGGCGCAAGGTCTCAGGCTATATCGCCGAACAGCAGCTGCGTCAGATCGAGGACGCCTGTGCGCGTATGCTCTCCAGACCCGGGCTCTCGGACTCCGCTCCCTTGATCGGCGCCGGCGTGGGGCGTTTTCTGGTGGAACGGATCTGCCAACGCTTGAACCGTCCCTATGTGGGCATCGAGACACTCTTCTCCTGTGCGCGGGAGCAGGCATCTAAAGCGGCGGAATGTGCCCCGGCGGTCGCCGTTGCCAGTCTGGCCTGGGGTGACGCGGCATGAATCCCATCGCCATCGACTTTCCCTATCACGAGGACAGCGCTCTGCTGTTCGAGGCCATCGCGCACCATCCCTGGGCCGCCTTTCTCGACAGTGGCCGTCCGTTCAGCACACAGGGACGCTACGATATCCTGACGGCGGATCCGGTCAGTGTCCTTGTCACCCGCGGAGAACAGACTCGCATCACCCGCAACGGCAGCGAGGTGTGCCTCTCGCTGGAGGACCCCTTTCAGCTGCTGCGCGAGGAACTGGGGCCCATAACGGCAGGGATTGATGAGCTGCCGTTCTGTGGCGGTGCGATCGGCTATTTCGGTTACGATCTTGGCCGGCGGCTGGAACGGATGCCGGAGCTCGCAGAGGATATGGAACAGCTGCCGGAAATGGCCGTCGGCATCCACGACTGGGCCCTGGTGGTGGACCATGAGGAGCGGCGCAGCAGGCTGGTCGGCCGCAACCCGACCCGGCTCGAACGCTATCGCAGGCTGTTGTTGCGGGCCGCGGAGCGATCCGCCGGCGCCCGGCCAATGGAGCCCTATCGTGTCATGGGCGAAGTCTGTTCGAACATGACGCATGCCGAGTACATCGATTCCATTGCCAGAATCAAACGCTACATCCTCGATGGCGACTGTTACCAGGTCAACTTCGCACAGCGCTTCTCCGTAGCCGCCGAAGGCGACCCCTGGCAGGCCTACAAAGGCCTTCGACAGCTCAATGCCGCGCCTTTTGCCGCCTACCTGAGCACGCCTCACTGCAAGGTGTTGAGCACCTCGCCCGAGCGTTTTCTGGAACTGCGTGGCGGACAGGTGGCGACCAAACCCATCAAGGGAACGGCGCCCAGGGGTGAGGATCCGGTGGAAGACATGATGTTGGCCGAGATGTTGAAGCACAGTCGGAAGGATCAGGCGGAGAACGTCATGATCGTCGACCTGTTGCGCAATGATCTGGGTAAGGTCTGTGTCCCCGGAAGCGTAGAGGTGCCGGAGCTCTTCAAACTGGAGAGCTACGCGCGGGTGCATCATCTGGTGAGCAAGGTCGTCGGTACGCTCGAACGGGGCCAGGATGCGCTCTCTTTGCTGCGCGCCTGCTTTCCCGGTGGTTCCATCACCGGTGCGCCGAAGCTGCGTTCGATGGAGATCATCGAGGAGCTGGAACCCCATCGTCGAGGCATCTATTGCGGCTCCGTCGGCTATATCGGCTTCGACGGCGATATGGACACCAACATCGCCATTCGCACCATGGTTCACTCCGAGGGTGTCACCCGCCTGTGGGCCGGAGGCGGCATCGTTGCCGATTCCGACCCCGAAGCGGAGTATCGGGAGACCTATCACAAGGCCGCCGCCCTGTTGGACCTGCTGCAACGCATGGAGCGGATGAATTCCGAACAATGTGGATAGTCAAGCTGGGCGGCAGCCTGTTCGATTCGGCTCATCTGTGTGACTGGTTGCGGGCCCTGACCCGGCAAGGGCCTCTGGTCATCGTTCCCGGTGGCGGGCCCTTCGCCGATCAGGTGCGGTTGGCCCAGCAGCAGTGGAAATTCGACGACTCGAGCGCCCATATCATGGCCCTGCTCGCCATGGAACAGTACGGTCGCATGCTCTGTGCCCTGCAGCCGGGTCTGGTCGCCGCTGCGCACCCGGAGGAGATCGATGCGGTGTTGGCCGAGGGCGGACGACCGGTCTGGATGCCGACAGCCATGGTTCTGGCCGCGCCGGAGATCCAGCACAGCTGGGATGTCACCTCCGACTCGCTGGCGGCCTGGCTCGGCGGGAGGCTCGGCGCGGAGAAACTCCTGCTGGTGAAATCGAAAAGACTCGAGGGCGATGCCCTGCCTGTTTCGAACCTGATGGAAAGCCACTTCGTGGACGCCCGATTCGGAGAGATTCTGCGGCCGCTGCCACTCGAGGCCTGGACCATGGCGCAGGGGGATCATGCCCGTTTTGGCGAGTTCTATCGCGGTCGGACGCAAGCTGCCACGCGCATACTTGAATGAGGGGTGACACACCACCCCCTGTACTCTCACCAGGAAAAGTCCCGGACTCTGCTCCACCCGCCGTAAATCGAGAATGAGACCGGGTCATTCCGCGCTTCCAAATGAATTCCCTCTGAAAATCCGCGTTCAGCTGCGGAATGTCCTTTAAATCCCTTTTCAGCAGCAATCCTCAACCTGGATACGGGAATCGGATTCCTGAATATTTTCCACTGTTTTGCCCAAAACTGGTGCGCCTGCACTGTCATGTTTCTGACAAATTCCGTTGCGACAGGTTAGTCCGGCTTTAAGTTAGATTCATAAGTTCATAATAATATTATGTAAATTTACAAAATGATAAAAATCAATGACTAACGGCACGGATTATGCGGAAGTTTTATCCAGCCGCTGTCCATTTCGGTCTTTTCCGCTGAATGTGTGTCATAGCTGTAAAACGCCTCAGCCATTGGCCGATAACTATAGACAACGGAGTACCGATGGCCTGGACTGGCGATAGTGGAAGGGAGACCGCTCAATGATTGGGTCGTCAAGCGTTGCAGATGTGTCGTGACTTGCGACCCGGAAAATTGGGAGTCTCATATGGAACTCTGTGCTGTATTACTATCATGGGTGTTTGCGCTATCGGATTACCAGCGTGTCGATGACCAATGTCCTGAAATGAGCATGGTCCCGCACAGCTGGTTGGAAGAGCAGGCCTGTAATGGACGTGCCTGCAAGGTGTTGGGCTGGTATCCGGGTGAGGGGGACGTGGTCTACCTCGACGACCGCATGGATCTCGAAAACAACATCTTCCATACCTCCGTCGCCCTGCATGAACTGGTGCACTGGCTGCAGGGCAGGGAAGGGGCGCTGCTGGAGAACTGCGAGTCGAGCATCGCGGCGGAGCGGGAAGCCTACAGTATCCAGAGCAGTTATCTGGTCGAGTACGGAACCTACTATCCGGTGGGGTCCGTGCTGCCGATGCTGCGTTGTGAGGAACAGGCTCCCGAGAACAAGATCGCCGATCTGTAGTCAGTCTCTGACGAAATCGCCCCGAACCGACACGGTTCGGTTCGGAGTGAAGATCCGCGCCGTTATCTTTTCACCTTTGCAACACACTCTGTCCCATACGCCCCGTAATCTCCACACCGCCATAACCTTGATTCCGCTATCGGACTGAAGCTCATTTTGATGGCGTGCGGTGATTCGCACGCGACTCGACAGACCATCAGATAACATCACGTCTCATCGATATCCAGGATCGGTTCGAGACTGGCCTCCTGACGACAGCGTAGATACGCGCCGATTGACGCGATTTAAGGCATATTCTCTGCGTAAAGCCGTATTCTTCTCGTGGCGGCTCAGTCAGGCCCGTTTCAAGGTATCTCGACAGGTTGAATATCCACCAGCGAACAGCGGGTGGTTGTCCGCGCCGATTGGATCCAAACTTGCATATTGTATAAAGAGCCGGGTTGACCCTTCCCCGACACCCCAGGATACTTGATGGGCCAGGGATAAAGGCCTGCCAAACAACAATATCCGGAGCCAATCTTTGCAGAATCCGTCTCAGACATTCGCCGTCAGCGTGCACCCGGGTGAGCTGCATTTCAACGCGGCCCACTTCATCACTTTCAACAACAGTTGCGAGAATCTGCACGGACACAATTTCCATGTCCGTATCCAGGCCTGGGGTGACAACAACGATGACGCCTTTGTCATCGATTTCGTTCAGCTGAATCGGCTTGCGGCGGATATCTGTCTGGAACTTCACGATAAAATCCTGTTGCCGGGCAACAGCAAGGAGGTCAGCATCGATCAGCAGGAGGGTCAGGTGGAGGTGGTGAGCTACGACAAACGCTTCTCGCTGCCGCTGGGCAATTGCCGCATTCTGCCCATCGCAAACGCCACCGCCGAAATGCTCGCCTGGTACATCATGGAGTCCCTGCTGCCGATGCTGGAGGCGCATGACGCCCTGACCCATGTCGGAATGCTCGAGATCGCCGTCGAGGAGGCCGACCACCAGTGGGGCATCTGCCGACGGGAACTGGGCGCCGGGCAGGACTGAATCGAGGCTGTTGGGGAAGCACCGCCGTGGCTGAAAAGATCCTCTTTCTGACCGGTTCGTTGGCGGAGAAACCGCTGACAAGGGTGCTACAGGATATGGCGGCGGAAGAGTTCGAATGGCGGGTGCACAATCTCGGCCTCAAAGTGGCTGCGTTGATGACCTCCGACATGATCAAGCGCCGTCTCGACGACATCGGCGATGCCGAGCGGATCCTGGTGCCCGGTCGCTGCCGCGGCGATCTGGAGGCCTTGTCGAACCACTTCGGCATATCGGTCGAGCGGGGTCCGGAAGAGCTGATGGATCTGCCGCGTTTTTTCGGCAAAGAGGGCAAGCCCCCGGACCTGAGCGGTTACGATGTGCGCATCTTCGCCGAGATCGTTGACGCACCCAATCTCACCATCGACGAAATCCTGCAGCGGGCCGCCGCCTATGCAGCGGACGGTGCCGACGTGATCGACCTGGGATGCCTGCCGGAAACGCCCTTTCCCCATCTCGCCGACAGTGTGCGTGCCCTCAAGGCCGCCGGCTATCGCGTCAGCGTCGATTCAATGCAGTCGGAAGAGTTGCTGGCAGGGGGCGGGGCAGGGGCCGACTTTCTGCTCAGCCTGCATGAAGACAACCTCTGGATAGCCGATCAGGTGGCCTCCAGGCCGGTGCTGATCCCCGCCAAAGCGGGTGACCTGGATTCGCTGCAACGGGCAATGCGCAGACTCGAGGAACAGGGCAGGACCTACATCGCCGATCCCATTCTCGATCCGATCCATTTCGGCTTTACCGAGTCCATCGTCCGCTATCAGCGACTGCGGGCCGAGCACCCCTATGTCGAGATCATGATGGGGGTGGGCAACATCACCGAGCTGACGGAAGCGGATACCACCGGCATCAATGCCATCATGATGGGGATCATCTCGGAGCTGCACATCACCAACATACTCACCACCCAGGTCAGCCCCCACTGCCGCAGCGCCGTGCGCGAGGCGGACGCCGCGCGTCGGATCATGTACTGGGCGCGACAGGAGAAGAGCCTGCCGAAGCAGGTCGACAGCCGGCTTGCCGCGCTGCACGAGCTCAGGCCCTTTCCCTACAGCGCCACCCAGATCCGTGAACTGGCGGCCGAAATACGCGATCCCAATTTCCGCATCCAGATCAGCAGCGAAGGGATCCATCTCTACAACCGGGACGGACTGGTCACCCACGATGACCCCTTCGACTTCTATCCGCAGCTGGGGGTGGAGAACGACGGCGGGCACGCCTTCTACCTCGGGGTGGAGCTGGCCCGGGCACAGATCGCACAGCAGCTCGGCAAGCGCTATGTACAGGATCAGCCGTTGCGCTGGGGCTCGGTGCTGCCGGAGGCGGAGCAGGATCTCAGCCGCCAGGACGAGGCGGGAACCACTATGAAGAAAGAGGCCGGAAAAAGCTCATGATCCACGAAGTCATCGTCACCTGCCGCAGTCCGCAAGGGGAGAATCAGATCGCCCCCATGGGTATCACCTGGCAGTGCGGGTCGGTGGAGATCGCGCCGTTCCGTCCCTCTCGCACCCTGAACAACATCCTCGCCGGGGAGTGCGCGGTCATCAACTATTGCGACGATGTCAGGGTCTTCGCCGGCTGCCTTACCGGGCGCTACGACTGGCCCCTGATCGAGGCCGAGCGGGTGGCCGCTCCACGACTGGCCGATTCCCTGGCCCACACCGAAGTCCGTTTGCAGCGGGTGGAGGAGGACGAAACGCGACCGCGTCTGATCTGCCATCCCGTCTACGAGGCCTGCCATCGCCCCTTTCGCGGTTTCAACCGGGCCCAGGCGGCGGTATTGGAGCTGGCGATCCTGGTCAGCCGTCTGCATATACTGCCGGCGGAGAAGATCGAGCAGGAGATCGCCTATCTCACTATCGCCGTCGACAAGACTGCCGGCGAGCGGGAGCGGGAGGCATGGGGCTGGCTGATGGCCAAGGTGGAGGATTTTCGCCGGCAACAGGCTGAGGAGGGCGTAGTATGACCCGCCTGCTGGCCAGTGTGACCAATGCCCCTGAGCTGGAACTGGCCATCGAGGGCGGTGCGGACATCATCGATCTCAAGAACCCCCACACCGGGGCGCTGGGTGCGCTGCCCCTGGGTCTGATACGCGAGCTGGTGAGACAGACGGCGGGGCGCCGTCCGGTCAGCGCCACTGTGGGTGATCTGGCACCCGAGCCGCTGCCCTTGACCACAGCCATCGATCAGACCGGTGAATGCGGTGTTGACTATGTGAAAGTGGGCTTCTTCTCCGAGCACAATCTGACGGCATGTCTGAACGCCATCGCCCGTCTCACCGACGACCTCTCCGTCGTCGCCGTCCTCTTCGCCGATCGTCAGCCGCCGCTGAACCGTTTGCACGCGTTCGCCGCCGCCGGTTTCCGGGGCGTCATGCTGGATACCGCGGGCAAGGGCGGTGGCGGTTTGTTGGATCACATCGATCTGCAACAGCTCGACCGTTTCGTGGCTGAAATACGGGACTTGGGCATGTTCTGCGGACTGGCGGGCTCCCTGCGTCTGGATGACGTCCCCTTGCTGCTGCCGCTGATGCCCGACTATCTCGGCTTCCGCGGCGCCCTCTGCGAGGAGAGTCGGCGCACGGCGGTGCTCTCGCCTCGAAGGTTGAGCGGGATACGCGATGCGTTTGCGGTATCGAGCACAGCCCAAGATCAGGTTGCCGCCGGGGGATAGTGAATGACGCTCAATCCCCAGACCGGCTTGAATCGCGGATCCGAATCCCAGCCCGAGGAAAAGGGACGCTGGATCGAAGCGCTGACCGCCACGCCCGGTTTCGTCTTCGACGAGCGCCAGTTGCGGAAGAATCTCGCTCTGTTGGAGGAGATCAGGGCCGCCAGCGGCTGTCGTGTGCTCTATTCGATCAAAGCCTGTCCCTTCATGGGATTGTTGACGCGGATGCGCGGCCGGGTGGACGGGTTCTCGGTGAGTTCCCTGTTCGAGGCGAGACTGGCCCATGAGGCGCTGGCGGGTGCCGGCAGCCTGCACATCACCACACCCGGCCTGCGCAGGGATGAGATGAGCGAGATCGGCGAGCTTTGCGACTTCGTCAACTTCAACTCCCTGAGCCAGCTGGAGCGGCTGCCCTTTCTTCTTGGCGGACGGGCCGAAATCGGACTGCGCATCAATCCCCAGCTCTCCTTCCTGGACGATCCCCGCTACGATCCCTGTCGTCGCCACTCCAAACTCGGCGCCCCACTGCCCCAGGTGGTGGCGCAGTGGCTTTCGGGCCGGTTGGCGACCCGTGGTTTGAAAGGCGTGCATCTGCATACCCATTTCGGCTCCCGCTCGTTCGCGCCGCTGCAGCAGAGTGTCGAGCATCTCGAACAGCATCTCGCGCCCTGGCTGCGCGAGCTCGAGTGGGTGAATCTCGGGGGTGGCTATCTGTTTCAGGCCGCAAGCGATCCGGAGACCCTGTTGTCGACCATCGACCGGATTCACACGCAGTGGGGCGCGCAGGTCTATCTCGAACCCGGCAGTGCGGTGGTGGAGGAGACGGGCTATCTGGTGGCCAGTGTGCTCGACACCTTCGAGAGCGACGGCCGGGCGATCGCCGTGCTCGACACCTCGGTCAACCATCTGCCGGAGGTCTTCGAATATCAAAAATCTCCCGAGCTGCTCGATGAGCGGACCGATGGTCCCTACAGGACGCTTCTGGTCGGCGCCACCTGCCTCAGCGGCGATCGCTTCGGCGACTACAGTTTTTCACGCCCGCTCGAGATCGGTGACCGCGTGGTGTTCAAGAATGTCGGGGCCTACAGTCTGATCAAGGCCTCGAGATTCAACGGGCAGAATCTGCCCGCCCTGCATCTCCTCGGCGAAGACGGCAGCTTGAACCCGATGAAGACCTACGACTACGAGGACTACCGTCGGCAATGGAGTGAGGACATGCCGTCCCGAGCCGGTTCGAAGCGCGGTACCGGGTCCGCATCGTGAACGGCTGTCAGCCCAAGGATTTCATCGAGACCGCCGAGGGACTGATCTTCGCGGTGGTGACGGAGGAGCCCGAAGAGCAGCGCATACTCGCATTCCTGCGCTATCGAAAAACCGAAAGCGGTTATCGCAAGCTCTCGACCCGGGAGGCCAACGATCTGCTGAAAACCCGCCACTCGGACTATCTCTACTTTTCTAAAACTCGGGACGTCACCCTGCACGGGGTTCACCGGGATCGCATCGTACGCCACCATCAGCCACGCAAGCGGCTGCAGGAGATCCGAGGCAGAGCACCGATCGACGCAATAGAGGAGAAGCTGCAGCGGCTGACGAACCTCTTCGAGGCGCAGGGTTTGGATCTCCGACAGATGGGAGTCACCGGCTCACTTCTGATCGGAGCCCACAAGCCGGACTCCGACATCGATCTGGTACTCTACCGGCGCGAAGCCTTCTTCGAAACCAGGGAGATCATCAAGCGACTGCTTGCCGACCAACTGCTCGAACCGCTGGACGAGAGCCTGTGGCAGGATGCCTATGCGCGACGGGGTTGCACGCTCTCCTACGAAGAGTACCGCTGGCACGAACAGCGCAAGTACAACAAGGCGGCCATCGGCCAGACCAAGTTCGATATCAGTCTGCTCACCCCCGAGCGCCGGCAGAACGACCGGCTGAGTTACAAAAAACGCGGCAGATTATGCCTGCGCACCACCATCGCCAACGACGAACACCGTTTTGACTACCCCATACGCTACCAACTGGACCACCCATCCATACATGAGGCGATCAGCTATACCGCCACCTACGCGGGCCAGGCCCTGCAGGGCGAACATGTGGAGATTCAAGGCCAGCTGGAGGTCTCATCAGCGGGGCGTCTGCGTCTCGTCATCGGCACCGACAGAGAGTCGCCCAATGAGTACATCAAAGTCATATCGCAGCCTAATCCTTAAGTTTCGCAACGCCGTTCAGAGCGGATACAAGCCGGGTCTGTTGCTGCTCGTCGCTGCCTTGTCGACACCCGCCGGCGCAGGCGCCGCGACGGGCGGGAGACTAGCCGTGCTCCCCATGGAGATCGTCGACAACACCCCGGTAGCCGGCGGCGAGGAGCGCAACGCGGCGATGCTCGAAAAGCTCACCCGATTCATCGCACAGCGACTCGAGGACGAGAACATCTTCGAAGTGGTTGCGCCAGCCAAAGTGGACGAGATCGTCAGCAATGCCAATCTCGGCACCTATATTCACACCTGCAACCGCTGTGAATACGACCTGGCCAGGCAGGCCGGCGGCGACAAGGTGATGGTCGGCTGGATCTACAAAATGAGCCTGCTCATCCTGACCCTGCACATCGAAATCAAGGACGTGGAGAGCGAACAGACGCTGCTCAGCAAGGCCTATGATTTTCGCGGCGACAACGAGAAGGCCTGGCTGCGTGCGGCCAACTATATGGTGCGTGATCTGGGGGAGATCATGGCAAGACAAGCGCCTTGATGGAGACCAGTGACGGTGCGGCAAGCCGCACCCTGCACACTATCCCTGTAGGGTGCGGCTTGCCGCACCGATAAACCTCTTCGTCAGCCAGTCACAGTCACATGGTCGGCATCACGAACTCGGTCTGATCGGGCAGTTCGTCGGGCCATGTTGCGGTCACGGTTTTCAAGCGGGTGTAGAAACGCACACCGTCGGGGCCGTGGACATGCAGGTCGCCGAACAGGGATC
>JARROA010000009.1:0-60556 GCA_037384425.1 Candidatus Thiodiazotropha sp. | reverse complement strand
GGCCTTATCGGTATTACGTCCCGACGCCATTAAATCGCTGGACGCGGAACATAGACGCTATGTTGCCTCCGAAGCGGTTCAAACGCCGATGCCGGCAAGCGATTTCTATGCACTGGGCGTGCTGCTCTACCAGCTGGTGTTCAATCCGGATCTGCACGACAGTTCCGATGCCGACGCACCCGAAAAGTGGTCGTTCAAAGGCGAGCATAGGGACCTTGAACCCCTCCTCCGGCAACTGCTCGACAGCGATCCCGCTTACAGAATCCGGAACCTGGATCAGTTCAACCGAGCGCTTCGGCAATGCGGTGTCCAGTTACCGGGATCACCGCGCTCCGTCGCCAAGGCCAAGCTATCTCCGGGCAGCGGAACGGAAGCGGAAACAACGGCTCGATGAGCAACAGCAGAGAGAGGCACTGAAACGGCAACAGGAAGAGGAGACACGTGCACTGAAAGCGGCGGAACTGGCCATTCGACAGGAAGCGGAAAAGATAAAGCGGGTAAAGGTTGAAGCGCTGCTGAGCTCTGCCAATGGCCATCTGAAAAACGACAGCCTGTCGCTGGTCAATGTGTTTTCCGCACATCAGGAGTTTGAGCAGCTGCGAAACCTGGATTACACAGACCCGAACGTCAGACAATTACAGAAAGATCTCATCGACGCCTACACCATCCTGGCCCTCAGGGAAAACAACGACGACGTCTATAAGTTGGCCATATCGGCCTTGGAGCAAGGCGTACAGTTGAATCCGCGGGACCGGAAAAAACTACAGATCAGGTCTCAGCTCTCACGTTAACCTGCTACTGCAAATCGGGCCGTTTTTGCAAACGCAAGGTTTCGATCAACAGTGTATGTCCTTGCGCCGACAAACCGACTCAACCGATTACATTGATCCAGCAATATTCTGCTGCTCCCACTCATCCAGCTCCTTCAGGGTGAGTTGAATCAGCCGTTCAGGATCTTTCTCGACCAGTGCCTTTTTTTGCTTGGGAATCCTGACCGATCCACCAAGATACCGGTTCGACCAGATGACCAGATCGGTCATCATATGGATCAGGTCTTTTCCCATTGGAGTCAGATAGTAGAGCTTACGCCGCTGGCTTTGAGGGTGAGGCGCGGATGCGACAAGACCGTCACTTTCCAGCTTCTTCAACCGGTTCGTCAGGATGCTGCTGGAGATCTGCTCCTCCGTCTTCAGCATATCCTTGTATTCGTGAATACCCAGGAACATCAGGTTACGGATGACCAACAGGGACCAGTGATCTCCGATGATGTCCAGGGCGCAGGCAATGGGGCAACCCGAGCGGTTTTTGTGTTCGATTTTTGCAACCATACATTAATACTTGCATCATAGAATTATTGGTCTAAGATACTTTCATTATAGAATTATTCATACGGGTTATGCACCTATGCCCTACGATGAGCACCTGGCACAGCGGGTCAGGCAACTGACAGCCGACAGAAGGGAGATCACCGAAAAGAGGATGTTCGGTGGCATCTGCTTCTTCCTCAACGGCAACATGCTGTGCGGCGTCGGCACCGGACACTACATGTTTCGCATCGGCAAGCATCAGGAAGCGGCGGCACTTGAAAGACCGGGCGCCTCGCCCATGGATCTGACCGGCAGGCCAATGGGTGGCTTGGTGCATGTCACAGAAGCGGCCTGCGTAGGTCGAGGCCTCGAGGAGTGGCTGGGATTGGCCGAGCGTTTTGTAGCCACACTTCCCGCGAAAGCCTGAATCCGTCACCCCAGGACACAGCGGAGCAGAGGATGAACCACTACCGCACGTCGAATACCCCGACCCATACCGCTGGCTGGGAGTTCAACATTTCATATAGCCTCAAGGACTACCTCTCCGGCAAGGCAGGCAGTAGGTGAGAATATGAAGAGACTCGGACTGTTTGTTGTTGCCTACTTCGTCATCACCATGGCCTGGGCCTATCCGTGGCATCTGATCTGGTTTCACGACCTGTATACATCATGGGGCGCGTTTCAGCGCGTTGAGCCGATCATATCCCTCGGCATCGTCGCCATCATCATCCAGGGCGTGGTGATCGGCTATCTCTATCCCTACTACGACAAGGGCGGCTCACCCGTGATTCAGGGCATCAAGTTCAATCTCATCATTGGCCTCATGACCTATACGGCCATGGGATTCGCCACCGCCGCCAAATTCCAGATCGAGCCGGTCTCCCATTTTCTGATGTTTCACACTTTGTTTCAGTCCGTTCAATTTGTTTTGACCGGCACGGCGCTGGGATTGATCTACAAACAATCCAGACCAAAGGAGACGCAACATGCCTGAATACATCTTCACCTACCACGGCGAGTTCAAACCACAAACGCCCGAAGAGGGCGCCGAGGGGATGGCCAAATGGAAGGCCTGGGCCGGCAACCTGGGCTCGGCACTGGTCAATCCGGGAACACCGGTCGGCACAACCAAGGTATTGACCGCGGACGGCGTTTCGCAAGCCCCGTCACCCCACCCCATCATGGGATTCTCCATCATCGAAGCCGACGACATGACACACGCATTGCAACTGTTGAGGGACTGTCCACACCTGGCATACGGCGGCACACTCGAGGTTTCGGAGATGTTACAGATGCCCGGCGGATAAGGACCAGCAACGAAGCGATGAATGATCGACTAGCCTGAAGCCGATACATCGGTGAACTCTTTGTAGAGCAGGTACAGCGCCAGCGCGGCCGGTGCCGGAAGCGGATGTGTCGCGGTGACGCTGACCAGGGCCTTGTCCGATGAATTCAGGAAACGTCGGAACGCCCCCATCAGTCCCTTGCCTTTGGGCGGCTCCTTGCGCGGCAGCGAGGTCAGGGTCGCCAACGGCTGATCTCCCTTGACCAAGGCGTACTTGCCCCACTCCAGACCCAGCACCACCGGCAGCTTGGCCCCGTGCAGATCCACCAGCTGCATCTGCTCCCGGCTTTCGCCATCGAGTACGGCCATCAAGGTCTTATGCAAGGGATTGATCATCTTGCCCCACATCTTGTGCCGGAACTGCCACTGCAGCTTTCCCTGGGGATCCGAAAGCAGCCATAGCGAAGGCATGATTTTCCGATTCGGCACAAGCCGCCAGCGTTGCCCCTCTTGCGTCACGATCTCTTGCGCTTTAAGGGCCGCCTTACCGATCAGATCACACCGTGCCGTTACACACTGCAACTGCTCATCGAAGATTTCATAGGTGCGCTCATAGCCGTTCGCTCTACCCGTGGAGTCGTAGCGATCGCGAATACGCAAGGCCGGCTTGTCGCTGACAGGCTGATTCATCTGATGCCTTTCATCCTTGAGGGTACCGTGGAGCATGTGGGTACGGACGACAATCCACTTCCGCTCGCCCTCCTGTCCCATGTGAATCCCGACCAGGGCAGTGCGGGTCAAATTTCCCGGCGTCAGCCACATCGGAAGCCGCCGCATGGTCGGGACAATATCGAATCGTTCGAACGAACTCAACGGCACCCATTCCGGCGTCTAAACTTCCCTTAGAGACAGACAGGGTTTCCTCCACTGGGGACATGCATGAACGACCTTCCGCACAACGATATAACGGATCCCACACTGGCCAAGGCCGGAGTCTCCCGCATCGAGTGGGCGCTGCAGGAGATGCCCGTGCTGCGCACGCTGATGCAGCAGTTCAGCGACCAACAGCCCCTGCGCGACATCCGCATCAGCGGCTGTCTGCACATCACCACCGAGACCGCCAATCTGGCCCGCACTCTGAAAGCGGGCGGCGCCGATCTGGTGCTCTGCGCCAGCAATCCCCTGAGCACCCAGGACGACGTGGCCGCCGCGCTGGTGGCCCGTTACGGCATTGGCGTCCATGCCAGGCGGGGCGAGGACTCAGCGACCTACTATCATCACATTGATTCCGCCCTGGCCCATGAGCCGCATCTGACCATGGATGATGGCGCCGACCTGATCAGCGCCCTGCATCGCAAGCGAGCGGACCTGTTGCCCAACCTCCTGGGCGGCACCGAAGAGACCACCACCGGGGTCATTCGCTTGCGCGCCATGGCCCGGGACGAGGCGCTGAAATACCCGGTGATCGCCGTCAACGACGCCCGCACCAAGCACCTGTTCGACAACCGCTACGGCACCGGTCAGAGCACCCTGGACGGTGTCATCCGCGCCACCAACATCCTGCTCGCCGGCAAACGCTTCGCAGTGGTCGGCTATGGCTGGTGCGGCCGCGGACTGGCGCTGCGGGCCAAAGGTCACGGCGCCCGGGTCATCGTCTGCGAAGTGGATCCGGTGCGTGCCCTGGAGGCGGCGATGGAGGGTTACGAAGTGATGCCCCTGCTGGAGGCGGCTAGGGTCGCCGATTTCATGGTCACCGTCAGCGGCGACAAGCATGTGATCGACGCCCCACATTTCGAGGTCATGAAGGATGGTTGCGTGATCGCCAACTCCGGCCACTTCGACGTGGAGATCAACCTGCAGGCCCTCGCGAAGCTGGCCAAAACGAAACACCGACCGCGTCCCCATGTGGAGGAGTACCATCTGACCGACGGTCGCCGCATACGCTTGCTGGCGGAGGGACGACTGGTCAATCTGGCGGCGGCCGAGGGCCACCCTGCCACCGTGATGGACATGAGCTTCGCCAATCAGGCCCTGTCGATCGAACATCTGCGCCGCCACGGCAAGGACATGGCGCATCGGGTGCATCCGGTACCGGACGAGATCGACAACCGGATTGCACGCCTCAAGCTGGAGGCAATGGGCCTGGCCATCGACCACCTCACCCCCGAGCAGCAGACCTATCTCAACTCCTGGAAGGAGGGGACCTAGTCCAGCAGACAATGGAACAGACACTCAACCGCAAGATCGCTTCGAAACTGCAAGAGATGGGCGATCTGCTGGAGCAGCAGGGCGCCAACCCCTTCCGGGTCCGTGCCTATCGCCAGGCGGCATCGGAACTCCATCAACTGCAGCAGCCGGTGGAGGAGATTCTGCAACAGGAGGGCATCGAAGGACTCGAGCATCTGCCGGCCATCGGCAAGGGCATCGCCGCCTCGATCCGCGAGATGGTGCTGAGCGGCAACTGGTCCCAGCTGCAGCGGCTGCGTCACGGCGCCGAGGGGATCACGTTACTGCAGACGGTGCCTGGCGTGGGCCCCGAGCTGGCCCGGCGCATCCACGACGAACTCCACGTGGATACCCTGGAGGCCCTGGAGACCGCCGCCTATGACGGCAACTTGGAACGGCTCAAGGGGGTCGGCGAGCGCCGCCTCAGCGCCCTGCGAGCAAGCCTGGAGAAGATGCTGGGAAGGCCGCGAAGAAACCTCCGCGCCCCGCCCGGGCAGGCTCCGGACGTGGACCTGCTGCTGGAGATCGACCGCCTCTATCGGGAGAACGCCGAGGCCGACGAACTGCCCCGCATCGCACCCAAGCGCTTCAATCCCGACAATCAGGCCTGGCTACCGGTATTGCACACCGACCGTGAGGGCTGGCACTTCACGGCCCTCTACTCCAACACCGCCCGCGCCCACGAGCTGGGCATGACCGACGACTGGGTGGTGATCTACTTCTACGACGACCACCAGCAGGAGGGTCAGCATACGGTGGTCACCGAGACCCATGGCCCGCTGGTGGGGCGGCGGGTGGTGCGTGGACTGGAGAGCGCCTGCCGGCATTACTATGACCTGCCCTGACGGGGACATC
The DNA here is from genome assembly GCA_037384425.1 of Candidatus Thiodiazotropha sp. Taxonomy (GTDB): domain Bacteria; phylum Pseudomonadota; class Gammaproteobacteria; order Chromatiales; family Chromatiaceae; genus Thiodiazotropha. The sequence continues at coordinate 54,883 of JARROA010000009.1, read as the reverse complement.
GGCCCGCTAACCGGTGCGGCAAGCCGCACCCTACCTGTAATCGAGCTGTAGGGTGCGGCTTGCCGCACCGCAATCATCTTATTCAATGGGTAGCCCGGATGCAGCGAAGCGGAATCCGGGGAATGCACAGTCACGAAACCCCTGGATTCCATTTCACGGCATCCAGGCTGTGTGGCTGTGCCGGATTTGTGCTACCGACATGACATGGATTGAAAAAGACCGCATGATCTCCTACCGGAAAGACAATCTGACGGAGATATTCATGCACATCCCCCAGCTCCAGCCCCTGGTCGCCCTCATCGCCGGCATCCTGATCCTGGTCAAGCCAAAACTGCTGAACTACATCGTGGCCTTCTACCTGATACTGATCGGCGTCATGGGACTGGTGCGTTTCTAAAGCCTGTTTGTCGGTGCGGCAAGCCGCACCGAATCACAGCAAACAAGTGGGCACAATACTCACGCTGTTATCTAAAGAGAGTGTATGGCAGGTGGTTGGTCACGCGATGAAGCGGTCCAGGATCAAATTGATGCCAGTGTGGAGGATGCTGTCAACATGGCTCGCAGTCGTATCCCCAGTGGCGAAAGCCGAACCCACTGTGAAGCGTGTGATGTGGAGATACCAAAGGCGAGACGTGAGGCCATTCCCGGCGTACGTCTGTGTGTAAATTGTCAGTCCGAATTGGATAAACAACAAGCTTCCCATAGCGCTTATAACCGCAGAGGCAGCAAGGACAGCCAGCTACGCTAAGCCAACAGGGTTGTGCAGAGCAGTGGTCTAAGGGTGAATCCTGAATCCATCCCGGGAGCCAACCCGAATGTTTGCCCGGGAACGCCATGATCGCGCCGCGATCGATCCAAGGGCGCGTTCAGCAATACTATGCACCTTGCCGATATTCCAGTTATATCTATTCCACACGATAACCAGCCTACAACACCCCTTTAGGACCGGGTGAAATCTCCATCACGCGTCAGCGGTACAAAGGCGACACCCAGCACCGCCTGTTCGTGCACCACGCCGGAGTCGTCCTTCTCCACCACCATCAACTCCTGATAGCTGTAGGGCCAGCCGATGGGAATCACCATGCGCCCGCCAGGCTTCATCTGCGCGATCAGCGGCGCCGGTATCTCGGGGGTGGCGGCGGTGACCAGGATGCCGTCATAGGGGGCGTGCTCGGGCCAGCCGTGGTAGCCGTCGGCGCAGTGACATGCCACATTGTCGTATCCCAGACGCTGCAGGGTCTCCTGCGCACGTAGGGAGAGGGTCTCGATGATCTCCACGCTGTAGACCTGCCTCACCACCCGCGAGAGCACCGCCGCCTGATAGCCCGAACCGGTGCCGATCTCAAGCACCGTCGACGTGGCGGCGGCATCCAGCAGGTCGGTCATCAGGGCCACGATGTAGGGCTGTGAGATGGTCTGGCCGCAGCCGATCGGCAGCGGCCCGTTCTCGAACGCGAAGCGTCGTTGCGGCTCCGGCACGAAGGATTCGCGAGGCACCTCGCGCATGGCTGTCATCACCGCTTCCGAAAACCGATCACGGCCGATCATTCGACGGGTGAGCTTAACCTCCCGCTCGATGTCGCGCAGCATCTGCCGCTGATCGCTCATAGTGATACCGCCTCGCCCAACTGCGGCAAGCGTACGTCGGCATGCAGCTCGTCATCGATGCGCTGGCGCAGTATCTCGCTCGCCTCCGGCTCGCCGTGCACCAGCAACAGACTGGGGCGATTGCGAAAGGCGGCATACCAGTCGAACAGACCCTGCTGGTCGGCATGGGCCGAGAGTCCGCCGATGGTGTGCACCTGTGCCCGCACCTGCAGCTCACGGCCGGCCAGATGGATCTGCTGGGCCCCATCCACCAACGCCCTTCCCGGGGTGCCGGCGGCCTGGAAGCCGACGATCATCACATGGGCGTCCTCATGCTCCAGATTGTGGCGCAAGTGGTGACGGATGCGACCACCGGTGCACATACCGCTGCCGGCGATGATGATGGCGCCGGCATGCACCTGGTTGAGCGCCATCGACTCCTCGGTCTCGCGCGTGAAATGAAGATTGGGCAGGTCGTAGAGGGTGCCATCGGCCCGCTGCGCCGCCCGCGCCTGGCGGTCATAGACCTTGGCGTGCTTCGAATAGACCTCGGTCGCCTCGATTGCCATCGGGCTGTCGAGAAAGATGTCCCAGGCCGCCAGCCCCCAGTCCTCGTAATGCTGACTGAAGGCGTAGAGCAGCTCCTGGGCCCGGCCCACGGCGAAGGAGGGGATCAGGATGTTGCCCCGGCCCTTGCGCGCGCCGGAGATGAACTCGCCCATCTCTTTCCAGGTCTCCTCCCAGGAGCGGTGCAGGCGGTCGCCGTAGGTGCTCTCCATAACCACCCAATCGGCCTCCCCGATGCGCACCGGATCGCGCAGGATCGGCGCCCCGCGATGCCCCAGGTCGCCGCTGAAGACCAGCCGCCGACGCACACCGCGCTCCTGCAGGTCGAGCATGACGATGGCGGAGCCGAGGATGTGCCCGGCGTCGAAGAGGGTCAGGGTCACGCCCGGCAGGATCTCCATCGCCGCCTCGTAGTCGAGCGGCACGAAGGCCTGCATCACCGCCGCCGCGTCCTCGCGGGTGTAGAGGGGCTCGATGGGCGGCTCCCCCGACTTGCGCAGCTTGCGGTTGGCCCACTCGGCCTCGCGCTCGTTGAGAAAGCCGGCGTCCTTGAGCATGATGTGGGCGAGGTCGGCGCTGGCCCGGTGGGTATAGACCGGCCCCCGGTAACCGCGCTTGACCAGCAGTGGCAGACGCCCCGAGTGGTCCAGGTGGGCGTGGGTGACGACGACCGCATCGATGGCGTCGATAGCGAATGGAAACGGGGCTTCGTTGGCCGCCTCCCGCTCCCGGTTGCCCTGCACCAGACCGCACTCCACCAACAGCCGCCGGTCGCCAATCGTCAACAGGTAACAGGACCCGGTGACCTCACCGACAGCACCGAAAAACTGCAGCTTCATGACCCACCTCGCAGATGAGTGAACGCCATTTGAACGGATACCGGCGCCTGCACGGACTGCTTTTGTGGGGCAGGGCCCCACCCTGTCCGGATGCCGTAGAGTGGGGCCCTGCCCCACCGAAACTGTACAATCGCCCTCCTCTAATATCAGTATGGTCGATCGGTACGGCTTTGCCGCCGATGCAGATCAGTGAAACCGGGCATCAAAGTTTACATTCCGGGCTGGACCCACCCGCATACCCTGAGTCAACATGGGCCGCATGGACCACGCGACGATGCAGCGAACCGTATGAACCGCATCCCCATTGTCTCCGCCATATTGTCGTTCGCCGACGGACTCAGGTTCCGCCAGCTCTTTCTGCTGGCCGGCACGCTGTTTCTGCTCGACCTGCTGATACCGGACTTCATCCCGCTGGCGGACGAACTCCTGCTCGGCTTGCTGACCCTGTTGCTGGGGGCCTGGAAAAAGGAGTGGCGTGACGCACGCGCCATCGAACAACGTGACGAGGAGGCCCGGTGAAACAACAATCGGTAAGCGCTCACTTTCGATTTCCCCTATTGCTTGTGCTGAGCCTGCTGCTCAGCGCCTGCGCCTCGCTGCTGCCGAAGGACGACCGCGTTCGCGTCACCATCGTCGATATCCGCCCCCTGGAGTCGACCCTCATGGAGCAACGCTTCCTGGTCAAGCTGCGGCTGCAGAACCGCTCCCGCGAGGAGCTGAGCGTGGACGGCATGAGCTTCGATCTGGAACTCAACGGTAAAGACTTCGCCTCCGGCGTGAGCAACCAGGCGGTCACCGCACCCGGCTTCGGCGAGGCCCTGATCGAGGTCAAGGTGAGCAGCACCCTGTTCGGCGTGATCCGTCAGATCCAGGCCCTGCAGAACAGGGAGCCGCAGCCTTTTCAATACCGCATCAGCGGCAGCCTGAGCAGTCCCGGCAGCCTGTTCGGTCTCGGCTTCGACGAGCGCGGGGAGATCGACCTGAACGTGCCGGCCGGCCCGTAATGGCCGACAGATAATGGTGCGGCAAACCGCACCCTACGCATAAATAACCTGTAGGCTGCGACTTGCCGCACCGCAATGACTTCGATTCCCACACGCTAGCTATACTTTTATTGGTATTGGATCACTTCGTATGATCCCCTAGTCACCCATACCTCGACAATACACTCCGAGCATGGTTCGGAAACAAGGACGGGAGCAGTCAGTGTCGGAACCTGACCCCATCGAACAACGCGCGACCACCCTCGCCGGCGAGGCCCTGACCAAGGTCTACCACACCGGTTCGGTGGAGGTGCACGCCCTGCGCGGCGTCGACATCGCGCTCTACGAGAGGGAGCTGGTGGTGCTGCTCGGTCCTTCCGGCAGCGGCAAGTCGACCCTGCTCAACATCCTCGGTGGGCTCGACACCCCTACCAGCGGCCGGGTGCGCTTCCGTGACACCGAGATCACCGACGGCGACGAGTCGGTGCTCACCCGTTATCGGCGTTATCACGTCGGCTTCGTGTTCCAGTTCTACAACCTGATCCCCAGCCTCACCGCGCGCGAGAACGTTTCGTTGGTGACTGAGATCGCGCGCCATCCGATGGATCCGGCGGAGGCCCTCGGCCTGGTCGGTCTGGGCCAGCGGCTCGATCACTTCCCGGCCCAGCTCTCGGGCGGCGAGCAACAGCGGGTGGCCATCGCGCGAGCCATCGCCAAGCGCCCCGACGTACTGCTTTGCGACGAACCCACCGGCGCGCTGGACAGCGAGACTGGCATCCTGGTGTTGGAGGCGATCGAGCGGGTCAACCGGGAGCTGGGTACCACCACGGCGGTGATCACCCACAACACGGTGATCGGCCAGATGGCCGACCGGGTGATCCACTTCGGCGACGGACATGTGGTGAGTACCGAGCTCAACGCCACGCGCCTGCCGGCCAGTGGGTTGAGTTGGTGAGTATGGAGGCGCCGAAAAGAAGCTTATTGGTGAGGCACGGCCCCACCCTACCGACAACTGCAGTAGTAGCCCGGATGCAACACAGTGGAATCCGGGGAGATGACAGCCATGAGTTTCCCTGGATTACACGTTGCTTCATCCAGGCTACCCGGCTACTCGGCTTTACGGTGCGGCAAGCCGCATCCTACGGGATAGTCCAGTGCGCGCATTGAACAAAAAACTGGTGCGCAACCTGTGGAAGCTCCGCGGCCAGGTGCTGGCCATTGCGGTGGTGATCGCCTCCGGCGTGGCGGTGCTGGTGATGTCACTCTCCGCCCTCGAGGCCCTGACCGAGACCACCGCCGCCTACTACGAGCGCCAGCGCTTCGGCGAGGTCTTCGCCAACGTCAAGCGTGCGCCGCAAAGATTGCTGGAGCAGATCCGCACTATCCCCGGCGTTCGCTCGGTGGACGACCGCATCAAGTACCTGGCCACCCTCTCCATCGAGGGCTTCGAGGAGCCGGTGATCGGCCAGCTGGTCTCCATCCCCGAACACGGCCAGCCGCGCCTCAACCGGCTGGTATTGCGCGCCGGACGCCTGGTCAGCCCCGGCCACCCGGACGAGGTGGTGCTGAGCGAACCCTTCGCCGAGGCCCAGAATCTGCAGCCCGGCGACACCTTCAAGGCGCTGATGAACAGCAACCTGCGCACCCTCACCGTGGTCGGCATCGCCCTCTCGCCGGAGTATGTCTACACCATCGGCCCCGGCGCCCTGATGCCCGACGACAAGCGCTTCGGTGTGCTCTGGCTCGGACGCGAGGCGCTGGAGGCGGCCTACGACCTGGACGGCGCCTTCAACGACCTCAGCCTCGGCCTGCTCCACGGCACCAACCCGCAGAGCGTGATCGACCGCCTCGACCGGCTGCTGGCGCGCTACGGCGGCACTGGCGCCATCCCCCGCGCCGATCAGATCTCCAACTGGTTCCTGATGAACGAGATCGAGCAGCTGAAGACCATGTCGAGCATCCTGCCGACCATCTTCCTCGCGGTGGCCGCCTTCCTCAGCAACATGGTGCTGAGCCGGCTGATCGCCACCGACCGCAGCGAGATCGGCCTCATGAAGGCCTTCGGCTACAGCAACCTGCAGGTGGGCTGGCACTACGCCAAGCTGGTGATGGCGATGGCGGCCGTCGGCATCGTCCTGGGCTGGGCCTCCGGCGCCTGGCTGGGGCGGGTCAACACCGAGCTGTACGCCGAGTTCTACCGCTTTCCGCTGCTCATCTTCCGTCCCGATCCCGGGGTCTTCGCCATCGGCGCCATCGTCAGCCTGATCGCCGCCCTCGCCGGCAGCCTGGGTGCGGTGCGCCAGGCCGCCAAGCTGCCGCCGGCCGAGGCCATGATGCCGCCGGCGCCGCCCCTCTACCGCAAGACCCGCATCTCCGGCAGCCGCCTCATCCTCTGGCTCGACCAGCCCACCCGCATCATCCTGCGCCAGATCGTGCGCTCGCCGGTGAAGGCGCTCTTCACCAGTCTCGGCATCGCCTGCTCGGTGGCGGTAATGATCATGGCGCTGCAGTGGCTCGACTCCATCGAGCAGATCGTCCAGGTCTACTTCAACGACGCCCAGCGCCAGGACATGATGGTGGGCCTGGTGGAGACCCAGTCCGACACCGCGCTGCAGGAGTTCCGCCGCATGCCCGGCGTGCTCGCCGCCGAACCGATGCGCATCACCGGCGTCGAATTCCATGTCGGCACCCACTATCACCGGGGCTCCATCGAAGGCATTCCTCCCAATCCAAAGCTGCAGCGGGTCTACGATGCCGGCGGCCGGGTGGTGCCGGTGCCGCCGGACGGCCTGCTGTTGTCCACCGCCTTGGCGGATAAGCTGCATGTGGGCATCGGCGACAGCGTGCGGGTCGAGGTGCTGGAGGGCCGACGGCCGAAACACAGCATCCCGGTGGTCGGTCTTTACGAGACCTACATCGGCATGACCGCCTACATGAACATCAATGCCTTCAACCGGCTGATGGGCGAGCGCGGCAGCCTGGAGTATGTCACCCTGCTGGTGGACGACAGCCAACTCGATCCACTCTATCGCAAGCTCAAGACACTGCCCAAGGTGTCCTCGGTGACACTGAAAGACGCGGCCATCCGCGAGTTCAACGACACCATGGCGGAGACCATCATGATCTACGTCTCCTTCTTCTCCGCCTTCGCCTGCGCCCTCGGCTTCGGCGTGGTCTACAACAGCACCCGCATCGCCCTGTCGGAGCGCGGCCGCGAGCTGGCCACCCTGCGTGTGCTCGGCTTCCATCGCGGCGAGATTTCCTACATCCTGCTCGGCGAGGCGGGCCTGCTGATCCTGGTCGGTCTGCCCCTGGGCTGCCTGCTCGGTGCCGGGCTCGGCTGGTTCATGACCAGCGCCATGGACTCGGAGCTCTACCGCATCCCCCTGGTGATCAAGGCCTCCACCAACGCCATCGCGGTGCTGGTGACCCTGGCGGCCACCCTGCTGTCGGCAGCGGCGGTGCGTAACCGGCTCGACCACCTCGACCTGATTGCCGTACTGAAAACCCGTGAGTGATTGAGTGATTGATATGAGTGCACAAGCCAAACGCATCCTGCTCTGGAGCCTGCTCGGCCTGATCCTGGTGGCCACCCTGGTCTGGGCCTTCATCCCCAAGCCGATCCAGGTCGACATCATGAGCCTGCAACCCGGCAAGATGACGGTGACGGTGGACGAGGAGGGCGAGACCCGGGTGCGCGACGTCTTCGTGCTATCGGCCCCCATCAGCGGCCGCGCCCTGCGCATCGACGCCGAGGTGGGCGACGAGGTGCATGCGCAGCAGACCAAGATCGCCGAGATCGAGCCCACCGACGCCACCCTGCTCGACCCCCGCAGCGAGGCCCAGGCCCGTGCCGACATCCGTGCCGCCGAGGCCAACCTGATGCTGGCGGAAGCCTCGGTGAAAGAGGCCCGGGTGGAACTCGACTTCGCCAGGAGCGAGTACCAGCGCGCACGCAAACTACGCGCCGACGCGGTGATGTCAGAGCGCGAGCTCGAAGCCGCCGAGAGCACCTATAAAACCCGACAGGCCGCCTTGGAGACGGCACTGGCCAACCGTCAGGCGCGACAGGCCGAACTGGAGCGCACCCGGGCCCAGCTCATCTCCCCCACCGATGAGCGGGTCAAGAGCGACGACTGCGCCTGCGTACCGATCCGCGCCCCGGTCGATGGTCGTATCCTGAAGATTCTGCACAAGAGCGAAGGCGTGGTCGCCGCCGGTGAACCCCTAGTGGAGATCGGCGACCCGGCCGACCTGGAGATCGTCGCCGACCTGCTCTCCTCTGACGCCGTCAAAGTGGAAGCGGGCCAGCGCGTCATCATCGACAACTGGGGCGGCGACCATCTGCTGGAGGGCGTGGTGGAAAGGGTCGAACCCTTCGGCTTCACCAAGGTCTCCGCCCTCGGTATCGAAGAACAGCGGGTCAACGTCATCATCGACTTCACCAGCCCGCGCGAAGAGTGGTCGCGCATCGCCCACGGCTTTCAGGTCGACGTGCGCATCGTGCTATGGGAAGGCACAGACGTCCTCAAGGTCCCCCTTACCGCCCTATTCCGTGACGATAGCAACTGGGCCGTATTCGTCGACAACAGCGGCACTGCCGGCAAACGCGACGTCAAGCTTGGCAAACGCACAGGGCTGGAGGCGGAGATCATCGAAGGTCTTGAAGCTGGAGAACGGATCGTGGTGCATCCCAGTGACAAGATCACACAAGGTGTATCCATCGAATCGCGCCGAACCGAATAACATGGAACAACACAGAATGCAGAAGCGGCATTCATTCCCAATCGGATTTTATATATAAATCATGATCAGAAGTTTCCGCATATCATTAAATTTCGCACGACAGGCCGGGGCAGTAGCATTTAGAATCGTGCCGTTGCCGCCAAACATAATGTCATGAGGTGTAATTAGGAGTATTCGCGATTGCGTGGTGAAAAAGGAGTTTTTAAGAAAGACCTGATCAAATCCGAAAATTCCAGACTATTTTTGGATGGTAGTATCCGTAATTTTGAAGTCCTGAAAACCGCAGGAATTGGTTTTGGCACCTATCAACCCGGTTGGCAATGGTCTGTTCATGCAGGTCCACAAACCGGAAAACCATCAGAACGGCATGTGGGTTACGTTCTATCCGGCAGATTCATCATTACCGACACATCGGGAAACGAGCTGGAAGTAGGCCCCAACGAAGCGTTTGAAATTGAGCCGGGCGGTGATGCACGGGTTTACGGCAGCGAGGCCTGCACAGCACTCGACTTTGTAAACATACATTGGGAAAACAATGAAACCTCATGACAAACACATCAGATACACTCCCGTTGGTCGTCGGACGTCTCTATCGCACCGCCGTTTATGCGGGCGGTTATATGGAAAAATATGATTAATAAATCTGCATCGAAATGGAAAAGCGCACCGTATTGGGTGAAATTCGGACTGCTTGGGATAGGCTCGCGTAGGGCAGCAATAGGATTTGAAGCAGCATGCGCGCTATTTGCAGCGGCAAGCCTAGTGCTTGGCATCTTTAATGTGTATTTTTTTGCAGGCACGTTGCTTTTCGCGGCAGCATATTGGTATGCAATATGTACACGCTGGGTTGATAATGCAGGTTTATGGTAATGCCATATAACAATCCGCCACAGTCGACGTCGGCGCTTACGCGCAGCCTCACCCGAGCTTGGGCGTTCAGTAGATTTAAGATCGTAAGTGTCATCACCAACCACAACACCTGAACCACCGTATTTCGCCGTCATCTTTACCTCGATCAGAAGCGACGGCGATAACGGCTATGACAAAACAGCGCAAGCGATGTTGGAATCAGCATCGAGGTAACCCGGATTTCTGGGATTTGAGACCGCAAGACAGGACATCGACATTTCAGTTTCTTACTGGCCCACTCTCGACGCCATAAAAGCCTGGGAAGACAACGCCGCTCATCGCATGCCCAGAGTCGGACGAAGGATTGGTACACGGCTTTTCGGGTTCGTGTCTGTCGCGTTGAGCCCGAGTACGGTTTCTAGAGCCCGACCATCTCTTCCGGATCACTCACGTGAAAAGTCGGCCGGATTGCCCAGCTCCCGTAACATCCCCGACTTGAACTCGCGACGATAGAGCACCCCGACCACCAGCGTGGTGGCGACAATAAACACCAGCGGGTGCAGAAACCAGCCCAGAAAAGCCAGGCCGAAGTAGTAGGCGCGTAGACCTCGATTGAAGGTGTTGGTGGCTTTCGAGCTCACCTTGGCCGCGCGCTCTGCAAAATTGTCACTCCAGTCCGGCAGGGCCTCGCTGCTGGGAGCGGCGCCAATCATGATGGAGAGGTAGTTGAAGTGGCGCATGGACCAGGTGAATTTGAAGAAGGCGTAGATAAAGACCAGCAAAAGCGCGAACAGCTTCAGCTCCCATACCTCCCGTGTGCTCTGCACCGCATAACGCAATTCGCCGACCACCTCCATGGCCGTGTCCATGGTGCCCAGCACCGCCAGCAGGCCAGCGAGGATGAAGATGGTGGTGGAGGCGAGGAAAGTGGCGCTGCGGGCCAGGATCATGACGATGTTCGAATCGACGATGCGCACCTCCCGCTGCAGCATTTCGTGCATCCACTGCATGCGATAGTGGTGCATCACACTCATCAGGGTGAGGCGTTTACGAGCACGCAGATCGGCAAAACGTGTGTAACCGATCCAACAGATGAGAAACCAGATGAAGGCGCTTGTATCGAGGATGGGCATGGGTGACTCTGACTTGGACAGAGAGCAGTGTAGACCCAAACTGATACGCTTTCTAATCTCGACGCACTGGATTTCGACATCTACCCGCGACTGTCCGGGTTTTCGACTTCACCGGCACCTTCGATCTCAGCTTAGTTGGGACAGGACTCGAAGTCGGTGCAGATAGAACCGTCATGGTGCGGCAAGCCGCACCCTACACTTCGAACTGGCGTAGGGTGCGGCTTGCCGCACCGTATTGACTTCGTCGCATGCGTGGCAGTGGTCTTGCGTCCTCAACACACCAAACATCTGAACTTATAACTGTCGATGAGGATCGCACACCCCGGCCGACTTGCTACATCCCTTCCTTTTTCTCCATACCTTGTTCGTGCTTCTCCATGCTGTCTTTCGTATCCATGGGCATCTCGGCCTCCATGGCCTTCATATCACCTTCCATGGTTTTCATGGTATCGGGTTGCTCCATCTCCATGGACTTGTCCCCATGCTCCAGCATCTTGCCTTCACCCTCCATGGACTCTTTCTGCATCATGTCACCCGCAGCGGCGATGCCCCATATCATAGCCAGGGCGAAGCAGGCGGCTGCTTTCGACAAGTTGGAAATTCGCATAGCCATTATGTTTTCTCCCTTTTTGCATAGCGGTGATTCGACGAAGGCGAAAACGGCAACGCCATCACCCTCCATTCAATGCCAAGGAGATCCGCGACTGATCACGCAAATATCACAAATCTGTAACCACAGGAAAAAGGGCACGATGCGCGGCGACGCCGAATGGATCAAAGCAGAAACGATGACACCGGCCGCTTATGGCGCATGCAGTCGAAATCCCATCGCCTCCAGCGCCGCGCGGGCTTCGGGTTCGTGCAGCAGCTTGATGAAGCGTTGTACGGCAGGACTCTCCCAGCGCGACTCGGGGACGGCGAAGTCGTAATGCTCCTCCTGCAGCGGCAGGAAAGCCAAACCATACAAATTCGCCACGGTGTCAATGGCGATGCCCCAGTCGGCGCGGCCCTGGGCCACGGCGGTGGCGACCGCATTGTGGGACTTGGTCTGCACCGCATAACCTGGCGGCTGAGCGCCTTCGAGCAATTGGTCGATCAGCACCCGGGTGCCGCTGCCGGCGTTGCGGTTGACCATGATGCAGTCCGCATCGGCCAGGGCGGCCTTTACCGCCTGCTGCGGATCGACGGCATCGGCAAAGCGCGGATCATCGGGTCGGTAGACGAATCCCTGCATGCGAATGTACCCGGGCAGTAAACGCATACCCGGCTCCAGATAGGGGCGGTTGTACTCACCGCTCTCCGGGTCCATCAGATGGATGCCGGCCAGATCGCACTCACCGCGTCGCACGGCGGCCAGGCCGCCCTGGCTGCCCACATGCATCGATTTGGTACTCATGCCCTCCCTCTGCAGGCGCTTCAACAGCAGGTCGAGACCGACACAGTGGGAGCCGATGCTGACCAGGTCGGCCGGTTCCAGCCGCCTCGAGAGCAGCTGCACACTGACCGGCGTGCCGGCGGGGAGCTGCTCGGTCTGGGCATCGATACGGATGAAACCGTCGGCCTTGCTGAAGGCGGTGACCGCCCCGGAGTTCTTGCCCATTGGATAAGCAGCGTAGCCGCCGGGAGTACGCATCAGGCCGACCATCAGGTATTCGGTACGACCGCGATCGGAGCTGACGCGAACCGGCAGCTCCGCCTCCACCCGTTCGTGGGTCTCCTCGGGCATACCGGCGAGCAGACGCAGCATGGGGGCGACGAACTGTTGGAAGGTGAAGATGGCCGAAGTGGGAAAGCCCGGCAGGATCACCACCGGCTTGCCTCCGGTCACCGCCAGACACAGTGGCTTGCCCGGTTTGATCGCCACCCCGTGGACCACGATGCCGGGATCGTCCAGTGCGCTGACCACTTCATAGGTGAGGTCGCCCGCTCCCTTGGAAGTGCCGCCTGAAAGGATCACCGCATCGGCCTCCAGCCCCCGTTGCAGGATCTCCTGCTGTTCCTCCCGCACATCGGTAGCCGCACCCAGGCGCAGCGCCTCACAACCCAGCTCCTCGACGGCGGCGGCGACGATGGCCTGGTTGGAGTCGTAGACGCCGCCCTGGACCATGGGCTGGCCCGGCTGCACCAGTTCGTCGCCTGTGGAGATGATCGCCACCTTCGGTTTGCGGTAGACGCTGACCCGGTCCAGCCCCACGGCGGCAAGCAGACCGATATCGCGGGAGGTGAGCAGCTGGCCACTGCGCAACACCGTCTCGCCGCGGCCGATGTCGGTGCCGGCGAAGGTGATGAAGGCCCCGGCCGGCAGCGCTTTCTCGATACGCACCCGCTGCCGGCCCTCGGCCTCGACCAGCTCGGTGTTCTCCACCAGCATCACTGCGTCGGCGCCGCGCGGCAGCATGCCGCCGGTGGCGATGACGCTGGCCTGGCCCGCCTCCACGGTGACTCGGGGCGGCTTGCCGGGGGTGATCACCTCGTCGGTCAGCGCCAGCATCAGGGGCGTCTCCTCGCCGGCCCCCAGGGTATCCTGGGCGCGCAGGGCGAAGCCGTCCACGTTGGAGCGGTCGAAGCCGGGCACGTCCACCGGCGATTCCACATCCTGCGCCAATACCCGGCCCAACGCCGCTGCCAGATCGACCGCTTCGCTGCCCAGCGGCTGCGGCCGCAGCGCCTCGCGAAAACGTTGGAGGGCCTCCTCGGCGGTGGCTACATCGAGAAACTGGCGCTGGCTGGCGGCCTTGCGCCGGGCCATCATCGATTCTGCATCGGTCATTGGGTCAAAGCTCCACTTATCAGGACTGAGGGGTATAGCCGAATGGCACTTACTTAAGACAATGGTGTAAGTTTTGTACGTTGTTTGCGAGTGAGACTGGTGCGGCTTGCCGCACCGAAATCCTTACACTCACCCTGCTCTATATTCGATACGGTAGGGTGGGGCCCTGCCCCGCCGAAATGCAAGCGGACTGCTCAGTCATAATCATCGTAGAGGTGAACCTCCACCCGGCTACCCTCCGGATAGCCCTCGCTGTTCTCCGCCAGCAGCACGAAGCCGTCTGCGCGCACACTGCTGGCCAGCAGGCGGTCATCCGCCACTGCCAGCGGTTCGGCCCGGTCGCCGTCGATACGCATGCGCGCCAGCTCCATCTGACCGATACGCGAGACCAGCTTGCGCGACAGGATCAGCGTCCGGCTACGATAGGGCAGCGTGCCCGGCAGCCCGGCCAGGCGGCGCAGCAATCGCGCCACTACCAGATCATAGGCGCAGAGACAGGCCAGCGGGGCACCCGGCAGCAACATCGCGGGTCTGCCGACCACCTCGCCCAGCACCAGGCCTCCGCCCGGATGGAGCGCGATCCCATCCAACTGCACCTCACCGCTGTGGTACAGGGCCTCCACCGCATGGTCCTCAACACCGTAACCGCTGCCGCCGGCGACCAGGATCAGGTCCGCGTCCGCCCCGATGAAGGCCCGCGCCAGATCCTCATGTCCGACAGTCCGCTCGATACCGGTCAGCTCGCCGCCGTCCCTGTTCACCAGCGCCGCCAGCATGGGACTGTCCGCATCCCGGGTGAAACGCCCGGCGAGACAAAGATGCACCCTGGGCCTGCCCAACACTTTGATATCGCTGTGGCCGGCCAAAGCCAGTCTGGCCAGATCCTGGGGTCGCAGGCGTCGGCCTGCCGGCAGCAGGAGATCACCCTGCCGCCACTCCTCGCCCGGGCGAATGAGACCCTCTCCCGGAGCCAGGCTGCCGGCCACATCCAGAAACCTGCCCCGCTCGTCCCCCCGCTCCAGGCCAAGCACCGCATCGGCCCCCTCGGGCAGATCGTCGCCGGCAGAGACCCGCACGGCACTGCCCGGGCCAACGCTCTGCCCAGCACTCAGAAGTCGCAGCGGCAGCGGATTGTAGTCACCGGCGCCCAGGGTGTCAGTGGCCCGCAGAGCGTATCCGTCGCGGGCAGACTGCGCCTTGGGCGGCATCTCTGCGTCGGCCGTCAGCGCTTCAGCCAGACGATAGCCCGCCGCCCGCGTCAGCGACAGCGCCAACGGGGTCGGCGTCAAGTTCCAGCGATCGGCCCATGCGAAGGCCTGGCTGGCCGATACCGGTGAATAAAAGCGCTTCATGGCGGTTTGGTCAGAATCAAGCATAACTCCGTAGTTAAGCGGAGATGTCTTGTGAAGAAAAGGGGCTACGCAGAATTGGGTTGCCGTTCGATGAGGTTCCCGGCTTTGGCCTTGGTGAAACCATCGCTCAATTGATCGGGCACCCATCGCCGGAATCCGGACATATTGCCACGATGGAGCATGGTGTAAACAGGAACCACCAGGATCACCGCTCCCGGATTCCGCTTCGTTGCATCCGGGCTACTTGTTTTGAAGTGATTGCGCGCAACTATAGGGTAGAGTCAGGGCTTCCGAACACCCTCCGTTAAACCAAAGTTAAGCGCAACAAACCCGTCAGGCAAAATCACCTTGACGCACTTGCCACCCCCGACAGCTTGGGTTCAAATAGCGCTGCGCCCGGAACCCGGCCATCGAAATGGAGAACATTCGGCCACTCATCGGCGCTTTCAATCACAGCGTCAACGTCTGACTCGTCACCCGATGGTCAGCCCGATTCCTGTGTGCCCCGTGCGCACGATGATATGACGTCTGCGTCCACCCGTGAGGGTTCATTCAAAACAACCACAACACATTCGGAGGTCAAGCACATGAACAAGCACCTGCTTTCCGCATTGGCGGCCGGCCTGCTGGCCAGTAGCGCATCTCAAGCCGCAGACAAAGCGCATTGGGGTTACACGGGTCATGAGGGACCCGACAACTGGGGCGAGCTTTCACCCGACTACGCCCTCTGCGCCAGCGGCAAAAACCAGTCTCCCATCAATCTCACCGACATGGTTGAAGGTGGACTGCCCGCTCTCTCCATCGATTACAAACCCGGTGGTTTTGAAGTGATCAACAACGGCCACACCATTCAGGTGAACTATGCTCCCGGCAGCAGCCTGACCGTTGACGGTCATCGCTTCGAGCTCAAGCAGTTTCATTTCCATGCCCCCAGTGAAAACCGCATCGAGGGCCGCGCCTTCCCCATGGAGGCCCATTTTGTCCATGCCGACAGCGACGGAAATCTCGCCGTAATCGCGGTGATGTACGAAAACGGGGAGGCCAATCCGGAACTCGCCAGGGCCTGGCAGGTCATGCCGCACGATGCGGGTGGAAGCCACCCCCTGAACAACAGGGTCGATGCAAACGCCCTGTTACCCAAAGACCGGGACTACTATCGTTTCAATGGCTCGCTGACCACGCCACCCTGTAGTGAAGGAGTGACCTGGATCGTCATGAAGACTCCCGAAAAGGCGACAGCGGAGCAGATTGAGGCCTTCAGCCACACCATGCACCATGACAACAACCGTCCGACTCAGCCGCTCAATGCCCGTGTCGTGATTCAGTAAACCCAGCTTATACATTCGGCTACAGGCGGTATCCACGGCAACAGTGCCGTGTTCCGACCTGTAGCGACGGAGCACGGCGCATTCGACTCGGGCCCGAACGGCTTATCCGTTCACTGGCCAGGTCACGGCCGGCGACCTCTGTCTCATCCGCTGACAGTCAAGCTGTATTACACTGCGGGAATGCCCCGCCAGTATTGGCGCAATATCAGACTCTGATGTCACGCTTGCCATGAGCCTGCCCGACACACCGCAAACCTGGATCGGCCACGCCGACCTCGACGCCTTCTTTACCAGCGTCGAGCAGCGCGACTGTCCCGAATACCAGGGACGGCCGGTGGTGGTGGGCGCCCTGCCGGGCCATCGCGGGGTGGTGGCGGCGGCCAGCTACGAGGCCCGCACCTACGGCATCCATTCGGCCATGCCTATCTCCGAAGCTTACCGGCGTTGCCCAAAGGCGGTGTTTCTGCGACCCGACATGGCGAAATACAGCCGGGTATCGCAGGAGATCTTCGAGATCCTGGGAACCATCACGCCGGTGGTCGAACCGGTCTCGGTCGACGAGGCCTATCTGGATCTGAGTGGACTGGAGCGACTGATGGGACCGCCCGAGGCTATCGGGGCGGAGATCAAGCGTCGCATCAGCGAACGCACAGGGCTGACCGTCTCGGTCGGCCTCGGCCCCAACCGGTTGATCGCCAAGCTCGGTTCCGAACACCACAAGCCGGACGGCTTGACCGTGGTCCGTCCCGAACAAGTACTCGACTTTCTGGCTCCCATGCCGGTGGCCAACCTGCGGGGGCTGGGACGCCAGACGCAGAAGATCTTTTCACGCCTTGGCATCCGCAGCGTGGCCCAGCTGCGCGCCATACCGCTCTCCTATCTGGAGCAGCAGCTGGGAAAGAAGGCGGCGGCCAGCTTTCATGCCCAGGCCCACGGCATCGGTTCCACGGCGGTGGAAACGGAAAGGGAGCGCAAGAGCATCTCCAAGGAGACCACTTTCGAGACGGATATGGAGGACCCGCAGGCCCTGCATGCCGCGCTGCACCACTTGGCCGCCGAGGTGGCGGCAACGGCACGCCGGGAGGGACTGGCCGGATCGGTGGTCAACCTCAAGATCCGCTTCAGCGGCTTCGAGACCCACACCCGCCAGCGCAGACTCGACGCTCCGACCCACGATCAGCGGACCATCCTGAGACAAGCCTGGTCGCTGTTCCTGCATGGCGACCTGCCACGCAAGCCGGTGCGTCTGATCGGTGTCGGCATCAGCGACTGGCGGGAGCGGGGAGCGGCGCAGGCCGATCTGTTCGAACCACCCAGGCGCCAGGAGCAGGACGACCGGCTGCTGGAGACCCTCGACCGCGTCTCCGACCGCTTCGGCAAGCGGGTGTTACAGCTGGGCTACAGGGCCGGGCGGAAGCAGAAGCAATCGGATTGAACGGAATGCGGGGTGATGCGACCCTCCTCAACGTATAGCACGCTCGCCACTGATACACCCGGATAGAGCCGACGAAAGCCGGCATCCAGAAGAACGGCCTTTATCGGGTTCGGCGCGTTCCTGAATGACGGCCTTCGCCGGCAAGACGAAAGCCTGGCTAACGCACCCAGCTGACCCGTTCCTGGCCCGACTCCTCGGCAAAGGTGATCTGCAGTTCACCCTGATAGGCGTTTTTCACCGCCTCACCCACGCCTTTCGGCAGATGGTATTCGGTGAAGCTGATCTCGATGCCGCCGCTATCCAGCGGCTTGCTGTCGATGATCCGCTGCAGCGGATGCTGCAGACGCTGACGCTCCACGTGATTGTGCACCAGGCGCATGATCTCGTCCCTGTGCGTTTCGAAGAATTCGCCACTCAGGATGAGGAAACCGGCCGGGAGTCGATCGTGAATACGCTGACAGGCCGGACAACGGGTCTCGTCCGCCGCTTCGGGCAGGGTATCGAGCCACTGCCAGCGACCGCCGCTGTAGACCGCGCCGCAGATCTTGCACAGGGTGGGTTCAGACAGTTTGCGATCGGTGCGATAGGCGTCGTTATGGGGCTGTTTCAGCAGCCTGTCTCGACGGCTGGGGGAGTGGGGGGTATGGGTCGACATCATAGCCACCTCCTGACGGAAAGGATGATGAACGCCGGGAACGGATACTGCTTTCGGGGAATGACGGCTGCGCATCCGCCGCGCTGGGAGCGTCCGGACTCCATTCGGAAAACGCGCCATATGTGCTATCCCAGACTCCGGTCTGCGCTGGATGATCGATTGAAAACCGTCTATCCCTAATTTCATTGTAGACCCGGTACAGAATCGGTGGGGGCTGCGTCAGATCAGTTAACCGCTGCCTTGGCGGTCTACACTTTTGATAGGAGTTTTATATCAGCCCCCTTCACATCGTCAGACCCAGGACCGAGAGATGAGCATCACACCGCTGACACCGGAATCGCTGCTGCGCTACTGCGATCCGCAGCAGTTCGACTTCGAGACCACCGAATCCCTACCGGAGCTGGACGGCTTCATCGGCCAGAGCCGCGTGATCGAGGCCCTGCGCTTCGGTCTGGGGGTACGGCACAAGGGCTACAACCTCTATGCCCTGGGGCCATCCGGGAGCGGCAAGTTCGCCCTGGTACGACGCTACCTCAAGGGGCTGGCAGCCGAACGTCCGCTGCCGGACGACTGGTGCTACGTCAACAACTTCGAGGATGCCCGCAAGCCGCAGGCGATCGCGCTGCCCGCCGGTCGCGGCCTGACCCTGAAACAGGCCATGGAACAGCTGGTCAACGACCTGCACGAGGCGATTCCCCTGGTGTTCGAGAGCGACGAGTACCATACCCGACGCCAGGCCCTGGAGGAGCAGTTTCAGGAACGCCAGGAGGCGGCCATGGCGGCCATGCAGAAGAAGGCGGAGGAGAAGCACATCGCCCTCATCAACACCCCCACCGGCTTCACCCTGGGTCCGATGAAGGATGACAAGATCCTCGGCCCCGAACAGTTCCACAAACTGCCCGAGAAGGAGCGTGAAGCGATCGAACAGGATGTCAAGGAGCTGCAGGAAGAGCTGCGCAAGACCCTGCACGCCGTCCCTCAGTGGCAGAAGGAGACCCGTGAGGAGATCGGCAAGCTCAACCGGGAGATGACCGGCTCCGCGGTGCATCACCTGCTCGACGCCTTGCGCGAGGCGTTCAAGGATATCGATGCCGTCAGCGCCTATCTCGACCGGGTGGAGCAGGACGTGATCGACAACTACCAGCAGTTCCTGCCCCACGAGGAGCGCAAGACGAGCCTCTTCGGCATCAGCCTGTCGCAGCAGGAGGAAGGCCCGCCCTGGCACTACCGCTACCGGGTCAATCTGCTGTTCAGCCACGAGGCCAACGGCGGCGCGCCGATCGTCTACGAGGATCTGCCCGGCTACAACAATCTGGTCGGCCGCATCGAACACCGCGCCCATCTGGGTGCCCTGGAGACCGATTTCACCATGATCCGCCCCGGCGCCCTGCACCGGGCCAACGGCGGCTACCTGATTCTCGACGCTCTCAAGCTGCTGATGCAGCCGTTCGCCTATGAGACCCTGAAGCGGGTGCTGCAGTCGGGGGAGATCCGTATCGAGTCCCTGGCCCAGATCACCAGCCTGATCAGCACTCAGTCGCTGGAGCCGGAGCCGATCCCGCTCGACGTCAAGGTGGTGCTGCTGGGCGAGCGCCACATCTACTATCTGCTGGAAGCCTACGATCCCGAGTTCAGCGAGCTGTTCAAGGTGGCGGCCGACTTCGACGACCGCCTGGTACGGGACGCGGAGAACGAGCAAGGTTACGCCCGGCTGATCGCCACTGTCGCGCGACAGAAGTCCCTGCGCCATCTCGAGCGGCAGGCAGTGGCCCGCGTCATCGACCACAGCCTGCGCCTGGCCGACGACAACGAACGCCTCAGCAGCCATATGCGCTCATTGACCGACCTGCTGCAGGAGGCCGACTACTGGGCCGGCGAGAACGGCCACGCCGTCATCGCCCGCGATGACGTGCAGCAGGCCATTGACGCCCAGATACATCGCGCCGACCGCATCCGCCAGCGGCTACAGGAAGAGGTGCAGCGGGGCACCCTGCTGATCACCACCGAGGGCGAGCAGGTGGGGCAGATCAACGGCCTGGGAGTGATGATGCTGGGCGGCTTCAGCTTCGGCCATCCCAGCCGCATCACCGCCCGCGCCCGCCTCGGCAAGGGCCAGGTGGTGGATATCGAACGGGAGGTGGAGCTGGGCGGGCCGATCCACTCCAAGGGGGTCTATATCCTCTCCGGCTTCCTCGCCGGCCGTTATGCACCGGACTACCCGCTCAGTCTCTCCGCCAGCCTGGTATTCGAGCAGTCCTACGGCACGGTGGAGGGGGACAGCGCCTCCTCGGCCGAGCTCTATGCTCTGCTATCGGCCCTGGCCGGGGCGCCGCTCAAGCAGTCCTTCGCCGTCACCGGCTCGGTCAATCAGCTGGGCGAAGTGCAGGCCATCGGCGGCGTCAACGAAAAGATCGAGGGCTTCTTCGACATCTGCAGTGCCCGCGGCCTCAACGGCGAACAGGGGGTGCTGATCCCGGCCGCCAACGTCAAACACCTGATGCTGCGTGAGGACGTGGTCGGAGCGGTGCGCGATGGCCGTTTTGCCGTCTACCCGGTGGAAACCATCGACCAGGGCATCGAGCTGCTCACCGGCCTGCCGGCGGGCGAGCGCGACGAGAAGGGCGAATTCCCCGAAGGCAGCATCAACCGCCGGGTCGAGGAGAGCCTGATCCACTTCACCAAACGTCTGCAGGAGTTGGAGGCGGAAGCCTCGGGCGAAGAGAAGTCCGAACAATCCGAGGCGGACGACGCATGAACGCCCGAAACCGACGCCGCGTCACCGTGGTGCTGCACGACAAGCCCCAGAGCCAGCGGCTGCTGGAGTTGGGCACCCTCATCGCCAGTCAGCTGCAGGCGGAACTCGAGGTGGTCTTCGTCGAGGACGCCGCCCTCTACCGCCTCACCGGCCTGCCCTTCCTGCGTGAACTCAAACGCGACAGCTTCACCGAGGAGCGACTCGACCCCGAACGCCTGATGAAGGAGTGGCGCGCCATGGCCAGGCTGGCCCGCGAGGCGCTGGAGAGCTCCGCCACCCGCGCCGGACTCGAGTGGAGCTTCCGTGTCTGGCGCGGCGAATTCGAAAGCGATCTGCAGGATCTGGCCCTGGAGTCACCGATGCTGCTGCTGGGCCGGCTCAGCACACCGACGCCCAGCCGCTACCGCGCGGCCTATAGCACCTCGGCAGCCCGCAAGGGACCACTCAAGCTGGGTGTCATCCTCGACAGCGTGGAAACCGCTGAGCATCTGCTGGAAGCGGTCGGCGAGTTGAGTCTCAAACCGGAGATCCAGCTGATCCTGTTTCTGCCGCCGGAAAGCGAGCTGGCATCCGACGCGGCCTTCATGCAGCGACTGAAAGAGATCGATCCGCAGCACCACAACATCCGGGTGCATCTCGCCGACAGCACGCCCGCCACCCTCGGCACCAGCCTCAAGGCCGCCGCCTGCGATCTGTTGATGGTGAGCGAGCGCAGCGAACTGCTGCGCGGCCGCAGCATGCTGCAGCGGCTCCGGGAGCTGCCCTATCCGGTGGTGGTGGTGCGCTGACCTCAGTACGAACCAAGAGTTATATAGCGATATAGCCTGGGTGGAGCGAAGCGTAATCCGGAGTGCCGGGCTAATCGATTGCCCGCATTCCAATTCGTTGCATCCGGGCCAGGATAAAAAGAACGTTCGGCCCAATCATAATGGGCAACACAACAGCAGCGCGCTGTCCTCACAAGGGTGTCATCCAGACACCCACTTCCAGCTGTGCTCCCGGCGAACCGAGGTAGCTCCCTTCGACTGGCGGCACGTTGGCCGGTGACCGGGAGACGGCCACCGAGACGTGATCGCCGCCGACGACCTCTCCGGTAGTGGGATCGAAACCCTTCCAGCCGGGGCCGGGCAGATAGATCTCGGTCCAGGCATGGGTGGCGCCATAGTCGTTGGGCGAGGGTGGTGCGTAGAGATAGCCGCTCACGAAGCGGGCGGCGAAACCCAATTGTCGCGCCGCGTCCATCAACAGACCGGCGAAGTCGCGACACGACCCCGAACCCAGCGCAAGGGTCTCACCTGATGCCTGCACACCCGGCTCTTCGCGGGCCTGGTAGCGCATGGAACGGTTGATCTGGCGCGTGAGGCGCAACAGCAACTCGTAGCTCTGCAACTTTTCGCCCGGCTGCCAGATGGCGTCGATCCAGGCCTTCAGTGAAGGGTCCGGGGCCAGCTGCACAGCACGCAGGTAGGGCGTGAGCACAGCCAGGTCATCAGCTGTGTAGTTGAATGGAAAGTCGACCGCATAGTCCGCCACCAGAAAGTCCAGCGGCTCCTCGTTGTACTGTTGGATAATGACCTTGCTCTCGATCGCCAGTTGCTTGGTGGGTTGCTTGAAGGTGGCGATCGCCACCGAGTTATCCTCCGCATCGCGCTGCCAACGCAGCTCCGCCACTGGCGTGATATCGAGCGACGAGGACTCGATACGCAGCTCATGGCCCTCACGCGGTCGCAGGCGCAGACGGTGCGGCCCGAGCGTCACTTCATTCGAGAAGTTGTAATAGGTGCGATGAAGGATGCTGTAGCGTTGCATGACGGTTGCCCCCGGGCGTCTTCAGGTCGCTGAAGGTTGTGTCAGGACAACACACTTCCCGGTCCATGACCAGTCGGAGCCGACCCGTCTCGATGATCGAGATTGCATCATACCGTGAGGACGGCCCCCACATCCCTTAGCGGGCGACGGGATTGCAGTGAGAACAGCGGGCAATTCAAACCCTAAAAACGAAACTGGAGATTGAACGACAGCACCGAAGCGTCATCCTCGTCGAAGTCGTAGACGGTGTAGTGCGCGCCCAATCCCAGATTCGACGCCAGGCCCAGAGTCACACCGACGCCATAGAAGAGGTCGGTGCCGTCATCCTCGAAGAGGGTACCGTAGCCCGCTTCGGTGAGTTCCAGATTCCAGCTGTGCACACCGACACGTCCGCTCAGTTCCACCTGTTTCGACAGCGGCGCGAACAACCTCAGACCGACGCCCACGCTGTCTCCACTCAGGGTCCAGACCGGCGGTATGCCGTCCTCCGATTCACCCAGATCGATGTAGTTGAACTCGACGGCGATATTCTCGTTGAAACGGTTTCCGAGATAGATCTCCACGGTGGTGGGATCTTCAAAATAGGGCAGATCATAGTCGAGCACCCCCACCTTGAAACCGGCATAGGGTCCTGCCTGCGCCAGGGAAGCACCCGTCAACAACACCAACCCGATGAGCCATTGACCTTTCATGTTCGACTCCTTGCAAGCTTCGATTCGATTAAGTTGTCTTGGCATAGCGTGAGTCCTTTCAACTGACTCACCGTTCCCGCCGCAGCTCCAGCCGTCGCAGAAACTCGGCCATGATCGTCTCATAGAGCACACTGCCCAGCACCGCGTCCTCGACCCCGGCATCGATACTGGGATTGTCGTTCACCTCGATCACCACCACTTTGCTGCCGATCTGTTTGAGATCGACCCCGTAGAGCCCGTCGCCGATCAGATTGGCTGCCTTCAGCGCGGTCTTCACCACCTGTGGCGGAGCATCTTCCACCGCCAAGGTCTCGAAGCCGCCTTCGCGGGGTTTGCCCTTGGCCTCGTGGTTGACGATCTGCCAGTGGCGCGCCGACATGTAGTATTTACAGACATAGATCGCCTGCCGGTTGAGGATGCCGACCCGCCAGTCGAACTCGGTGGGCGTGAACTCCTGCGCCAGCAACAGTTCCGAGCGCTTGAACAGCTTTTTCGCCGTCTGCTCGAGCTCCGCCCGCTCGCCGACCTTGTAGACGCCGAGCGAGAAGGCGCCGTCAGGTATCTTCAGTACGATAGGATAGGGGATCTGGCGCTCCAGTTCGTCCAGGGTCTTGGGACGGATCACCACGCTCTTGGGCGTGGCCACCCGATGGGTACGCAGCAGTTCCGAAAGAAAGATCTTGTTGGTGCAGCGCAGGATCGACTCCGGATCATCGATCACCACCATGCCCTCGCCGGCCGCCTTGCGTGCGAAGCGGTAGGTGTGGTGGTCGATGCGGGTGGTTTCGCGGATGAACAGGGCGTCGAACTCGGCGAGCCGGCCATAGTCCCTCTTCTGGATCAGTTCCGGTTCCAGTCCCAGCTTTTTCGCCGCCTTGGTCATGGCGGCGATCGCCTTGCGGTTGGAGGGCGCCATCTTCTCGTCCGGATCGTAGAGGATGGCCAAGTCGTAGCGCCCGCCGGTGCGGGTCTTGGGACGCTGCCAGCGCTTGCCCAGATAACCGATCAAGGCCTCACCCAGCATCACGCGCTCGGCCTCGCTGAGGCCGCTCAGCGGCAGCGTGCGTACGGCGGCGATGCGCCAGTCGCCCTTGAGCTGAAACTCCACCTGAAGCAGGGGCGCGGGAAAGATTTCAAACAGCTCCCTCGCCACCGGCTGCAGATTGACCAGCTCGGACTGACCGAAGTAGCTATTGATCTTGAAGGCGGTGGTATCGAGTCCAGACTTGCGCCGACCGAGAATGCGCTGTACCCGCTGGTTGAGATCCTCGGTATCGAGGCTGTAGATGGCGCGATGACTCAGATCCTGAATCGTGCGCACGTTGGGGATCACCCGATGGCCGCGCGCCTCCGCCAGCAGCGAACAGTAGTAACCCACCCCGAGGTAGCGCTGACTGCGGCAGAGATTGACCACCCGCAGCCCCCGGGTACCGGCCCACTGGGGATCGGTGAGGTAGGACTTGGCGGTGACCATCGGCAGCGAGGCCGGGGCGTCGGGCCAGTCGCCCGCCTTGTCGGTGATGATGAGGAATTCGCTCATGTCGGTTTACCCAGTACGATGGCCGCTTTGAGGCCCGCCTTCCCATAGCGCGACATGCGCACGAACTGCTCTCTCTGGATCGGCATGTTGATGGAGTCCGAAGCTGTCTCGCCCAGCGGTACATCGACGAAGGGATCGTGCATGTAAACAAAATAGTCGTCGAAGCCGGTCATCACCACCCAGTGGGGTTCAAGTTCACCGTAGATCATCCAGGAGCTGATCAGCACCAGTACCAGCCGCCCCTTGCGCAGCAGCAGTTCGATCGCTTCCAGCGAGAGCGCCCCGTGATGGATCGGCACCCCGTGTTCCGTCAACTCATCCAGCATCTCCTCCTGCACCAGCCGCATCACCTCGCGCTTGTCTTCGCTGCGCACGGTATCGGCAAGCAGAATACCGGTGTCGTTGACATAGACTTCCACATCGAAACCCCGGCTGGCCGCCGCCAGCGCCAGCCCGTAGGGACCGCAACCACCATGACCCGAGGTCATGAAGATAGTGGTCGCCTCACGCCACAGGCGCAGTTCCAGCGTGCGGTTCATCGGCAGCGAATCGTCGAGGGCGTGCATCGCCATCATCAGCGCCGCCGGTCCGCAGGTGAAATCGAGGGTCTGCTGATAGTAGGGGACCTCCGACAGCCGCGGCGAAACATCGGGATGCAGGCGCTTTTCCAAACGCCAGGCATCCATGTGGTCTTCGTAGTAGTCGTGCCACTCGCCGATGCGGCGATAGCCCATGCGCTCGAACAGGGCCAGGGAGGCCGCATTGTCCTTGCGCACCTCTGCCCGCATATAGGCGCGCTGATGCTCCCAGGCGGTCTCCTCGGCCGCCTGCAACAAGCGTCGTCCGACGCCCTTGCCCTGAAGATCGGGGCGCACCGCGATGGAGTAGAGACGCGCCATGGAGGTGGCCTTGCTGAAGAGCACCGCCACATAGCCCAGCAGTTCGGGCTCGGACTCCTCCGCCTCCACCAGCAGGCTCGCCTTGCCCTTGGTCAACAGGTAGCGCAACTGGCGACGTGAAAGCCGATCGCTGGTGAAACAGCGGTTCTCCAGCTGTTCCAGGTGATCCAGGTCTTCGAGAACAGCGACGCGGATCATCGCGGCCGGACCAGAAAAAATGTAATGGCAGGGGGAGTTTGAATGCCCATTGGCGTGTGTCGCAAATCCTAAATCATCCAGGCGTACCGCCACAGGACTCGACGACGATGCGGGATCAGAATCCGCTATGGTGGGCGCAGACAGGGAGTGCTGCAAAGCCTCCCTTCAAGTGCGAAAAGTAGGCTTGGTCCAGCCTGCTGTCAATGCGTTTTTTGGCGATCGAAACCCGCTTGGAGTGCGGGTTAATGAGAGATCTCAGCGGCTTCGAGCAGGGGCCACAACTTGTGCTCCCCGTCGACGCCGATGCTGCGTGCCCGACCACTGGTCTTGGCCTTGTACATGCGATGGTCCGCCAGCTCGACCTGGGACTTCCAGTCGACGACGGCGTCCGCCCGCACCTCCGCCACACCGATGCTGGCAGTCACCGGATCCTTGTCGGGGCGCTGACCGAGACCGGCCTTCATGATGCGCTCCACCACCTCGTTGGCCTCATGGGGATCGGCAGTCGGCAGGATGACGATGAACTCCTCTCCGCCCCAGCGGATCACGCTGTCGCCCTTGCGCACGTTGGCATTGATCTGTCGCGCGGCGTTTTTCAGCACCTCGTCGCCCGCCTCGTGGCCGAACCCGTCGTTGATCGCCTTGAAGTTGTCGAGGTCAAAGTAGAGGATGGAGAGCGAAGCTTCACTCATGGTTGCGAGACGGAACTGCAGATCGAGCATCTCGATGCCGGCACGCCGGGTCAGCAGTCCCGTCAACACATCGTAACTGGCCCGACTCGCCTGCGAAAGCATGTAGCGCAGCTGACTCAGCGAGGCAAAGAGCGCGACACCGAGAATCAGTACGAACAGCCAGATGGTGGATACCGCCTGGGGTATCTCCGCGCGTGATTCGGGAAAACTGGTATAGAGCGTCACCAGCAGCATCGGTGTGGCATAGGCCAGAAACTCCACCAGAGTGAGGGGGAACAGGGTCAGACCGGCCACCATCACGAACGGCAGCAAGGCATAGAGCTCCGCTACCACCTGCTCCGCGCCGCTCAGCTCGTAGGCGTTGATCCAGTGATCGGAGACCATATAGAACAAGGGCGTCACCGCCAGCATACCGGCCAGCAGCAGGCGGGCGCGCTTCAACTCGGGATCCTTGCGTGCCTGCCAGGCCAGTATCGCGAAGACGGCGGCGGAGAGGGCACGCATGACAACCAGCTCTCCCCACAAACCGCTCGGCAGAAAGAGCAGGTCGATCACCGCCCAGGTCGGCACCAGGATGGCGAAGATGACACAAAAGAAGTAGATGCGGCTCTGCATGATGGCCGCACGGTGACGCGAGATCGGCATACCGTGATGCCGGTCGGTGAACAGCTCGTAGAGCTGGTCGTTGGTATAGATCCCAAGCGATTCTCTGAGAGTGATATACATAGTCACCAAGTAGTTCATTCCCTTGTATCCCACTTCAAAAGTGGTGTCACTATAGCGCCCAAACATTCCCTGTCTTTACCTAAATCCGTTTCTCAGGTGATCCAGATCAACGATTCTCAACAGCGGACTCGGTTTTCCCGAAAACCCACAAACCGGGCTTTTCACCTACCGAATACGCAACGAGCCGTCAGGTACGGATCAACAGGTCTGTTTGCACACCCCCACCCTGACTCGTGACGGGGACCAGGGTGTCGATGTCGTTTCCCCGCACAAATCAATTTGTCACAAAAACACGAAATAGGTAATGTTGTGGCACCCGCGGCATCGAGGCAGCCACTGCCTCTGGGGTTTGGAACCGCTGGAAGCAGTCTTGCCACCATAAGGGAGAACACATGGAGAGTCTGGCCAAAAATTTCTCGCAATATTTTCAAGTCAGCCTCGCGATGAGTCGTCAGCAACGACGCTTTGCTTACGCCATTCGCTACCAGGTCTATGCCGAGGAGTTGGGTTGGGAGCCAAAAAACGACAGCCAGCTCGAAACCGACGACTGTGACGACTACGCTTACCACTGCCTGCTGGAACACAAGCGATCCGGGGATATCGCCGGCTGTGTCCGCCTGGTGTTGCCGAAGATCGGCAGGACGGAGTCGCTGCTGCCCTGCCAGAGCCATCCGATTCCCATGCGTGGCAATCGCCGACTCCACGAATTCACCGGCCAGTCGGTGGGCGAGATATCGCGTCTGGCGGTGCCAAGCAACTTCCGCCGGCGGGCGCGGGAGGCAGGCAAGCCGTTCATCCTCGACAGCCACAACACCACCACCATCTACACCGAGGATGAGCGACGCAACTTTCCCAACATCTCCATCGGCCTCTACCTCTCGGCCATTGCCATGGTTGAACTGTGCGATCTGGAACGGGTACTGGTGGTGATGGAGCCACGCCTGCAACGCCACCTGCAGCGCTACGGCCTGGTCTTTCACCAGATCAGCCAGACCTTCGAACTGCGCGGCAGCCGCGCCCTGTTCGAGCTCCCGCGTGAAGAACTGACTGCCCACATGGGCCAACAGATCCTCGACCTCTACCACGCCATCCAGCACGATCTCGGCGACCAGTTCGACGCCATGCTCCAGCTCCACTATGAGACAGCCCGCTCCAATGACATCGTTTGACTACCAGCTCGCCTTTTCCCGTAACATCGGCTGGGTCACCCCCTCGGAACAGGATCGTTTACGCCGTTCCACCGTCGCCATTGCCGGTATGGGCGGGGTCGGTGGCAGTCATTTGCTGACCCTCACACGCCTCGGCGTGGGTCGTTTCCACCTGTCCGATTTCGATACCTTCGCGGTGGAGAACTTCAATCGCCAGGCCGGCGCCAACCTGCACACCGTCGGCCGGGCGAAACTGGATGCACTCTGCGAGATGGCGCTGGCGATCAATCCGGAGCTGGAGATCGCACGTTTTCCCGAGGGCGTTCAGCCCGACGCTGCCGAGACCTTTCTCGACGGCTGCGACCTCTACCTCGACGGCCTCGATTTCTTCGCCCTGCAAGCCCGTCGCGCGGTGTTCGACGCTTGCGATCGATTGGGCATCCCCGCCGTCACCGCCGCTCCGCTCGGCATGGGTTCGGCCCTGCTCAACTTCCTGCCGGGCAAGATGAGCTTCGAAAGCTATTTTCAGCTCGAAGGGGCAGGTGAATATCAGCAGTATCTGCGCTTTCTCGTCGGGCTGGCACCGGCCCGGGCGCATGCCGGCTATCTGGTGCTGCCCGATCGCATCGATCTCATCGCCAAGCGGGGGCCCTCCACGCCCATGGGCTGCGAACTATGCGCCGGTTTTGCCGCCAGCCAGGTGCTCAAGCTGCTGCTGGGTCGGGGCAAGGTTCTGCCGGCCCCCTGGGGTCAGCAGTTCGACGCCTATCAGAACCGCCTGTACCGCACCTGGCGTCCCGGCGGCAATCGACACCCTCTGCAACGGCTCGCCATCAGACTCGGCGAACGTGCCCTGGTCCAACAGCTGGCAGCCGCCGAGGCCGCCAGCTGACTCGTCCACAAGCAGGAATTCGCCGAGACAGAACCGGGTAATTCATGACATCTTGCGCTTGTCTTCAACAGCGAGTTAGCTAAGGATGTATGGTGTCGAGACACCCACTGACCAACATGACCTCAGCCACCCTCCTACTGGTGGACAACGGCTCCAGCCGGGCCGAGTCCACACTCACGCTGCGCCGCCTCGCCGATCTGCTCGGCGACGACCTGGGCAGGACCGTCCATGCGGTCTCTCTGCAGCATGCGCACAAGATCCCGCCCGAGGATCTGGGCGGACTCCCGGCACACACTTTCCGCCCCTTCCTGGCCGAACACCTCGCCAGAGGAGAGCGCCGCTTCATCGTATTGCCGCTGTTTTTCGGTCCCAGTCGCGCCCTCTCCTCTTTCATTCCCGATCAATGCAAACAGCTGGCCACAGACTATGGCGAGTTCGAACTGCAGCTCTGCCCCGTGCTCTGCCCTATGCCGGAGGGGGAGCCGCGACTGGCGAGGATCCTTTGCGACCAGTTGCCGGCGGACGACGGGGGGGAGTATCAACGTGTGATCCTGGTCGATCACGGATCGCCCAATCCCTCAGTGACCGCGGTGCGTCGCTACCTGGCGGAGGAAATGCGGCAGATTCTCGGTCCCGGCATGCAACTGTCGGAAGCGGTGATGGAGCGCCGCGAGGGGGCCGAATACGACTTCAACGGCGAACTGCTGGAACAGGTTCTGCACCAGGCCGGCGAAGAGGACGACCGTCACCCCCTGGCCCTCTCGCTGCTCTTCATGTCACCGGGTCGTCACGCCGGCCGCGCAGGGGATATCGAATCGATCTGTGGGCGCGTCGCCGCTGAGCATCCAGGTTGGCGGATTCTGACCAGCGGCCTGATCGGTGAGCACGAGGGGCTGATTCCGATCCTGCGTGACCGGCTCGCCCAAGCAGTTTAGACCTTTCCGGTCATGCCGCGCATCGCCGTCATCCGGATTGCGGTCGTGGAGCCGCCGTATCATCGCCACAGCCCAACATATAAATACGTGCCTCCCGCCCCACCGGGGACTTCTACTGAGCCACGAAACCGGTCGACAACGCGCATGTGGGTCTAAGCTGAAGCCTATGCCAGCGGCCACAGCCGGAGAGCTCGGATTGACATGTCACGCACCATACAGCGCCCATTGACCGCCCTGCTGATCCTGTACGCCAGCTTCCCCCTCTGCGCCTCGCCACAACCTCAGGCAAGCGCGTCACGCCCAGCCATCGAATGGCAGTCTCCCATCGGGCGTGAGCATCCGCTGACGGGACGCATCTGGGAGGTGGCGACACAGGGCTTCATAGACGAGCAACGCCTGCTGAACACTCTGGCGACCATTCCCTATGTGATCACCGGTGAGTCCCACAACAATCCCGATCACCACCAACTGCAGCTGCGCATCCTCAAGGCGCTCTTCGCCCAGGGTCGCCGGGTCTCGGTCGGCCTCGAAATTTTCACCAGCGACGACCAGCCTGCCCTGGAGCGTTTTTCACGCTCGCTGCATCAGAATGCGGAACAGTTGCCCGAAGCGCTCAACTGGAGTCAGCGTCGTCGCCAACAGTGGGGAGGTTATCAGCGACTGATCCAATTCGCCGCGGATGCCGGCTTGCCCTTGGCGGCGATGGATCTCTCACGCCGTGAGGCCGCTTCGGTTCGCCTGTACGGCCTAGAGGTGTTACCGGAGGAGTTGGTCAAGCGCTTCAGACTCGATTCGCCACTGCCTCCCAAACGGCAGGAGACACTGCTGCGAGACATGTCCAAAGCCCACTGTGGACTGCCTGTCTCCGGCAATCTGGAGGGTATGGCTCTGGCCCAGCGCACCCGGGACGCCACGATGTCGGAACGCCTGCAACGCGCCGACGTGGGTGGCGGCACTCTGCTGCTGGTCGGTTACGGTCACGCCCGCAGCGATCGCGGGGTACCTTACCTGCTGGACGATATTACTCGGGAGGGAAAGCTGGTCAGCCTGCTGTTTGCCTCTGTTAAACCGTCGCTGACCCAGCCGACCGACTACCGCCGCTGGTTCGGCGGCGAGACCCTGCCTTTCGACTATGTCTGGTTCACGCCACGGGTCGACGATGAAGATCCCTGTGAGCGTCTGCTGCGCCTCTACCGTAAACCCAAGGAGTAACCACCATGCAGCCCCGCATCAGTATGATCACCCTCGGTGTCGCCGACCTCGAACGTTCGATCCGTTTCTACCGCGACGGCCTCGGCCTGCCGCAGATGGAATCGCCGCCATCGGTCGCTTTCTTCACCCTCAACGGCAGCTGGCTCGGCCTCTACGGGCGCGAGGCTCTGGCCGAGGATGCCATGGTTTCAGCCCAGGGCAGTGGTTTTCCCGGCTTCACCCTGGCCCACAATGTCACCTCCGAGGCCGAGGTTGACACCTTGCTGGAGCAAGCGGTGGCCGCCGGTGCGCAATTGATCAAACCGGGTCAGAAAGTATTCTGGGGCGGCTATTCGGGCTACTTCAGCGACCCGGACGGGTTTCTCTGGGAGGTGGCTCACAACCCTCTATTCTGGATCGGGCCGCAAGACGAGGCGGCCGAACCGGTAGGCAAACAGCGAGGCTAGGGCCTGTCTGCGTGGTTGATCAGCGGTTTTTACCGGGGCCGGGCCTCACCATGCCGTTCAATTTCAGGGTGTAGGGTGGGACACTGCCCCACCGATCGCGGTCAGTTAGTTAACATCAGCGTCAGCATAAAAGCCGAAAAGGGATAACGAGGCAGATCAATCAGTGAAATGGGAATTAATACCAAAAACCAATCATATCGGTCTAAATTAACGATTTCACTAATTAATCAGGATTTTCTAACCTGTCATGCATATTAATCTTATTGGCGACAGGCAGACCCAATGACTACCTTGACTCACGCCCTTCAGCGACACCTTCCCGGCGTGGCATTTTCACGCGATCCCGGAGTCAGGCGTGCCGGGGTGGTCGCTCTCTTCGCCTTCGCGGCACTCTCCATCCCCGGTGGCATCGAGGCCGCGGCCGGCGCCCTGGCCGACGCCTATCTGGCGGTCTCGGTCTTCGTCGCCGGCACCATCGCATTGGTGCTGGCGGCGGAGCGTGGTCTCGGCATCGACCTCGCCAGCCTGCTCAACCGTTACCGGCGCTGGCACGTACCCGCAGGCATCCTGCTCGGCGCCTTCCCCGGCTGCGGCGGCGCCATCGTTGCGGTGACCCAATTCACCCGCGGCCACCTCAGCTTCGGCGGTCTGGTGGCCACGCTCATCGCCACCATGGGCGACGCCATGTTCCTGCTCCTGGCCCAGGAACCGGCCACCGCCGCAAGCGTACTCGTCGCCAGTGCCGTGATGGGATTGGTCACCGGCTATACGGTCGATGCCTGGCACGGCCCCGACTTCCTGCGGCCCCGACCGACCTTCGACAACCCTCGCAAGCAGGCGCGCCAGCCCTGGCTGCCCCGTCGCTGGCGCCGCGGCGAGAGGCTTTGGCTAACCCTCGCGCTTCCCGGCCTGGCGGCCGGCATCCTGGGTGCCTTTCAGATCGATGTGGATGCGCTGCTGCCCGGCTCCCCGGCCATGATGCTTGGGCTCGCCGGCGCTCTGCTCGCCCTCGGCATGTGGGTGGTACGCGGTGGTGAAAACGCTCCCTGCGACAGTAGTGGCTGCGAGATCGACTCCCCGCTTCTGCGGCGTGTTGTCAATGACACCAATTTCGTCACCAGCTGGGTGATTTTCGCCTTCCTCGGCTATGAGCTGATGATGACCGGCCTGGGGATCGACCCGACCACGGCCATCGCCGTCTGGGGCCCACTGGTACCGGCACTGGCGATCCTGATCGGTTTCGTCCCCGGCTGTGGTCCCCAGATCGTGGTCACCTCGCTCTACCTGAGCGGCGCCATGCCGCTCTCGGCCCAGCTCGGCAACGCCATTGCCAATGACGGCGACGCCCTCTTCCCCGCGATCGCCGTGGCGCCCAAGGCGGCGTTGGTCGCCACCCTCTACAGTGCGCTTCCCGCTCTGGTGGCAGCCTATGGCTGGTACTGGCTGATCGAGGGCGGATGAGGATCGAATTACCCCAAATTCTGCGGGCGTGCCGGCCCGAAATAACCTAGTCTGAAGGTATAGGATGCAGAGTATGAGTATGGCGAACAGCGACCCGCAATCCACGCGCAAATCCCAGCCCTGGCTGTTGGCAGCCGGCTGGGTGCTGTTCGCTCTCGGCGTGGTCGGGATCTTCCTGCCGGTGATGCCGACCACCGTATTCTGGATCGGCGCGGTCTGGTGCTGGTCACGTAGCGCACCGCATCTGACGCAGCGCATTCTTTCTCACCCTCGCTTCGGCCAGCCCGTCCATCTCTTCGTTTCGCACGGCATGATGACACGCAGCGGCAAGTGGCTGGCGATCGGCGGTATCGTCGCCGGTTACCTGTTGCTGCATCTGCTCGGTCACCCCGTCTGGCCCGTCTCACTCCTGCTCGGCCTCACCTTGGCGCTGATTGCCGCCTGGTTGTGGCGACGCCCCGAACCGGCTGTAGAGCCCATCCCGCAAACAAGCGGCCTGTCGATTTCCGATCGGCCCGAGACATCTTTTCAACCATCCAAGGACCATAGAGCCGACTGACCGCAACGTCACTCTCACGCATATTGCACGCGATCGAGCCGTCGAGGTGTGGAAAGCAGCCACTGGCTGGTAAATAATGCCAATCAGCGATCCCTGCCGCACTCCAAACAATACGGTGAAACCAAATCACCCGGCCGGGGACAAAGGCTGATCTTCCGCAAACCGAGCATCGTCACCCTATGAGCCTGATTCGAGCCGTCTCTCTGTTCACCCTATTGCTGACGATCACCGTACCGTCAGTGATCATCGCTGCCGAGCAACCTGCGGACGATCTGCAAAGCAGCGACACACCCACCCTGAGCCTGGTGGAGTCGGCAAAATCCACTGTCGATGCGAATCAAACGCTGGAAGATACGCAAAAGACCAAGGCCAAGGAGATGTACGACCAGGCGGCGAACTGGCTGCAGCTGACCGATAAGGCCCGTGAGGAACGCACACAACTCGAAGAGACAGTAAAGAGCGCACCACGACGCATCGCGGAGCTGAAGCAGAAGTCTGCCGGCGACGAGGACGCGAAGGAGCTGAAGCGGTTCATCGAGCATGCCGACCTGCCGGCGCTGGAACTGCGCATCAGCCAGGACGAGCTCAGTCTGACCAATGCGCGTGACGAACAGAAGCAGCAGCTGGAGTTGCTCGCCAAGCTGCTGGTCGGCAGCAAACAGATCAACGAGCAGATCGACGAGCACACCAAGACCCTGTCCCAGATCCAGCAGGAGATCAAGGATCTGCCGGCGGGCGAACCCAAGGCTCTGACCCAGGCACGGGTGTTCTCGCTCAAGAGCCGCTACCTGCTGCGTCAGGCGGAGCTCGATCTGCTCAAGCTCAAACTCGGCAACCAGAGCCTGCTGACCAATCTGGCCCAGGCCCAGCGGGACAGCACCGCCAACCGCATCACCCGTCTGCAGGCCGACCTGGAACAGCTCAACACGGCCGCGGCCGCCCAGCGCGAAAGCCAGGCCAGCAAAGCCAGAGAGGCCGCCGAACAGTTGCAGGCGGAGACCGCCAACCTGCCGGAACCGTTGCGCAAGATCGCCGAGGAGAATGCCGTCAACCGGGCCGAACTGGAGGAGCTGGTACATCGCGAGAAACAGGTCACTTACAACCTGGCGACCGCCAAACAGCAGCTGGACGAGATCCGTACCGACTTCGCCAGCACCCGCCAGCGTGTCGATGTGGTCGGCGCCAGCGAGGCTATCGGCAGCATGCTCTACCGTCGCCGCGAAGCCCTGCCCTCCTTCCGCAGCTACAGCCGCAACTCGGCACAACGCAAACAGGAGATCAACCAGGCGACCGACCGTCAGATCAATATCGAGGAGCTGCTGCGGGAACGGGGCAACCTGCCGCAGGTGGTGGCGCGCACACTGGAAGAGCTGCCCGATGACGCGACACACCCGGAGGGCAAGGACCTTCGCAACCTGACCGAAAACCTGGCCCAGTCCCGTCGCGAAGCGCTCAACGAGCTGCAAAAGGTCTACAGCCGCTACATTGCCCAGCTCACCTCCCTCGATCTGGCCGAGCGCCAGTTAGTGGAGGTCAGTGGGTCCTACATCAACTACATCAATGACCAGCTGATCTGGATCTCCAGCGGCAGCCTGACCAACGTCGAGACCTTGAGCGTGAGCCTTGGCTGGATTTTCTCGGGAGAGAAGTGGGCCCAGCTGGCCTGGGACCTCTACTCGGCAGTTATCCACAGGCCCGTGACGGCTCTGCTCCTGATCGTACTGGTCGGCCTGCAGATCCGCTACCGCAAAGCCGCCGCCCTGCAACTGCCGCTGTTGGTGAAATCGGTACGCAAGATCCGCAGCGACAGCTTTCCGCTGACCCTATGGGCCCTGTTCTACACCCTGGTCAAGATCGCACTACTGCCGCTGTTGCTGATCGGTATCGGCCTGCAGTTGAAGCTACTGCCCACGGCGGCCCCGTTCACGGTCGCCTTTGCCGAGGCCCTGATCAAGGTGGGCATCACCTTGACCGCCGGGCTGCTGCTGTATGAAGTCTGCCGCCCGGAAGGCGTCGGCCCCCGCCACCTGCGGTGGGCGCGGAAAGTCTGTGACCCGCTGAGCAGGGAATTGCGCTGGGTGATCCCGGTCATAGCGCCGCTCCGTTTCCTGGTCGCACTCAGCGCCGGTGCCAACCTGCCGGCGGAGGCGATGGTGATCGGCCGACTCTCGGTGATCGCCATCATGGCGACGACACTGGTGTTCCTGTTCCGCCTGTTGCAGAAACCGAGTGAACTGATGAGCGGCTGGCATCAGTCGAGCCCGCAAAGCCTGCTGGTGCAGCTCCACTTTCTCTGGTTCCCGCTGCTGCTGCTGATCGGGGCCGGCATGATCGTCTCCACCGCGCTGGGCTATCAGACCCTGGCCTTGAGGCTGCTGGAGCACATGGAGATGACCTTCTGGTTCTTCGTCGGCCTGTTCTTTCTCAGGGAGCTGCTGTTGCGCTATCTGTTCGTGGCCGAACGCCGCCTGCGCTATGAAAACGCCCTGCGCAAACGGGATGAATTGCGCGCTCAGCGCGAGCAGGAGCAGCAAGCGGCCGAGGACGAGTCGGCCGCCATCGCCGTAGAGATCCCGGAGATCAACTTCGACGCCCTCGGTGAACAGGCCAAGCGGCTGGTCCGCTTTGTGTATCTCTTCGGCGCCGTGATCGGCACCTGGATGATCTGGGGCGACCTGCTGCCGGCGCTCGACTTCTTCAACCAGATCGTGCTGCCCATCTCCACCCAGGAGGTGGTCGACGGCGTCACCACCCTGACCCCCCTCTCCCTGAGCGATCTGCTGGTGGGTCTGGTGGCCCTGGCGGTCACCCTGCTGGCAGCCAAGAACCTGCCCGGCGTACTGGAGATCACCCTGCTGCAGCGCCTACCCCTCGACGCCGGCGCCCGCTACGCGCTCACCACCCTGCTGCAGTACCTGATTGTCGCTATCGGCGTCATCTCCGCCTTCAGCACCATCGGTTTCCAGTGGTCGAGCATCCAGTGGCTGGTAGCGGCACTCGGCGTCGGCCTCGGTTTCGGCCTGCAGGAGATCGTGGCCAACTTCATCAGCGGCATCATCCTGCTGTTCGAACGGCCGATCCGGGTCGGCGACGTGGTGACCCTCGACAACACCACCGGCGTGGTCTCGCGCATCCGTATCCGCGCCACCACCATCATCAACTACGACAAGCAGGAGCTGCTGATCCCCAACAAGGAGTTCATCACCGGCCGGGTGGTCAACTGGACCCTCACCGATAAGGTCAATCGGGTCATCGTCACCGTCGGCGTGGCCTACGGCAGCGACGTGAATCAGGCCATGTCGCTGATGCTCGAGGCGGCCCATGAAAACGAGAACGTGCTCGACGATCCACCACCGGTGGCCACCTTCGAGGGTTTCGGCGACAACGCCCTGACCCTGCTGCTGCGCAGCTACCTGGGTGCCATGGAGAACCGGCTGCCGACCATCACCGCCCTGCATGAGGCGATCAACCGCAAGTTCAATCAGGCCGGCATCAGCATCGCCTTTCCCCAGCGCGACCTGCATCTGGACACCAGCCGACCGCTCGATATCCGCCTCAGCCGCGCCCCGCGTAACCCCGAGCCCGAATGAACCCGATCGAGCTTCCGGTCAGTACTCTCATCTACGGCTTCACCCAGTGTGCCGTGGCAGTGATGGCGGCCGCCGCCGTACTGGAAGCGGGCAAGCGGCCGTTCGACCTCTTCGGCATGATGGTGATCGCCATGGCCGCAGCCCTCGGCGGCGGCACCCTGCGCGACCTGCTGCTCGACCGCACGGTCTTCTGGGTGGCCGACCAGACCTACCTGTTCGTCGCCATGGGCGCCGCGCTGCTCACCTTCTTCCTGGCTCGCCACGTCGACCTGCCGGGCAGGCTGTTCCTGATTCCCGACGCCCTCGGCCTGGCGCTGTTCACCGTGGCCGGCTGCAAGGTGGCGCTGTTGCTGCAGAGCCCCTGGCTGGTGGCCAGCTTCATGGGCGTGATCACCGGTGTCGTGGGCGGTATCCTGCGCGACGTGCTCTGCAACGAGGAACCGCTGGTGTTCCAGGGTCCGCTCTACGCCACGGCGGCCTGGATCGGCGCACTGCTGCTGATCGGGCTGCTGCGGCTCGGGTTCGATGCCGCATACTCGGCACTGACAGCGGGTTGCGCCATCTTCCTGTTGCGCCTGGCCGCGCTCCATTGGGATCTCGGCTTGCCCAAATATCGCCGCCTCACGCGCACCCGCTGATCGGGAATCGACGTCCATCCCTTGGCATTAGGACCTGCGCGCATTCCCGGTCGGAGAGCTGCGGACGATTCACAACAACGGATGTAGGAGACGGATCACTGCGTCGATGAGGAAGGAGGTGTCCCACTGAAGGCGGGCGGGAAATCTGAGTTTCAGTTCAGATGAGAGAAGCGGAAGGGTGATGTCGAGTCGATGCCCCGGGGGGATTGAGATATCGGGGGCTGGTACTCAGTGGGGGGTTGCCCCCCCACCGAGATCCTAGCGAGGCAGATCAGGCCCGGCGGCGCAGATAACGGCCACCGATCAGGCTGACGAGACCGCCCAGCAGCAGTACCAGGCTGCCCGGCTCAGGTACTTTGGCCGTACCCTCCACCACATCGTTGCCGCAGGACATAGTCCAGTGGGCGGAGAAGGTGGACGCATTGTAGCCGAGGACATCGAGATCCAGGGTCACGATACGGTAGTAACTGAGACCGTCCGACATCAGGCCGGAGCCGCTGGAACCCGTGATACCGGTCAGGAAGCTGCCCTCATCCATGGCGAAAGGGCTCGAGGAAGAGAAACTGATGTCATTGTTCCACTGCGACACGGCATAGAATCCGGCAGCGTCCTGATTGCCGCTTCCGAGACCGACGTTTTGGTTGTGGATATTGCGGGTCACTAGACCGAAATCGATGGCGTAATCATATGCACCGCCGTCGAACGCAATCGCTAGGTCACCGGCATAGTAGGTATGCCCGGAGAAGTCCTGCTGCCCATCCAGAAGATCGAAACCGCTCTGCAGGCCGATCGAAAGCTGTTTACCCTCCTGCTTGTAAAACAGGTACTCGGCGTCGAAATCCTGTCCACCCCAACCCGGGCCGACATAGCCACCGGGGGTGGTGCCATCCTCGGCATCCAGGACCGACCAGCCATCGTTGGTCCAGAGATCGAGCATGGCCGCGTTCAGAGGCAGAGAGAGGCTGAAAGCGCCGCTGAAGAGGAGACCTATGAGAAACTTATTGAAGATGCTGCGGTAATACACGTAAAAAACTCCGATGATGTTGCTTCGAAGAATTATATGCAACGGCCATGCCAAAAATTAAATTATCCTATTTATCATAGCGTTACGAAATTTTTAATCGGAATTGAATTCGCCCCTGTCAAAGCCACCGACATTAAGAGGGTTTTTCAGCGCGAATGGCTGTGAACCCGGCATTCGGACTCCGCCTCATCGATCCGCCAGCTTCTCGACAGCCGTCACCATGTAGTCGACCGCCTGACGCACCTGCTCGTCCTTGAGCTGGGAGTTTCCGCCCCGCGGCGGCATGCGATAGTTACCGTCACTGCCCTTGATGCCGTTCAGGGCACTCTGATAGAGCGCCTGTCTGCCCTTTTCGATACGTGGCCCCCAAGCGCCATAATCGCTCACCGCCGGTGCACCGGAGACACCCAGCAGATGGCAATTGCGGCAGGTCCCCATCCAGACGCCCCGTCCCTTGGCCAACTCCTCGTCGGTGAAACGGGGCATCTCCGAAGGGGCTGTGGAGCCACTCTCACCGGAATCGCTGCATCCCCACAACAGCAGACAGGCACTAAGCAGTATGACTCTGATCATTGTGACAACGCGCTCTCTTCCAATGCTCTCTGGAAAGCTGATTATGCAGCGGGCTGCCGTTGAAAAAACCGCTACGATTCCGTTGATTGCCTGACCTTGCCCTGCTTCGGATCGACAACCAGAATTGTTCTATGGAGATTCAATGCTACAGCCGACGCCTGCTCTCGCCTTTCCATGGCGTGCAACAGGTTGTCAGCGTACAGGGCGGTGTTGCCGAGAGCATGGACGGTGACAACTGGAAACTCTTCGTGGCCGATGAGCGGATTGTCAGCCACACCGGTTTGTCGGAAGTCCGCTATGGCGATTGGCAACCGAAACGGGGGCTGAGACGATCGAAGATCCGCGGCACTGCCCCTTCCGGATTGGTCGAAGCGACCGGTGACAAGCTGGTAAAAGCACTGGAACGGTATGCGGAACAGATCCCCTTCCCCTTGGCCGACCGCTTCGAATGCTGGCTGTTGCACGGGGTCGACCGCCGGCCACTGGCTTTACTCGACAGCGCACTGGACGCCGATGCGTTGCCGCACACCGATAGTCCGGCCTGGTACCCGGGCGGCAGCTCAAGCCGCAGCTTTCGCTCCGAAGCCGGGGATATCGAAGACCTCAAGCACCTGATCCGCCATACCGCCGGAAAGCGACCGGTAGCCGTCTGGATCGAACGCAAT
The DNA here is from genome assembly GCA_037384425.1 of Candidatus Thiodiazotropha sp. Lineage (GTDB taxonomy): Bacteria > Pseudomonadota > Gammaproteobacteria > Chromatiales > Chromatiaceae > Thiodiazotropha. Next base: position 14,185 of record JARROA010000009.1, on the reverse strand, counting down.
GCCAGCGAGGCGATCAGCATGGACGGTGAACGTTTTTCGGCGCAGGCATTTCCACCCCTGTTGCTCAGCACCGATTGGCCAAACTCTTCCGCCTGGCGTCTGGTCACCGACTATCTCGACTGGCAGGCGCCCTGGCTGCTGCAGCTCGAACTCGAACAGGGTCTGAGACAGCGCCTGGAACAGGCCGCATGGCAACGCCCACGGGAAACGGGGCGGGTGTTTCGCCTGTTTCCGGAAATCTGTGACGACGAGGGCCTGACCGTGGCCCGGGTCAAGGCCAGGCTACTGGACGAAGCCCCCGCCAGCCACGCCAGCGAGCCCTTCTACCCTTTCTATAACGAATAGACGGCCGGCGGTTCAAACCGACTCCAGCAGGGCCTCCAGGGCCGGGCGCATGCGCCGCACCGACTGCCGACCCTCCTCGATGGCCAGTGCCGCCTGGTCGAACTCCATCAGTCCCAGGCGTGATAGCCGCGGAGTGAGGATGATGTCCGGCGGATCGCCAGCCATACGGCTGCGCGTGATGCGGTCCTGCATGATGTTGATGGAGCCGGCCAGCACCTCGTAGAGCCCCGGATTGCCACGATTCTCACCCAGCAGTCGAGCCAGCAACATGTCCTTGCGGCTGCTCAGAGTGTTCTTCAGCTGACCGCCCAGACGATCCCAGAAGGCCTCGATTGCGGAACCGTTTTCGCCCTCTTCCGGCTGCTCCTCGCGGCGAAAGTGGCGCCCGAGGATATCGCCATTGAGATTCACCGCGATCACCAGATCGGCGCCCATGGCCCGGCAGAGCGAAACCGGAACCGGATTCGACAGCCCGCCGTCGACCAGCCAGCGCCCCTCATGGGAGATTGGGGTGAAGAGACCGGGCAGTCCGATCGAGGCCCGCACCGCCTCCATCACCGGACCTTCGCGAAACCAGACCTCGCGTCCGGTTTCCAGTTCGGTGGCCACCACCCCGAGCCGGCGCGGCAGCTCCTCAAAATGAAGATCCTCCACATATTGAGCCACCAGATCGGAGAGCTTCTCCCCCTCGATCAGTCCGCCCCCCATGAGGCTGGGATCGAGGTATTTGAGGATTCCCCGCCAATCGAGCGCCAGGGTCCAGTGCTCGAGTCGCTCCAATTGACCGGCCGCATAGGCAGCCCCAACCAGGGCACCGATAGAGCTGCCGGCCACGATTTCCGGTTCGAAACCCAGGGCCTTGAGCTCGCTGATCACCCCGATGTGCGCCCAGCCCCGCGCAGCGCCGCTGCCCAGGGCGATAGCCACCACCGGTCTGTGTTGTTCCGATGTATGCATGCTCCATCCCACCTGCCGCTGACAATCCCGTCGCCATTGCGATTGACCCGCCATATCGAGTTGTCGGGTGAATCAGGCTCAGGCACCATCCATTAGATCAAAAGTGTGCAGTATACGCTCTTTGAGCTGGCAGGGATGGCGTGAGATAAGCTCCTCCGGAATGCCGACTTTGTCGGTCAGTCGTTCGAAACTCTCAAAGCCGTAGGAGACCATGAACGGATGCATACCGCTGCCGACCGCGGCAAGAAAATCCTTCTTTTCGTCGCCCGAGGCGAAGGCACGCGAAGGATTGATACCGAAGGCCTCCCGCATTGCGCGGAAGGCCGGCAGCTTGTCCTCTTTCAGCGGCAGATGAACGAAGAAATCGAAACGCTCCACGTCGACCCCGTTGCGCTGGTAGAGCTGCTTCAGCGTCTCCTCGGGCTGGTGGGTAATGTTGCGGGTGATGACCCCGACACGAATCTCCGGCGCCGCCAACAACCGGTTGATCAACTCCCCTGCCCCCTCGTAGAGTTGCGCCTGTTCGCGATAGATCTCGGTCAGGGTCGCGATCAGCGCGCTGCGTTTGCGCCCCTTGAGCTGATGGCGCAGATTCTTTGGAAACTCACGCAATCCACCGAGGTATTTGAAGATGTGGCGGCGGTTCTGAAAGCGCTCGATATCACCGATGTCCATGCCATGGGCCGCGAAGGTCTGATTGATGGCGCTGAAGGCGTCCACCGTGGTGCCATCGGCATCCAGCACCATGAGGCGGTTACCCGTATACATGGAGACTCCCATGCCTTCGTCGAGCTGCAGGATGACGCGAGTCCGAGAGCGCTGTTGAAATTGATGGCTTCATGCCGCGTTATTCAACCCGCGCGTCATGACAGGATAATGACAGTCTGCCTGATTGTCCTCACCGGGAACGCGTTGCTCGTTCCCATTGCGTGCTGCCCTACCGCCTCAAGAATGTCACTTTAAATCCATGGATCAGTATCGTTTTCCATACGCCGGCTTAAATGTTCAGGCTAGGGAATGATCGGATAGCCGTTGTCATCAAAGCGCCAAGCGGAGAAAGCGAAGGCGTATTCGGCAGGCGGGCGACCGCTCCTGAAGTGCCACTGGTTGCTTTGATTGAGGCCGACGGCATGGTGCATGGTGCTGAAATCGATGCGCCAATGCCCTGCTTCACGCCGCAAGGTGATCGGCGGGCAGTGACGCTGATCGGGGGCATAGCGCATGACCGCAAGATTGTAGTCGGCCAGTTCCTCGACATCATGACATGCCTCATAACTGGCGACACTGTTTGTCAGCTGCTCAAGGGAAGGGCGACGGGTCTCGAAGAGCGCTCGGGAGCTGTCGCTGAGGAGGCTCTCGTCAAAACGGCCCGCCGCAGCCGCGGCGATATAGGCCCGATAGACATCGCTTGGCAGGTCACCGCCCTCATCACGCTCGGGATAGCCCGCGGGATTCGCATTGCGCGCATCGAAGGGCATCGGATCCGTACCCTCGGTGATGTCCTGTCCCTTATACCAGGTATGCGCTGTCAACGGCTGGTGGCTGACATAACTGCGATAGACCAAGGTCAGCAACAGGGCGGCCATCACCGCAAAGAAAAACAGTCTCATCTGCATCGGCTTCCCCCGATCAATCCGAAGTGGCCATCCCCTCATTTCGGTCAATGTGAACCAAAACCCTATTGCGAGTGCGTGGATTGCCTTTCCAGTTACCGCCCCTTATGCTCTGTCTTCCCCAACAACAATACGTTTATGCACCAGATGCCGGACGCCTGCCGCACCACCCAAGATGGCCGGATATAGCATAGAAGCCGGGCATTCGTACGAGGCTTGATCCAGAGGAGACCACATGCCGCTCATTTCGCACCTGCTGCAGCACCTGGCCGCCACCTACCGTATCCACTCACTGGACCAGTTTCTGGATCTGCTCTCGCCCGAGGAGCACCCCACATTCTTGCAGGAACACCGCTGTCGACTGATGTTCGACCGTATCCGCTTTCTCGCCACCTTGATGGCCATTCTGGTCCCGCTCTGGCTGCTGGTCGATCTGATTCTGCTGCCACTGGACGCGCTGCTGCCGATCGTGGTGATCCGGGTGCTGTCGACCCTCGGTTTCGCCTGGCAGGCTCGCGATACGAAGTGGGAGAAGACCCAGCGCAACAGCTGGCTGGCCCTGGGCCTGCTGTTGATCAATCTGCCGATTGCCTTTTTCGCCTCGGCCTATATCCTGCTGGGTCTGCCGATGACCGAGCACAATCAGCTGGCGATCCAGTTCTACTCCCTGCTGCCCTATATCGCCGTCGGCATGCTGGGACTCTTCCCGCTGACGGTACTCGAGGGAGCGATGCTGATGCTGCCGCTAAGCCTGCTGGTGATCACCGGCTGGAGCTTCTTCGCCGCTATCGATCTGCTGCAGATGCTGCCTACCGTTTGGCTTCTGCTGATTGTACTCGGTATCGTCTTCTTCACCTCGACGCTGCAACTGCAGTACATGATCTCGTTCATCGGCCGCAGCGACTTCGATCCGGTGACAGGCGCGCTGACCCGCCGTTCCGGCATGGAAAATCTGATTCGCCTGCACGAAAAAGCGGCCATGAACAACGAGTCGCTGGCGGTCGCCCTGGTCGAGCTGGATGACGGCCAGAAGATCATCGACGATTACGGCTATGCCACCTACGACCACGTGGTCCAGGAAGCCGCCGACATCCTGCGTGACGATCTGCGTCACAGCGACCTGCTGGTACGCTGGGGGGAACAGCGCTTTCTGCTGATCCTGCACGCCACCGACTGCGAAGGTGCGGCAATCACCGTCGATCGCATTCGCAGCAAGGGCATCGGCACCTTGCCGGACGACAAAGCGGTCACCGCCAGCATCGGGGTGGTGGAACGCGCCGTCGATCGACTCGCCGATGTCAAAGCGCTGCTGAATCTGGTGGAAGCCCGCTGCAAACAGGCACAACGACATGGCAAGGACCGGGCCGAACTCTGCCAGTCGGCGCCTTGGCAGTGACATCCGTCCGCTCGGGGATTCAGCGCCTCGGCAGGCGCACCAGACCGTCTCCGTAATCGATGACCACCCCATCCTGATCGATCCGCGCCAGACGAAAATCGTCAGGCGGCAGGCTATCGCCCTCAGCGTAACGCCGCATGTTGATGATGACGAACCTTTGCGCCGGTACCTCGCTGTAGACATGCACGCTGCTCTTCAGCTGCAGTACCTTCTCACGCAGGGTCTGCGGCAACTCCCAGACCAGCGGAATCTCTTCCTGTTCCTGCTGTGGCGTCTGCTGTAGCGGCACCTGTCCCTTCCCCGAGGGGGACAGGGCGGCGTCTGTGGATGCTGTGAGTGGCGGCGTCGCCACTGCCGGAACAGCAGGCGGCTGTCGCTCCACCGGGTTCGGGGCAGGTTCGGCCCGCACCAGCTCCATGTCGAGCGCAGTGGCCTGCAGCGGCTCCGCGGGCGGAGTGGACATGGATGCCGTTGCGGCCGTCGCTTCCTGAACCGGCTCCGCCGTCTTTACAGGGGGTGCGGGAATGGCTACCGGTGCAGGTGTCGTTTTGCGGCTGACCAGCGCTTCCTCGATCAGCGGTTTCGCACTCGGCGCCGCGTTGCGCATCAGCTGTTGATGCAGGCTGAGCGCTGGCTTCTCCGCAGGCTTGGGCGGCGCGGGTTGCGCGACCCTTGGCGGGGCGGCATCGGATTCAGACGCGCGAACCTCCCGCGACGCCACGGCCGGCTCGGACTCGGGCACGGCACGCAGGTAGAACCACCAGAGCAACAGATTGATCAGCAACAGCAGCGCCACCCCCGCGGCAATGGCCGGCAGACGCCGGTGACGCCCCTTGCCCTTTCGCCGCGCCGGCCTCAACCCCGGGGACAGCTCACGGATCCTCTCCTCTTCCGCCTTCTCGAGGGCATCGAGTATGGATGACATCTCAGCCTCCGCCGCGTATCAGGACCGGAGTGGTGGTATCGGAGATCGACGTACACAGCTGTATGATCGTCTGACGCCCGACGATACCATCGGCGATCAGCCCCTTGGACTGCTGAAAGTCCATCACCCGCTGTTTCAATGTCTGGTCGAAACGCACCCGTTCCGGATCGTAATCGCTCAAGACGCCATCGATACGGTCGAGCCGCGATACCAGCCAGGCCACGTCACGCCCCTGCATGCCCATGGTCAAAGGCTCCACACTCAGGTTGGGCGGACGCCACAGCACGATGTAGCTACCGGTCCAGAGCGGCTCGATCTCCTGACGCGAGAAGCTGAGGCGTCGCGAGGCCAGATCAAGGGTGACGTGCTGATCGTCGAGTCCGGCCACCACCACCTGGTAGCGACGATTGTCATCGAGCAGCAGTTCGATCACGGCCGGACGGTTGTAATGCATCAGGTTCAACCAGTCGCCACGGCCGTAGATACAGCTGAGACCGACCTGCTCGGCCCGCTCGCAGGCCGAGAGGCTCTCGTCGTCCTGGGGATAGACCCGCTGCCAGTAGGCAAACAGGGTGGCAAAGGCGGCATTCTGGTCTCCCAGCAGACTCATCAGGCCGAGAGAGGTGTCAGTCCCCTTGCCCGGGAGCTCCGGCTCAGCCTCGCTATCGACCGGTTCCGATGCGGGCTCGGCGCGATCCTCGGCCGTGCCGGAGGTCTGCTCGGCCTGTGGCTCTTCAGGATCCGGCAGGGCCTGCGACGGGACCACCGCATCCGCCGTTGTCGGCGTACTGACGGGCTGCGCTACGCTGAGTGAGGTATCCGAGACCCCCTCCTGCGAACCGGTCGACTCATCGGCCGCGTTAGGCGGTTCGCTCGGCGCCGGCTCGGGCAGCACCGTATCCGGCAGGATGGTGCGGGCTGCCAGCTCACCGTTTACCGGCTTCAGCGGCCCATAGAGGTAGAGATAACCCGCCACGGCGAGGACCGCCAGGCCGACGACGGCCAGCCCCCAGCCCCAACGCCGTCCCGTCTCCGGCAGCGCCTCGTCACCGGCCAGCTCCTTGGCCACCCGGCGCACGAGACGACCGTCGACGCTATCCTGATCGGCACCGTAGGCGGCCAGCATGGCCCGGCTGCAGAGCACATTGATCAGGCGCGGTACCCCACCGCTGAATCGATAGACCTGCCGCAGCGCATCGGATTTGAACAAGCGCTCGTCGGCACCGGCCACCCGCAGCCGGTGCTCAACGTAGTCCCGGGTCTCTTCCTCCGAGAGGGGAGTCAGGTGATAGCGTGCGGTGATGCGCTGGGACAACTGCTTCAGCTCGGGCTTGGCCAGCAACGCCTTCAGCTCCGGCTGCCCCACCAGGATGATCTGCAGCAGCTTCTCTTTTTCCGTCTCCAGGTTGGTCAACAGCCGCACCTGCTCCAGCGCCTCGTAACTGAGGTTCTGCGCCTCGTCAATGATGATGACGGTGCGGTGCCCCTGGCGATAGCCCTCGAGCAGATAGGCATTGAGGAAGTCGACGATCTCCTTGATGCTCTGGCAACCCACGGGGTAGAGAATCTTCAATTCGTCACAGATGCTGGCCACCAGTTCCAGGGGGGTGAGACGCGGATTGAAGATCAGCGCCACATTCACCTCTTCCGGCAGCTGCGCCAGCAGATTGCGGCAGAGCAGAGTCTTTCCGGTACCGATCTCGCCGGTCAGCTGTACGAAGCCGCCGGCATCGGCCACGCCGTAGAGCAGATGTGCGAAGGCGTTACGATGGCGTTCGCTCTGAAACAGATAACGGGTATCCGGTGTGATGGCAAAGGGATCTTCAGAAATCCCAAAGTATTCATGGAACATGGCTCAGTGACTGCCCCGCCCCTTTTCGGGGTCTGATGTGGCGTTGTGGTCCTCAGCGCGCCTGTCTCGGGCTGATGGAGCCGACTTGGCATCGAGTATACACAAGCCAGACCCTTTCCCCGCATATTCTCACTCGGGCTCGCGAAGACCTGTTGTCGCCCGACTTGCAGAAGACTGTAAAAAAATGTGCTCAAGAGCGCAAAAAGCCCGGCAAAAAACATTAATAATCCGCCACCCCTGCCGTTAGCCTCAGTAGGAAGAGTGAACTTGGTTCATGCTTTCACAATCAAACCAGATGACGGTTTTCACAGGATCTGCGGAATAAGCCACAGCGACACTATCAAAACAAAACCAGGAACTTAAACCGCAAATTTGCGAAACAGTTACAGGATAAGATTGTAATCGATTGATATTATGCTAATTTGAAAGTGTATCCCCTGACATTTAGAGACACCACCATGACTGGCCCTTACAAACTCCGCTCCTGCAGCGAATGCCCCCACCAGATCCTCAACGGTATCGCTTGTGACTGGCAGCCTCACGAATGCCCGATCCAGATCGAGAAAAAGCGCCGCCAGAAACCGATGCGGACTGAAGCCTTTTTCATCAGCAGCAATCTGATCGCCGACGACTTCGACGCTGTTCGCAGCAGCAATTGAGGAACCGCTGGTGCCAGACCCGATCTGGCACTGAGCGATGGCGGCAGTTCGAGACCTCAATGGATCTGAGGCGATGCCTCCGGCTGCTTCGGCCGTGGCAGCGAGAGCGACGAACCGTGATGACTGAACAGCCGCCAGCCATCACCGGTTTTGACATAGCAGTTCGTCGCCATGACCAGTCCATGCTGGCTGCCGTCCCGGGAACTGAGACGTTCCTCCACCAAATGTATGGCGAGATCGCCCCACTCCTCCCTGTTCAGCACCTTGTAGAAAAGCACCAGGGATTGTGCCCCCTGGAACATGCTGTGCCAACTCTCCAGCACCGCCCTTGAGCCGAGCAACGGTTGGCCGCCGGGATGCACGCAATAGGCGCGCTCCGAATCGAGCCAGACCCGCGTCATGAGTGCCATGTCGATTTGAGCGAAGGCCTCATAGAAGAGGGCTTCGACCAGTGCGGGAGAGGCGAAATCTGACGCCTGGGGTTGCGATTCGTTCATGACTTTACCTGCCTGTCTCTTTACGACCCGGCAACCGAAACGGCATGACCCGCTATCGGTTGCCCATGAAAAACGGCTGTTGTCTTGCATTCTAGCCAGTGATGGCGCCCGAAAAGCCCCACGAATGGTGCAGGTCCGATGATGTCACCTGGAACCACCGATCAACGATCGAAGGTGTAGTAGAGATCTCCCGCCTGGGTCTTGCCGCTCTCCGCCTCCAGCTGCAGACGCCGGTTGATGTCGTAACGCAGCCGCAGCTTGGTCTCCCTTGAGGCCAGCTCGTTGATGTACTGGATATAGAGACGCGGCGAGAGATAGGTTCCCGCCACCACCGAAGCCTCCTCCAGGCCGCTGCCGGCATCGAAACGCAGCTCTTCGAGACCGAACTGGCGACCCAGCTCCTCGGCCACCGTGCCAGCTCCCGAGGCCTTGATGGCCGCCGCGATACCCAACCCCCCGCCGCCCCCCTCGCCGGCCGGGCGCCCAGTCAGCAGGTAGCTCAGAATGTCGCTCTCGCCCATGGTTGGCGATGAGAAGAGATCGATCTTTGGCGACTTGAGCGTACCGCTGACCCGCACGCCGGCCGCCACCTCGTCGATCTCCCGCACCGCGCGCACATCGAGCCCGGGATTGTCCACCGGACTGTCGGCAAACAGGGCAAAACCACGCTCGATACTCAGATCCTGGCCATAGGCTTGATAGGTGCCGTTGGCGATGCCGATGCGGCCGCGACCGATCACCGGGCGTTTCGGCTCGTCGATCACCAGCAGGCTGCCGGTCAATCGGCCGCGCAGGCCGAAGCCGTCGAAACTGACCCGATCACCCATCACCACCCGCAACTGTGTCGAAAGCCGGGGATCGAAAGCGCGCCGCTCCGGCTCGTCGGCGCCGACCACCACCAGATCCGGTGTGACGCTCACCGCGGTGGAGGGCAGCTTGCGCGGTCGCAGACGGGCATAGGGGATCTCGATCCTGCCTTTGAGCTGACTCCCCTCCCGGTCCCGCTTGAAGCTCAGCTCCGGAGTGACCTCCACCTCCGCCACCGGCAGATTGGCCACCTTCAACTCCTTGCCGGTGAGCTGCAGGCGGGCGGGGAAACCGGCCTCGGCATCGAGATCGATCTGCCCCTCCAGCTGCAATCGCCCGTTACCGGACTTCAAGCCGCCACGCAACGCCAGCTGATCCAGCCTGGGAGCCGTCATCTGGAGCTGCAACTCCGCGCTGCCGACCAGCTGGGGTTGCGCCAGATTGCCGGCGAGCGAGAAATCGCCGCTGATCACTCCCCGCGGATTCTGCAACCGGGGCAGGATCAAGGAGAGCCGGGAGAGATCCCGCAGGTTGAGCTTCATCCGCCCCTGCAGCGGCTGCTCGGCGGGTTCCAGCGCCAGGGGATCGAGGCCGGGCAGGGACAGCTCCGCCGCCAGCTCGCCGAGTCCGGCCAAGGGCAGATCGATCTCAACCTGTGCTCCGGCGGCGTCCACACGGACGATCGCCGTACCACCGGCGAAATCGAGACGCTCCGCCTCATTCTCCAGGTCGAAGCCGATCCGACCCTCGGGCAGTTGCAGCTGGGCTTGACCCTGGGGATGTCCCTCGGCATTCATGGCCAGTTGCGCCTGCAGCTCACCACGGCCTTCGAGCCGCAATCCTTCGGGCAGCCATGGGCTGAAAGCGGCGAGCGGGAACCGCTGCGCCTCCAGCCCGGCATCCCACCCCGTCGTGGGCGTGTGGGTGAAACTGCCACAGAGTCGCGCATCCCGGTTGGCCAGACAGAAGTCGTCCAGACTCTGCCTGCCGGCACCGAGGGTGAAGCCGGCCGCTTCGACCAGACTCCACTGCGGCTGTCCGGGCAGGCTTAGTTTCAGCGCACCCAGACGGCCCTGCCAAAGCGAATCCTGAGTCCATCCCGCGTCGGCCTTGAGACTGACCTGCGGCGCCGATTCACCGACCAGAGCGAGCGTCAGATGGTGTGCCGGCAGGGTGCCCGAGGCCTGCACATCGAGGCCTTCCCAGCTGAACCTGTCGAGCTGAAGATCAGCGCCCCGCAGATCGAGCTCGAAGGCCTTCCCATCGGCCAGGGAGAGGTCGGCGTCCAACTGCAGCTGTTTCGCCCGGTAGTGCTCATAGGTCAGTCCCGCACCACTCACAGAGGCCTGCACATGGGGGGTCAGACGGGCTCCGTCCACCCGTCCCTCTCCGCTCAGACTGCCCTGCAAACCCGGCCACAACACCTGCAGTTCCGGGGCAGCGATCCGCCACTGCAAGGCCAACTGCTCCGCCAGCGTCCCGTTGACCTCGATCCGGTTGGGACCGGAGTTCACGCGCAGCCCCTCCAGGGTCATAACCTCATCGGCCAGCGCAACCCGACCCAGGGCCTCGAACGGATATCCCCGCAACTTCCCCTGCATCTGTTGGATGCGTATTTCAGCAGCGATCCCGGCCTCATCAACCCGCCCCGTCGTCCCCAGCTCGAGCCGCAGCGTGCCGGGGAAATCAGCCGCCCAGAGCGACGGATCGATCCCCTCGCCCTTGAGCTGAAGCCTCCAGTCGACGACCGGCCGCCAGGCAATCTCCCCTTCGCCCTGCAACCGGCCCGGTGCAAAATCCGCCATCACGCCGTCCAGCCTGATCCCCTGCAGGTCGCCACGGCCGGTCGCATCGAGTTTCGCTTTGGGTTGACCGGGCAGCTGCAGATCTGCCGCCAGGACGACATCGTAGGCCTCGGGTCGACCTGTGAACTTCAGGTGGCCCTGTGGACTGCGCACCTGGGGCTCGCCCTGCAGCGGCCATTGCAGCGCCTGCCAGGCCAGCTCCCCGTCGAACCGCCCCAGCGCATCGTCCACCACATAGTCACCGCTGCCATCCAGACGGCTGCCCGAGGCGGTCTCCACATGCAGCCGTTCGGCATGAAAGCGGCCCCCGGCGTAGTCGCCGCGCAGACTGACGGCCGCCTTGCCGTAGTCGGGCTGCGCCAGGTCCAGCTCCGCCTCCACCCCGACCCGCTCGAGCGTGCCCCGGCTCATCACCTCGCCGCTGAGCTGCAGGGGAAAATCATCGAGCCAGCCACTGAGGTCGCTCTGCCGCAGTCTCAACCCGGCATCCCAGCCGAGAGTGCCGGTCAACTCACTCAGTGTGGCCGCAAGCTCCCCCTCCAGGGCGCCCTTGAGGGTCTGGTTCAGCTGCAGTCGCTGCAGATCGCCGCTGACCTCACCCGCACCCTTGAGCGCTGTGCCTTGAGGTGGCGTGTAGCGCCACTCCAGGCCCAGTTCCATGGGCATCGTCGCGGAGAGTCCGAGTTGCCCCCGGGCAGTCACGCTCAGATGCGGCATGGCGAGGGAAAACTGCTGGATTTCGAGGGTCTGTCGCTGACTGCGGGCGGCCAGCGACATCTGCTCGATCAGTAGCGGTTCCGAGCCCTGACGCTCGATCGTCAACCCCGCCAGCCGCAACTGATCCAGACGCAATGCAAGCGGCAGGGCAACACCATCAAAACCGCCTGCAGCGGAAGAGGAAGCCGGGGTCTCTTCCGCCGGTAGCGACAGCCTGCCCCCCTCCAGCGAAAGGCTAAGCAGATGAAGCTCCCCCACCAACAGCGCCGAGGGCCGCCAATCGAGGCTCAGGGCGTCGATCTGTAGCGCGAACCGGTCGTCTTCCAGACGCAGACCCTGTATGGCCAAGGGGCCGGCCAGCCTGCCCTCGATCGCCGCCGCCTCGATCGTCATCGGCGTCAATGAGCGGACCAGTGAAAGCGTCCACTGCGGGCCCGACGGGTGGTAGAGCAGCAGCCCGAGGGCGCCGCCGAGCAGGCTCAACAGCAACAGAATCCCGGCCAGGGCGAACCATGCCAGCCGTTTCATGCGCCACGCGCTCACAGTTCGGGCCCCAGCACCACGTGCAAGCGCCACTCACGCTTGTCGAGATAGTGACCCTGCGCCAGGTCGACGCGAATCGGTCCCACCGGCGAGCGCCAGCGCAGACCCAGGCCGGCGCCATAGGCCGCCTCCGCCGGGTACTCGGGGTCGTAGGCATTACCGCCGTCAGCAAACAGGGCGGCGCTCCAGCGCCCACTCAGACGCCGCTCCAGCTCCAGGCTGCCCACCGCCAGGTAGCGTCCGCCGATCACCGTCCCGTTCTCATCCGTCGGCCCCAGTTCCTCGAAGTTGAAACCCCGGATGGTGTTGTCGCCGCCGGTGTAGAAACGTTTGGAGGGGGGCAGGTCCTGCACGTTGTCGGCCAGGGTCGTGCCCAGTTCCAACCGGGCCAGCACACGCCAGTCCTCGTTGAGTCCGTGAATGAACTTGTTGGTGGTATAGAGCTGCAGGTAAGTGGTGGTGGAAAGCACGGCGTCGGAGGCCCCCTCCAGATGGAACTCGAGCTTCTTGCCCTTTTGCAGGTATTGCCGGCTGTCCCCCTTGATGCGGGCCCAGGTGATGCCCGGCACCAACAGGCGGGCGTTGTCGTCCTGGGCGCCGACGATGAAATCCTCGTACAGGTAGTCGAGGCTGAGGGTGCGCCGCCACCCCCGCTCCAGACCGATGGAGTGGGAAGCGTTGAGCAGGGCGCGGTTGCCCTCGTTGGTCTCCATGTCGTAATAGTCGATGGTGGCGCCGAAGGAGAGGTAGTCCACCGTGGGACGCTCCAACGGGATGATGTACTCGCTGGTGAGCTTACTCTCGGGGTTGGAGAGACGCAGTTCGGAACGCATGTGATGCCCCTGGCGTCCGAAGCGGCGGCGCTTCCAGTCGAGGGTGATGCGGGGCCCGGTGTCGGTCGAGTAGCCCAGGCCGATACGGTAGCGGTTCTTGCGGTTGGGCTCGAGTTCGATATCCACCGGAATCCGGTTGCCCTCGACCCGGTCCCGCCGCACATTGACCTCCACCTGTTTGAAGTATTCGGTATCGATCAGTTTGGACTGCAGATTCAGCAGTTTCTCATGACTGTAGGGATCGCCGGCGCCGAAGCTCAGATAGCGGGCCAGGAACGCCGGATCGAGGATCTCCTGCTGCATGCGGATGTCGCCAAATTCGAAGCGCATGCCGGTCTCCAGGTGGAGACGGATGCTGGCGGTGTTGCTCGGCTTGTCGACCCGCACTTCATGTTCCGTATAGTGGGCATCCAGGTAGCCGAGTTCCAGGGCCCGCGAGAGGCGTGCGCTTTTGGCCTTCTCGTAGATCTCCAGATCGAGAGCGTCGCCCTCGGCCAGCGGAAAGGGGGCGGACAATCCCGGCTCCCGGGCACCCTCGCCGATGACCTGATAGTCGACCTCCCGCAACACCGCCTGAGGACCGGCATCGACCTTGTAGACCGCCTGGTAGCGCCCCTCATCCTCGCTCAGAGCGCTCTCGATGCTGGGCTCGAAATATCCGAAAGGCTGCAGGGCCTGACGGATCTCATCCGGCGCCTGCCGGTGCAACAGGCGCAGGCGCGATGGCGTCAGGCTGCCGTGAGCCCGTTCCTGCTCGACGGAGAGAAAGGCGCGTACATTGGTTTCGAGCTTCCGCTCCAGCCCCTCGATCCTGACCGTCAGATCGAGGGCCAGGGCCGTGGCCGGCAGCAGCGCGATGATGATGTAAAGCAAATGCCGCATCTGGGCCCTGACGTGCATTGGGTTTTTGTTGTAATGACAATCCTGCTGGATGGTCTGGTCAGACTATCAAGCGTATATCCCGGCATGGCAAGTACCGCAAATGCTTGCAGGGAGGAGACAAGCGCAGGGAATACAGCCGCCGATATCGAATCAGACCTACGCCAGCCGACACTGTTCAATACGGGATCAGCGCGAGAGCAGCCAGATTGAGAGCGCGGCACAGGCCACCGCACTGAGCTTGCGCGGCGTCAGCCGTTCCCAGCCGAGGGCCGCGGCCAACAGCAGGGCGGCGACGAAACTCAGGTTGGCGATGGGGATCACCACACTGGCTTCACCCAGGCTCACCGCCTTCAC
>JARROA010000008.1:0-56509 GCA_037384425.1 Candidatus Thiodiazotropha sp. | reverse complement strand
GCCCGGGGGAATACCACACAGTTACACGAATTCCATCGGTGTCACCGAATTAATTGAACGTTGTTCATAACAGGGAGGAAGCCATGGCTATCCGACAACTGATCCAACGCGCAGGGAGAGGGGTTCTGATACTCGCCACCCTGCTGTCTACCACCCTCAGCCAGGCCGCCGGTCTGCTGCAGCCCAGCGACGGCAGTCTGCCGGCACTGGAGATTCGCGACCATCAGGTCTCCGTGGTCATCGAAGACGCCTATGCCGTCACCACCGTGGAGCAGGTCTTCTTCAACCCCCATGACCGGGATCTGGAGGCCCGCTACTCCTTTCCGGTACCCGAACACGGCTCGGTGGCCGAGTTCACCCTCTGGATCGATGGTAAGCCGGTGACCGGTGAGGTGCTGGAGCGCAAAGAGGCACGGCGGGTCTACGAGGAGGAGAAGGCGGCGGGCCGCGAAGCGGGCCTGACCGAGAAGGATGAATACAAGACCTTCGAGGTGCAGGTCTCACCGGTGCGTGCCGGTCAGGAGACCCGCACCCGCCTGGTCTACCTGCAACCGGCCCATGTGGATACGGGGATCGGTCGCTATGTCTACCCGCTGGAGGAGGGAGGCGTGGACGAGGAGAAGCTCGCCTTCTGGACCGCCAACGAGCGGGTGGAGCGCCAGTTCAGCTTCGATATGAAGATCCGCTCCGCCTATCCCATCGACGCGGTACGCATGCCGAACCAGCCACAGGCGCAGATGAACCGACTGACTGACGGGGACTGGCAGATCCATCTCGGCAGTGGCGGTAACAGTGCCGCAATGGCGCAAGAGGGTGGTCAGCCCCAGTCCTCAGCTTCCGCTTCGGGTCCGGTTTTCACCCTGGACCAGGATCTGGTGGTCTACTGGCGTCACAAGACCGGCCTGCCCGGCAGTGTCGACCTGGTGGCCCACAAACCCCAGGGCGAACGGCGCGGCACTTTCATGCTGGTGGTGACGCCGGGTGACGACCTGCAGCCGATCACCGAAGGCAAGGACTGGGTCTTCGTGCTCGACATCTCCGGTTCCATGCAGGCGAAGTATGCCACCCTGGCCGACGGTGTGGAGCGGGCGCTGAAGCAGATGCGTCCGGACGACCGTTTCCGTATCGTGCTGTTCAACGACGGTAGCCGGGAGCTCACCTCCGGTTATATCAACGCCACCCCCGAGGCGGTGGCCCGCTACAGCGCCAAGCTGGCCTCCATCTCGCCCGGCGGCAGCACCAATCTCTTCTCCGGTATCGAGAAGGGACTGCGCTCCATAGACGCCGACCGCACCAGCGCCCTGGTGCTGGTCACCGACGGCGTGGCCAACGTGGGTGAGACCCATCAGCGCAAGTTCATCGAGTTGATCGAGAAGCGGGACATCCGTCTCTTCACCTTCATCATGGGCAACAGCGCCAACCGGCCCCTGCTGGAGGCGGTGACCAAGGCCTCCAACGGCTTCGCCATGAGCATCTCCAACAGTGACGACATCGTCGGGCAGCTGCTGGTCGCCGCCTCGAAGGTGACTCACCAGGCCCTGCACGGGGTGGAGCTGAAGATCGATGGCATCAAGACCGCCGATCTGACACCCAAGGAGGTTGGCAGCCTCTACCGGGGCCAGCAGCTGGTGATGTTCGGCCACTACTGGGGTGACGGCATGGCCGACGTGACCCTCAAGGGCCGCATCTCCGGTCAGCCCAAGACCTACGCGACCCGCTTCGCCTTCCCCGCCGCGGCCAGCGAGAATCCGGAGATCGAGCGTCTCTGGGCCTATGCCCGCATCGAGGACGCCATGGCCGAGATGGCCGACTTCGGTGAAAAGGCCGATCTGAAGCAGGCGGTCACCGACCTGGGCGTGGAGTACGGTCTGGTCACCGACTACACCTCCATGGTGGTGATGCGTGACGAGCTCTTCGAGCAGCGGGGCATCGAGCGCAGCAACCGGGATCGTCTCGCCATCGAGCAGGCGGCCCGCCAGCAGCGTGCCAGTCAGGCCCCGGCATCCCGCCGGGTCGATAGCCAGCAGCCGATGTACACCACCAACCGTCCCCACTTCGGCGGTGGTCACGGCGGCGGTGCGCTGGACGTCTGGAGCCTGCTGTTGCTCCTGCCTCTGGTATGGCTCAGCCTCAACGGGCGAGTGCGGAAGGCCTCGTGACGACCTTCATGTCGCAAAGCGGACGTCACGGCGGCTACATGCTGCCGTGGCGTACTCTGCTGCTGACCGGATTGGCCCTGTTCCTCTATTTGTGGTCCGGGGCCGCGCCCGAGGCCTGGGTCTACGACCGGCTGGCCATCTCGCAGGGCGAGTGGTGGCGGCTGATCAGTGGCCACTGGGTGCACAGCGATTCGGAGCACGCATTGTGGGATATCGGCGCCCTGCTGGTGCTGGGGCTGCTGTTCGAGTCCCGTTTGAAGGGAGAGATCTTCGGCGCTCTGGCCCTGGGTACCCTGGGGATCGACCTCTGGCTCTGGTATGTGGAACCCTCGCTCGCTTATTACTGCGGTCTCTCGGGTATTCTGAACGGTCTGCTGGCCCTCGGCCTGGTTCGATGGTGGCGGCAGCAACCGCACCCGTTGGTCTGGATGACCGGGCTGGGGGCTGTGCTCAAGATCGCCTGGGAGATGGCGGCTGGCGAGGCACTGCTGACGGCCACCGCCTGGCCGAGTGTGCCGGAGGTGCATGCCGTGGGGTTTGTCTGTGGCTTGTTGCTGGCAGCCGTCCTGCCTCGATTCAACAGGAGAAATACCGGTAAGTTGTGGCTTGAAATCGGCTAGGGTTCGGTGCACCCCAAGGGCACTTCCTTCGGGTGCGGCTTGCCGCACCGTGATTCACCCACACGTTTTCGGTGGGGCAGGGCCCCACCCCACGCATTGAATTGAGCGTTTTGGTGGGGCTCTGTTCCGCCGATTCACTATAAACCTGAGCCAAAACCCGGCAAAATAGCCGCTCCCGGCCTGCGCGTCCCTGAGTGACAGAGCCTAACTGCTTGTTTTATGGTGCTCTCCACCGTGCCGGTCTCAATCCGCGACAGATACGAACAACAGGAATCATCCATGGCATACGACAAGATTGTGGTCCCCTCCGAAGGTGAGAAGATTACGGTTGACGCCAGCGGTGCGCTGAACGTCCCCAACAACCCCATCATTCCTTACATCGAAGGCGATGGTATCGGCGTGGATATCACCCCGGTCATGATCAAGGTGCTCGACGCCGCCGTCGCGAAGGCCTACGGCGGTGAGCGCAAGATCGCCTGGATGGAGATCTTCGCCGGCGAGAAGTCGACACGGGTCTACGGCAGCGACGTCTGGCTGCCCGACGAGACTCTGGATGCGGTGAAGGATTTCGTGGTCTCGATCAAGGGCCCCCTGACCACCCCGGTGGGTGGCGGTATCCGCTCGCTCAACGTGGCCCTGCGCCAGATCCTCGATCTCTATGTTTGTCTGCGGCCGGTTAAATATTTTCCCGGTACGCCGAGTCCGCTGAAGAAACCGGATCTGGTCGATATGGTGATCTTCCGCGAGAACTCGGAGGACATCTACGCCGGCGTCGAGTGGGAGGCCGGTTCGAAGGAGGCGAAGGAGCTGATCGAGATCCTGCAGAGCAAGTTCGGCGTGACCAAGATCCGCTTCCCCGAGACCTCGGGCATCGGCATCAAGCCGGTCTCCAGCGAGGGCACCAAGCGACTGGTGCGCAAGGCGCTGCAGTACGCCATCGACAACGACCGCGAGTCGGTGACCCTGGTGCACAAGGGCAACATCATGAAGTTCACCGAGGGCGCCTTCAAGAACTGGGGCTACGAGCTGGCCAAGGAGGAGTTCGGCGCGGTGGAACTGGACGGCGGTCCCTGGTGCCACTTCAAGAACCCCAAGAGTGGCAAGGATATCATCGTCAAGGACGTGATTGCCGACGCCTTCCTGCAGCAGATCCTCTTGCGTCCCGCCGAGTACGGCGTGATCGCCACCCTCAACCTCAACGGCGACTACATTTCCGATGCCCTGGCGGCCCAGGTGGGCGGTATCGGTATCGCTCCCGGCGCCAACCTCTCCGACACCGTCGCTATGTTCGAGGCGACCCACGGCACCGCGCCCAAGTATGCGGGTCAGGACAAGGTCAATCCCGGTTCCCTGATCCTCTCCGGCGAGATGATGCTGCGTCACATGGGCTGGTTCGAGGCCGCCGACCTGATCATCGAGAGCCTGGGTGCGGCCATCTCATCCAAGACCGTCACCTATGACCTGGCGCGCCTGATGGACGGTCCGACGGAACTGAGCTGTTCCGCCTTCGGCGATGCCATGATCGCCAAGATGTAGTTTGAGTTGAGTCCAAGGCCCGGCAATCCGATAGGGATTGTCGGGCCTTGTTGCGTCTGCAGCTCATCCGAACGATTCATGTTCGGTCTGTATGCGCAGGCAGTGTCGTTTTCCCTCGGGCAGCAAGCCGTACCCTCCTATAGGACGCATTCCCGGTGGTGAGCGGCGCGCCTCGGGGTATCTGCCCTTATCTTCCCGCTGGCGCTATAGGCGTTCCTGCACCAGGATGAAGGCGTGCAGCGCGACCTCGCCGACGCCCCCGACCGTCTCGACCTGGCCAAGAAACAGCGCTTCCTCCAGCGACCCCGAGATCCGGGAGATGCGTTGGAACGAGCAGTCGGCGCAGCCTACTACCAGGATGTCATCGGGTCCCTGCAGGGTCCAGGTGATGTCAACTGCTGTACCGGCTTGCTCGCTGAACAGGGAGCCGGTGGTCGAGCGCCCCGTGCCGTCCGCGTAGAAGGCGATCTTGTGCGATTCGAAGAGGGAGTGTGCATCGATCCAGTGACTGGTGGCACCGGTGGCGTCGGTACCATTGAGGATCAGCTCAAAGGGCACCGTTGGCCGCGTCACGGTGATGCGGTCGCTCGCAGTGTTCACACCCCGTCCATCCTCGTCGGCGACCACTGTGATCGGGTTGTCGCCGAAGGTCAGACCCTGAATGTCGGCGAACCAGCTGCCGATACCCTGGTTGTAGAAGACGTAACCTTCGGTGTTAAAGCCGGTGGCGGCGTTGGTGACGTGGACGAAGGAAGCGCCCGATATGGATCCTCCCAACCTGACGTCGGTCCAGACGGTGGCGTAGGTGGGGGCAGTGGTAGGGGTGCTGATGACGATGCTGGGGCTGTCCGAATCGCCTCCACCGCCGCAAGCGAATAACAGGACGACCAGGGCGAGGGAATGAAACGGGAGGAAAGCCCGCAACAGGGTTCGAGCAGAGCACATGGATGGTCACTCCCCGCCTCGTTACCGGACGAGGGCCAATAGGACGACGGGCGGTCATGAGCATGGATGCGAGGAAGCCACCACACCCACTCTAATTCTAGTCTGCGCGGAGAACTGCGGTGACCGTCGTTCGGGCCAGGGTTCGAGGGCCTCAAAGGATCTCCGACCGGGTCTCCCAGAGCCAATGCATGTGTTTATGGCAACCAGATCGAGGAGCAGCCGCCGCTCAACTGTTCTTTGTTGGAGAGTTCGATGTAGCCTGTCGTGTCGCCATTCTTGTGGGCGCGGGCGACCATCGCCGCAAAGTAGATGCCGAGCTGAGTCTGTCCCTCGCCCAGGGTCTCGCTGCGGTTGAAGGCGGCCTGGGCATCGATCATCTGCTGGGGGAAACCGGCGCCGTCGTCCTCGATGCGCAACACCAGGTAGTCGTCCGCCATCTCGGCGCGCATCAGGAGGCGTGAAGCGGTGTAGCGCAGTCCATTGCCGATCAGGTTGTTGAGTACGCCGCGGATCAGCCACTCGTCGAAATAGCCGACCAGCATCTCATCGCAGTCGTACTCGAGCGCGACGTCCCTCGCGTTGGCGAGGGTGCGGTTGTCGATCACCACCTCTTCGAGAAAATCGGCCACGTTGATCTCCTCGATATTGGCGCTGAGGCGTCCCTCGTCGATCTTGTAGAGGGAGAGCAGGGCGATCAGGTTGTTGTTGAGCCGTTTCGATTCGTGCTGCAGGGTGGAGAGGCGCTTGTCTTCGCGCCCCTGGTTTTCCGACGACAACTCGTCGAGGGTGTTGATCACCATGCTCAGCGAATTCTTCATGTCGTGGATGGTCGAGGCCAAGATGTCGGAGAACTTCATGTCATGCCTCCGCGTCGGAAGAGTCGCGTAAAGTCTGGAGCTTTGCCTGTAGTTTTTTCAGTGTGCGGTTATCCGGTTCGATGGCCTCGACCCGTTGCAGATAGCGATCGATTCTGGCGGAAGCCTCCTGGGTAAAGGCGCTGTTCTCCGCCTCGAGCAACAGCACCAGGGCCGTGTTCAGGTTGACCACCCGGTTGCCGGGCATGCGCTCGGCCGTGGTTTCGAGCAGCTCGATCGCTTCCTCCAGTTTGCCGTTCCTGGCCAGCTCCACGCCACGGTTGTTGAGTGCCGCCACCTCCTTGCGGATCTCATCGATCGAGCTGAGTGTCTCCTGCTTCAAGCCCATGGCACGCATGGTCGACTTGATCTCGTCGAGCAGTTCATCATCGGTATGGTTGTTGAAAGCGGCACTCTGCATGAGGTCGACCGCCTTCTCCTCCATGCCCATGCGCTTGTAGGCCTTGGCCATCTCCAGCGAGCAGTCAGTGTGGCTGTGGTGATCCAGCTCCTCATAGATCATGGCCGCCCGCTCCATGGAAGCCTTGGAGGCATCACTGTTGCCCATGCCTTCATGAATCTCGCTTTCCGCCGTGGCCAGGTACAGATCCGCATGGGGGTTGCGGACGAATTCCCGTTTCATGTCGCGCAGGATCTTGAGGCCGGCGTCGCCCTGTTTGACCGAAGCCGTGACCTTGGCCAGATTGGCATACGCCGAGGGGTGCTTGTAGACCGAATGGCGCCCGTGTTTGACGGCGTTGCCGAAGGCGGCCAGTGCGGTGTCGTTGTCCTGGTTCTGCAGTGCGATCTCGCCCAGCAGCTGCTGTCGCCTCACTGCCTTGGGTGATATCTCCGCCGCCGCCTGCAGCGCGGCCTGTGCTTCGGGCAGCTGGTCCAAGGCCTTGCAACATCTGGCCAGCCAATCGTAGGCGGCGGTATAGGTCTTGTGATCGTCGATCAGGGCCTGGAAAATGTCGCGAGCTTCCTCGTACTGTTTGTCGTTGTAGAAGGTCTTGCCCAAGCCGAAACGGGCCCAGGGCATATCCCGGATAGCGAGAGCGCTTTCGTAGACCTTGCGTGCTCCGGCGATCTCGCCGGCATTCAGTAGAATCTCACCCTTGAGCTTTCGCAGATCGCTGCTGTTGGCCGACTTCTCGGCGATCATCCGGTCGAGGATGGCGACTGCAGCGGCGTGATCGTGCCGGTCGAGGGCCTGCTCCACCGGAAGCAGGTCGGCCTTACGGGCGATCAGCTTCTCCAGCCGGGTCTTCAGCAGCTCTTTGTTGAAGGGTTTGGTGAGATAGGAGTCGGGTTCGTACTCCACGGCGCCCATCACCATCTCCCTGGCATTCTCGGCGGTCACCATCAAAAAGACGCAGCCGAGGCCAATCAGATTGCGATGGCGTGCTTCTTCCAGGACCTGCTGCCCGTCCTTGCCGGAGCCCAGGTTGTAGTCGCAGAGCACCACGTCGAAGCGGCGGGTCTGCATTTTGGAAAGGGCTTCCGTACCGTTGGCGGCCAGGGTGACGTCCTTTCCCCCGCAGCTGGTGAGGAGGTTCCGCATCATGCTGCGCATATCGCCGAAATCATCGACGACCAGATAGGCCTTGCCCTCGAGCGGTCCGGCTGTCAGATACAAATAAACCTCCCTGTCGATATCGCGATAATGGTTGCTACCAAAGATAACTCTCTGTGTTTCTGAATGAATTGCGCGGCTGAGCGAAATCCGGATTTACTACCCTCTCATTTCGGCTGGAAGTCATGAAACTGAATGCTCCTTATCCAGTTATATCCCTGACATGGGAAGAAAAGAGCAGTCTGTTAGCCGGCAATGAATCAACTGTCAGGAATTTTTACATTTCCATGCCGGATAGGGGCGACAGGATGAAAACACGCAACAGAAGGGCGCTCATGGTCGGAAAATGGTTGTCATGACGGTCAATCCGAATCCTGAGGTGTCGGGTGGTTTTACAGTAATCCTGCGGCCTTATCTTTTGCTGCTGTAAATAATGCTTTATTTACAGTTAGATATATAAAGTGGCACAGTTTTCGCTCATTTCAATTACTTCACTCAATCAAGGGAATGTGACTATGAAAAAAATGTTCTTTGTGATCCTCTGCCTGTTTGCAGGCTCTGTGAATGCAACCGTCGTACTCGATCCCGATACCACCGAAAACTGGTATTTCACCTGGGCCGGTTTAGACCAGATTGACCATATCTATGCCTGGGATGGTATCAGCACCGGCCCGGATTGGACGACTGATTACGGCAACGACTGGAGTATCACGGCCGCCACGGATTCCACCATGGATTTCGTGACCGCTTGGGATGGTTTCATTCCTGGCGATGTCTTCAGCCTGATCGTGGATGGCGCTTCGGTTGCCTGGACGTCGTCCTATGTCGATACCAGTGGTTATTTCCACGGAGTCTATGACGACCTGTTTCTGTCGGCTGGTACGCACACCATGAGTTTCGTTGTCGACTCGGGCCTGGACAGCGGCGGCGCCTACTCCACATTCGGCCCGCTGACTGCCGCCTCCGTGGCCGAGCCGGGTACCATTGCCCTGCTGGGTCTGGGTCTCGTCGGCATGGGTCTTTCGAGGAAGAAAGTCCTCAAGTAACCGAACGCGTCAATCCGTTCGCAAAAAGCCCCGATGGATTTCATCGGGGCTTTTTTGTTATGAGGCTTGCCAGCGCGGCATTGGCGAATCGCTATATTCGGAATTCGAGGAGCCTCTGATCGATTCTCTCCGTCTTCGAGGTCAAGAGGTTCAACTGACCTCAACGATGTGGTTGTCCCACAGAATGTCCGCGCTTTGGTCCATCGGGAGAGGGATCACTTTCCCGTCGTCGATTCGGTAGCGATAAAGCGCGCCAACGCCACTGCTGAGGAGGAATTCGCCGGCCGACTCCCCGCTGGCGATACCGCAGCCGTCCTTCACCCTCGCCAGGCCGAGATAGTCTCCCGTTCCGGCCGACCAGAAAGTGGTCAGATCACCCCTGGGCGAGGAGACGGCGAAACAGTTCCCCGAGCTATCGGCACAGACGCTGCCGCAGTAGTTGCGCATCCTTTGCAGAACCCCGTCGGGCGGGGTCAGCAGACGCAGGGGCTCACCCCGCTGATGCAGTGCGACAAGGGGGGGATGTTCGTTTCCTGGCCCCTGGTACTGCATCGCCACGCAAACGCGGTTTCCGGCACCTACAGCCAGGTGGCGGATGCTGTTCTGATGCAGCGATGCGGGCAGTTGCCGGGATTCGATCTGGCGACCGCCGTGCCGGTCGATATAGGTCAGCGAGGGTTGCATCCGGTCCAGATTGAGCGGGGTGCGATCGAAGTCGGGATGGGTACGGATGCCGCCGTTGGCCACCACCAGGGTGTCGCCATCGTCAAGCAGGCGAAGTTCATGCGGCCCGATACCACCGCTTTTGAATTCACCGAGCTGTCGATAGCCGGCGTTCGCATCCCGCACGGCGATTACCCCGCGTCCGGTCACGAAGTCGTTCTCCGTGGTGTAGAGCAGGTTGCCGTCCGGGGAGAAGACCGCATGGCCATAGAGATGGCGCTGGTCACTGCAGGAGATCGGGTCCAGCAACCGCCCATGGCGCAGATCGACCGGTTGCAGGAAGCGGCCGGGTCGACGGGCGATCACCATGGCAACCTCTCCGCTGGGGTGGATGGCGATGGCATGTGCCCGGTCGGGCAGGGGCAGGTCGAAGACTATCCCGCCCTCGGCGTCGATGCCGCTGACGAAATAGTGTCTGTCGGTGTTACCACGGACGCCAAGAAAACGCAGTCGATGCCCGGCTGTCGATGCGCCGGCGATTGTCAGCGGGGCAAGCCCGGTTGCGACCAGCGCGAGGAGAAAATTTCGCCGTTTCATTTTCAGTCACCGTCCAGGCTGTTGAATCCAATAGGGATCTCGAGGGCCGACGCCAATTCTCCGGTGAGGGTCGTCTTCAGGCTGGAGAGGGCGGTCACCAGGGCTTCGACCCGTGAGCGTTGCTGCGGCGCTTTCACTGCCTGCCGCAATGGGATGTCGATACGGGCCAACACTTGCTCGCACTGCTCCAGCTGAGTCTCGATCCTCCGGCTCAGGGGCGGATCCAGTAGACGACTGAGAAAGGCCGTATGGATCAGTGCCCTGATGCCGTCGAGATTGTGTGCGAGATTGCGCAGGGAGCGGCCGCTGCGCCAGGATTCGCTTCTGTTGCCGCGTGAGCGCTCTACAGAGGGGCCCAGGGGAGCCCGCAGCTTCTGATCCAGCATCAGTTCGAGCTGGGTGTAGAGGCCGTTGAAGAGCCGGCCACTGACCTCAGTGCTGTCGGCATAGACCGCGTTGCCTGTGGCGGAGCTGGCCACCAGCTGTCGGTGTGAAGCGTCGCCCGACTGCCATTCGTCTGTCATCTCCCGCGCGATACGGGCCAGGTTGCGGGTGATCGCCACCATGACCCGGCAGCGATATTGGCCGGCCTCGGTTGAGCTGTACGCGCCGGCCTCAAGGTCGGATGCGAACAGCAGCCGTTCGAGGGCACTGAATCCCTGCACCGCCACGCTGCCCTTGGCGAAAGCGTCCGCCTTCAGTGCCTCGGCGTCGGCTTTGTCCAACAGCTCCGCCAAGTGACGACTCACCGACTGCCGTTTGTCGGGCCAGAACTGAAGTCGGTAGCTGCGCAGTTCCTGCTCGCTGGGGCCAAGTCGTATCGGTTGCATGAATTGCCAGCTGTCCATGGCCAGATGGTAGCTCTCCCGCAGTCGTCCCAGGTCGTCAGGGTCGGGTTGTCGGCAGAAGTGCTCGGTTTGTTCGGCCAGCTTTTGCGTTCGTTCCGAAAGCTGGGTATAGCCAGGCAGGATATAGTTGTCCACCGCCTTCAGGTTGTACTGCACCTCTCCGGCCGGGCACACCACAGGCAGTCCGATGAGTAGTAGAAGCAAAAGGCTTCTCAGGGACTGCGTGCGCAGGGACGAGCGATTGATATGGCCGCTTCTCATCACTGTTGTCTAGAGAGACTCGACGAAGCGCAGCAGGTATTCACGCTCCCGTTTCGGCAGGCGGACCAGAGCGTCCCGTGCCGTCTGAGCCTCGCCGCCGTGCCAAAGGATGGCCTCCAGTAGGTTGCGCGCGCGCCCGTCATGCAGATAGTTGCTGTGTCCGTTGACGTCGGGGGTGAGACCTATGCCCCAGAGCGGCGCGGTGCGCCATTCGCGTCCGTTGGCCACCCCTTCCGGCCGGTGATCCGCCAGACCTTCACCCATGTCGTGCAGCAGCAGATCGGTATAGGGCCAGATCAGCTGGTCCGACTGTTCCATTGCCACGCCTTCGGCCGGTGTGCGGTACTTGGGCGTATGACAGGCGATGCAGCCGATTTCATAGAAGATTTTCTTGCCTGCCAGTACGGGTTCGCTGTCGTGGCGTCGGCGTGCGGGTACGGCCAGATTCCGGGCGTAGAAGACCACCAGGTCGGTGACCCCGGATTCCGCCTCCAGGTCCTCGTATTGGGGGCTGTTGCCGTCCGGGGCTTCCCGGCAGGCCGTCTGATTCTCGCTGCACTCGCCGGCACCTGAGGGGTGCAGGGGGACGGAGATGCCGATGTCGCCGCTGAAGGCGCCCTGGGATTGTTCGTTGACACTCGGCATACCTGCCTTATGACCGAAGCGGCCCAACATTACCCGCTGGTGCTCGCTGCTCCAGACCAGATTGGGACGGCCGGAGATGCCGTCCCCGTCGACATCATCAGGATCGGCCTGTTGCAGAATATCCGCTTCATCGATGGCCTCCAGCAGGCCGAGGCCGATCATCTGCGGCGCGACACGGGGTGAGATCCGGATCTGTGGATGCAGCGGTCCATAACCCAGCGAGGCCACCCGGTAGGTCGGTTTTCTCAACTGCACCGTCTCTCCGTCCGCGAGTTCGACCGAGAGCGCTTCATAATCGATGCGCATCTGTCCCTCGGCCTTATGGCCGGCGATGGCGAAGTCCTGCAGCTGGGCGCCATAGACGGGGTCGGGGATGTTGTTGACGCGATGTTCGCGCAGCAGCGCTTCCTCTGCTTCGTTCTGCGGTGGAATGCTCAGACGCAGAAACATGGAGACCGCGTTGTCTTCGGGGCCGTTGGGTGGATGACCGCGACCGTCCTTGAGGTGGCAGCGTTGGCAGGACCGGGCGTTGTAGAGCGGGCCCAGTCCATCGGCGGCCTGGGTGGAGGCGGGTGCCGTGACCCACAGCCTTTTGAAGAATCCGTTGCCGACCTTGAAGTCGATCTCCCGCTCGAAACTCATATTGGACGAGGCCTGGGAGAAGGCGTCGCGGTTGATACGCTTGGTGTGTGTGGCGCTGCCGCCGGGATAGGCCTCGGCGGCCTCAGCCTGCGTAAAGACGTCTGTGGGTGGAATCACAGCGGCACCCGCGTGCAGAGAGACGACACAGTCAACCAGAACAATAACAAGGTTTTTGCGAAACGACATGGATAACGACAGGAGAGGGCGGAGATTCAGTTAAATTAGGTCACTTCGGTGCGTACGCTCGGATTGGGTCATCATGCGACGCAGGAGCAGGTTGCGCCGGCCGCGGCGGCTTTGTGTCGCCGCATCCCCCATGCGTTGCAGAAGCAGTCGGAACCAGCTGGGTATCGGAATGGGAGTGGTTTGCATCCTTAAGCTACCTTCAGTGCGTTTTGAGTCAGGAGGCCGTTCGCATGGTCGCTCAACAATTCATGGGCACACTCGGCGCATCGACCGCAGCAGGTGGCTACCTTGAGCTGTTCGCCCAGTGCCTCGAGGGTAGTGGCGCCCCGATCGGCGGCATCGAGGATCTGGCTGTCGGTCACACGGTTGCAGATGCAGACATACATGGTCGGTGTTCCTGAAATGATTTCATGGATATGCAAGTACAAATGATAACGATTAGCAATTACATTTACAATAACCTTCTAGCTCTGATAAAACAATGAGAAATCAAAGGTTTAATTGACCTGGCATAAGGCCTCAACTAGGCTCAGTACAGTGACATGCCAGCCATTCCGTCCCGGATAGCCAGTACATTCTTCTTCATCAAACTCAAGGAGGCGTCTCAGGTGAAAGGCGACAATCAGGTGTTGGTTGCACTCAACCGGTCCCTGAAGGATCAGATCACGGCGATCAACCAGCTCTTCATGCATGCCCGTATCGCCCGCAACTGGGGCTTGAAGCGGCTCAATGACTATGAGTACCAGCAGTCGATCGTAGCCATGAAGATGGCAGACGATCTGATCGAGCGGGTGCTGTTCCTGGAAGGGCTGCCCAACCTGCAGGATCCGGGCAAGCTGATGATCGGAGAGAACGTACCGGAGATCCTCAAGGGCGATCTCAAGTTGATGACCCGGGTGAGAGAGGGGCTGCAGGAGGCGATACGCACCGCCGAGGCAGCACGTGACTTCGTCAGCCGTGAAATCCTCGACGAGGGACTGGAGCAGACAGAGGAGCAGATCGACTGGATCGAGACCCAGCAGTGGCTGATTGAGAACAGTGGGCTCGAGAACTATCTCCAGTCCCTGATGGAGGAGGCGTGAGATGAAGGGTAAGAAGCGGGTACTCAAACAGCTGCAGAAACTCCTGAACGGGGAGTTGGCGGCGCGGGATCAGTATTTCGCCCACTCACGCATGTATGAGGATTGGGGACTGGGCAAACTCTACGAGCGTATCGATCATGAGATGCAGGAGGAGACCGAACATGCCGATGCCATCATCAAGCGCATGCTCTTTCTCGAAACCCAGCCCGATTATTCACAACAGGACAAGGTTCGGGTCGGTGCCAGCGTGACCGAAATGCTGAAGAATGACCTTGAAGTGGAGTACGAGGTCACCGACCTGTTGAAGAAGTCCATCGCCATCTGCGAAGCGGAGCAGGACTACGAGACCCGGGAGATTCTGGAGAAGCTGCTGGAAGACACCGAGATGGACCACGCTTATTGGCTGGAGCAGCAGTTGGGGCTGATCAAGAAAGTCGGCCTCAAGAACTATCTACAGTCGCAGATGTAGCCTGGATTCCGCTTCGCTCCATCCAGGCGACAGGTCGAGTGCGTCACAGATAGCGGATCGGTGGGGCAGGGCCCCACCAGAAGTCTTCAAGAAAAGCCAAGGTGCGGCAAGTCGCACCCTACGTAAACCCTGCCGGGAAAGGAAACGCCAAACAGCGTCAACTCGCCCACGCGGTATAATCGATCACCAAATCCATGCGCGCCGTCAGCGGTGATCAACGTCCATTCGCGGTTGCCTTGAACAGTTCTCTTCGGCCCGGATCAGAAGCCGTAATTGGCCATCAGGCGCACGAAATCGCCATCCTCGTGCATGTCGGTGTAGATCAGTTCCAGACCCAGCTGCTCGTTGACCTCATAGGCGGCGTAATAGTCGGTCTCGTTGGCGCCCTGGTCGAAATCGACGTGGAAGACGCCGACCGCCAGTGATTGGATGCCCCCGTATTCGATGCCCAACGCGGTTGCTCGCTGATCCTCGACACCGTCGATGGTATGGTCGTCCGCCGAGGTGAAATAGGGACCGCCACCGAAACCGTTGGTCACGCTGCCCGAGACATCGTTGTAGGCCGCGGTCAGGATCAGGTCGTGGAGCGTGTAACTCCCGGCAATACCCCAGACGTTACCGTCCGGCCCCGAGGCGTCGTTCGTTTGATCCGATTGCGAAGCGAACTGTACTCCGACATCGAAACGGTCGGTCTTGTACACGGCTTCCAGGTAGAGGAGATTGGCGAGATCCCTGCCCATGTAATACCAGCCCTGCAACGCCAGCTGTTGGATCCCTTCATAGATCGCACCAACCGCGGTGATGCCGTCATCCCCGTTAATCTCCTGGAAGCGTTCCGGGATATCAGCGTCGACACCGGCCCATTTATCGAGATGGGTGAGAACGAGCGTGGTGCCGGCGATGTCGGTGTTGCTCAGCAACAAGCCCTGGAAGGTATTGGGTACCATGCGGATGTCGTCACTGTCGGCATGGGGGGTTTCCAGCTCAAAGCGGCCGATGCGCAACAGGCTGTTGCCGTACACGCCTTGGACATAGGCCTCTCCCAGGATGGAGTAGCTGCCGTTTTCCGAGGAGAAGAAATCCCCGTTTTCGTCATCGAACAGCTCGCCGGTGGTGTAGAAGGTCGCGCCGGCGTTCAGCCCGTTCCAGGACGGGCTGATATACCCCAGGTGACCACCGATGGCGGAGCCGTCTGTTGCGTTGCCGGCGTCGTCCTCGGCATGGATGAAACCCAGCCTGAGATTACCGAAGACACCGCTCTCTTCCTCCGCGGCGACCGGCGTTGATACGCCCCATGCGGCACCGACCAGCAGCATGGTCCGGCTGAGGTGACTCAGCCGCTTGGTAACAGTACAGTTGTTGTGTTTTTGCGCTATGCATGCGGCCGGGAGAGGGTTGCCATTGACCCGGATCTGTTCAGTTTTCTGCATTACTCATTTCCCCAATCAGTTATCAAACAACAGGCTGGCTGGCGCAGGCTGGCTGACCGACATGACTATATGTGGCTTCAGACTTCGAACAAGGCTGGCGGGAATCCTGCCCCTGAGAATACTCACGGCCTGATCGTATCCGATGTATCCAGGCTATCCGAGCCTTCAAAGGCGAGTTCACCCAAGGCGAGTGTCGTTACGACATGTTCGATTATACGGGTTTGTTCCAGCAGGGCATCGATGGCGGCCATGACTTTGGCATTGCCGGTGTCGTTGCCATCACCAATCAGCTGATCGTAGGCTTCACCGTTGTTGGCGCTGTCGACCAGCACCTGCATCTTCTCCAGCGTGGCGTTCAGCGCCGCTCTCATCCGTTTGTCTGTCTCTTTTTCCACTGCCGACACCAGATCGGAGAGGCTGGGTCCCGCTACAACCCGCCCGTCGATGCGTGTGTAGCGACCGGTATAGACGTTGTGTATCCCCAGAGCATCGTAGTAATGGGACCAGTGGGTGTTGTCGCTGAAGCAGTCGTGCTCCTCTTCCGGGTCGTGCAGCATGAGGCCGAGTTTCATGCGTTCTCCGGCGAGTTCGCCATAGGAGAGCGAACCCATGCCGCTGAGTATGGCGGCCAGGCCCTGCTTGGGGTCGCCTTGGAGCAGGTTGAGACGGGCCTCACCCTTCTGTCCCCACTGGGCGACCATCCAGTTCAGTTCATCGACCAGCAGATCAGTGGCGGTTTTGAGGTAGGCGGCCCGTCGAACGCAATTGCCATGAGTGCAATGTTCAGGGTCGTAGTCGCTGGCCGTGCGGGCCCCTGCGCCGGGACCGGTACCGTTGAGGTCCTGACCCCAGAGCAGAAACTCGATGGCGTGGTATCCGGTTGCCACATTGGCCTCGATGCCGTCGACCTCATGCAGCGTCTCAGCCAGCAGCGTCTTGTCGATGGTGCCGACGTCGATTGTGCGTCCCGACAGCATCAGCTCGGGATTGGCTATGACGTTCGCCGTGTAGTAAGGATTCTCGTCCGACTCGTTGCCGTAGCCGACCGCCACATAGTCGATCAGACCTTCGTCCAGGGGCCAGGCGTTCACCTTGCCCTCCCAGTCGTCGACGATGGCATTGCCGAAGCGGTAGGCCTCGGTCTGCTGATAGGGGACACGTGCCGCCACCCAGGCCGCTTTCGCCTGCTGCAGGTTTGGCGCGGCAGGTGCCTTGATGAATCGGTTGACGGCCGCTTGCAGCGCTCTGGCGCTGACCAACGCATCCTCGTAGACGGCCTCTGCTAGGTCGGCATAGTGGATGAGTACCGCCGTCCCGTCTGTGGCCGAATAGGCAGGTGTGGAGAGAAACAGGGCAAACAGGCAGCTGTAACGCTTCTTCATCAGCATATCTCCTTGAGTTTCATTACTTCAAAACAGTACGGCGAACCGCAGGCTTATGATCCGGGACTTGGCGTGGAGCAGGCGGGAGTGCGGTCGGTGCAGCCGTTGAACTGCTTGCGTTGATATCCGCCTTGTTCATGCCAGGGGTTCATTGGAGTCAGGGCTGGCTGGCGGAAGGCTGGCTAACCGGGTTGGGCTAGTCGTTCACTACTTCGTCAATATCAGTTTTCCCTGGCGGGTGATGCTCAGACGGTAGACGACTCCCCGGTGGACAATCTCTAGCTGATCGACTCCCTGCATGAGTTGGTCGGTGTCGATCTGCCGGCAGGTACGCGGCAAGGTGGACGGGCTCCTTGCGGATGTTGCGGGTGAGGGATGTGCTTTTGTCATATCGTGGAGCAGAGGTGATTGCCAAAGTTTCGCAAATAATAATGCGAACGATTCGCAATAGCAATAATTTCTACCTGACAACGTCATAACCGGCGCGTGACGCAATCCCCCGGCTCAGTTCGGTTTGATACGGGAGAAAAAGACTCCGATCGCCCGATTGAGCTGTTCAGAGCGGTTCGGGTTGCGCAAACTCTCGAGCAGAGCGGGACGGCAGTCGGCAATGAAGAGAAGATCCGTGAGTATCTGGTCGAAGAAGTCCTGTCCCCGATCATTGGCCGCGAGCCGTTCCAGAAACTGGCTGCGCAGGGCGCTGTTTCCCAGATCAAGCCATAAACGTCCGGCGATGGCGGCGAGCACATCGCTGCGCTGAGCCAGCGGATGGCGCAGCACTTCATTCAGCAACTTCTCGCGATGATCGCGGGATGTGCTGAAGGAGATACCGCGCAGAGTGGCGGTGATGACCTGGGGATCGGGGGGCGATGCCTGCAGGCTCTCGCGGGTGCGCGCCAACAGGGCTTCGGCGAGGGATGCGGGGACGGGCTCGTTCTCCAGCACATGACAGAGCGCCTCCAGCGGCGTCGGCGGTAGGTGCGGGATGGCGGCGACGAGACAGTGCTGGTTCCCATCCCGGGCCTGGCGGGCCGCCATATCGGCAATGCCCTGATAGCCGATGAAGGACCACTGATCCCAACCCAATTCGCCGCTGAAATAACGTTTCGCGTGGGCATAGTAACGGGACGGCGGCTGCTCCAGGTCCGCTGTGAGACGGGCGTGGAGTGCGGCGAGCCGCTCCTGTTTCGGCTGGAAGGCGTAGGGGCTCTGCTCCAGCGCCGACGCCATCTGCGAGCGTTGCGCTTCGCCTTCGGCGGCGCTCCCCAGCCGTTCCATCAACTGGAACATGAAGTCGTCGCGGGCGGCGAGCAGCAGTTTTCCCTGCTCGTCCAGTGGAAAGCGGATGAACCAGATCAACGGATCCGAGCGGGTACCGCCGCTGTCGGCATCGAGCACCAGCGCCAGCCACGCCTGCTGCTGCAGCGGCTGGGGATAGGGGATCTCGGTGCGCTCGAAATCGAGCATATCCCGCCGTGACAAGGACCGGATGCGCCGGCCCATGTCATAGAACCTGGGCGCCAGTCCGCCCGCCTCGAGAAATTCGGTCAGGGTGTCGATCTTGGTCATGGTCTCAGGTGGCGTCAGATCCAGTCGATCAGGTGAAATTCCCAGTCGTCCGCCTCCGCCTCCGGGACGCTGCGACCGCGTATCGAATGGCCCGCCAGTTCCACGCTGTGGGGATCGCCCGAGACCAGGGGATGCCAGTCCGGCAGCGGCTTGCCTTCGGCCAGCAGACGGTAGGCGCAGGTGGGGGGTAACCAGTAGGGGTCTTTCAGGTGCTCCAGGGACAGGGTGACACAGGTGGGCACCAGCACCGACCGCTCTGCATACCGGGTACAGCGACAGGTTTCAGGATCGAGCAGATCACAGACGATGTTGGTGTAGAAGATCTCCCGCGTATCCTCGTCTTCCAACTTTTGCAGACAGCATTTGGCGCAGCCGTCGCAGAGCGACTCCCACTGCTCCTGGCTCATGCGCGAGAGCGGGGTGGTCTTCCAGAATGGTTCTGTTGTCTGCGGCATCCAGTTTAACTCTTTACGCTTGTCGTGCTCTTCAGGAGAGTCTGGAAGAGGCATGTTGTGGCCTGACCAGACTATCGGGTCGTCACTGAATGGTACAGAATCCATCACAAGGTACACCAGGGGAGTCTACAGGGGCATGGGAGGCATTGAAGGTCTATAGTAGGCTGGATACGGTGTGGGAGTCGGGTGACGGGAGGTCCCCCTGTTTGTTTTCGGCTTTTCCAACAGATATCGTGGCTGGTGTCAATCTTTTATACACATTCTGAAATGGTCGATTCTGATGACGCGGTGTTAGTGTGAACTTCTAATGTCGACTGTTGGGTAATGCTCTTATCTATCTGATATTCCTATATAATTATTCATTGTATAGAAATTACACAATTTAAGAGAAGCGTAGTGATAATGGGGGCTCCCACTGAATTCGGTCAGTTTATGAACAAAGTTATCCACAAGATCTGTGGAAACTCTGAACACGCATCGGGAGTGGAAAACGGGGTCGCTCCTGACTCGACAGACGTATACATCCCTAGGCGCAATTAAGGAGTAGATTTCATGGAACAGGAAACCGGAACCTATCACGCCGTGGTCAATTTGCCCTTCGGGCCGGTCGGCATCTGCATGCGCCAGGGTAGACTTGCGGGCGTGGACTATCTGGAGAAATCGGGCGAATCCTACCGCCATCAAGCGACGGGTCTGGAGCAGGTCCTCACCGCCATCGAACGCTACCTGCACGATGCGGAGACCGATTTCGATCTCGACCTCGAACTCGAGGGCACCCCCTTTCAGCGCCGGGTATGGCGGGCGCTGCGCCGGATCCCAGCCGGCAGGACGCTGACCTACGGCGAGCTTGCGGCGCGCCTCGGCAGCGGCGCCCGGGCGGTGGGCAACGCCTGCCGCGCCAATCCCTGCCCTTTGGTGGTGCCCTGCCACCGGGTGGTGGCGGCCAAGGGACTGGGCGGTTTCGCCGGTGAACGCTCAGGCCGGAAGCTGGAGATCAAGCGCTGGCTGCTGCGACACGAGGGGGTGATGTGACGCCGGAGGCCGAAGACCACGCCAACATCGAACGTTTCGCCGACGCGCTCTGGCTCGAACGCGGACTGAGCCGGAACACCCTCGCCGCCTACCAGTCCGACCTGCGCAAACTGGTCACCTGGCTTCGCGGCAATAGAGACTACGGCCTGTTGCGGGCACAGCGGGCCGACCTGCTGACCTATCTGGCCGCACTGGCGCAGCAGGGGGTCAAGCCGCGCTCCACGGCCAGGCTGCTCTCCTGTCTGCGCCAGTTCTACCAGTACGCGCTGCGCGAGGGTTGGGTCAGTGCCGACCCCTCGGCCCGTATCGACGCTCCACATATCGGCCGTCCGCTGCCGAAATCGCTCACCGAGACAGAGGTGGAGGCGCTGCTCGAGGCGCCCGATCTCGACGATCCGGAGGGGTTGCGCGACCGCACCATGCTGGAGCTGCTCTATGCCACCGGCCTGCGTGTCTCCGAGCTGGTGGGATTACGCCCGGAGCAGGTCAGCCTGACCCAGGGCGTGATCCGGGTGGTCGGCAAGGGGGGCAAGGAGCGCTTGGTGCCGATGGGGGACGAGGCCCAGTCCTGGCTCGAACGCTTCAGTCGCGAGGGCCGCCAACTGCTGCTTGGGGCAAGGCTTTGCCAGCACCTGTTTCCCACCCGGCGCGGCCAGGGAATGACCCGCCAGGCCTTCTGGTATCGCATCAAGAAACATGCGCAGACCGCCGGCATCCCGAAGACAATCTCGCCCCATACCCTGCGCCACGCCTTCGCCACCCACCTGCTCAACCACGGCGCCGACCTGCGGGTGGTGCAGCTGCTGCTGGGGCACAGTGATCTCTCCACCACACAGATCTATACCCACGTGGCACGGGAGCGACTGCAGCAGCTCCACGCCAGTCACCACCCCCGCGGCTGAAAACGTGGACGGGGACATGAGCCGGCGGGCCGGTTTGTGGTAGAGTCCCGTTCCAGTTTTCAGGCAGCCGGGGAAAACCATGCCGTCATTCGATATCGTCTCCGAGGTGGATATCCAGGAGGTCAGGAACGCCGTGGACCAGGCCAACCGAGAGGTGGGTACCCGTTTCGACTTCAAGGGTGTGGCGGCCAGCTTCGAACTCAAGGAGAGCCAGGTGCTGCTGAGTGCGGAGCAGGAGTTCCAGCTCGGGCAGATGATGGATATTCTGCGCCAGAAGCTGGTCAAACGGGGAGTGGATATTGCCTGTATGGAGATCGGCGATCCCGAGACCAGCCTCAATGCCGCCCGCCAGACGGTGACCGTCCGCCAGGGCATAGAGAGTGATCTGGCGAAGAAGATGGTGAAGGCCATCAAGGCCAGCAAGCTCAAAGTGCAGGCGCAGATCCAGGGCGATCAGGTCCGGGTGACAGGGAAAAAACGGGATGACCTGCAGCAGGTCATCAGCCTCTTGCGGGAGACCGACTATGGTCTTCCCCTGCAATTTCAAAACTTTCGGGATTAATCGATGAAACAGACTAAGTTTTGGGCCGGCGGGATGGCTGGCCTGGTGGTGGCGCTCTCTCTGGTGGTGACCACTACAGTGACGGCAGCACCCACGAAGCAGAACGCCGAGATCGACAAGGTGCGCGAGAGCATGAGCAAACTGCTCTCCGGAAATCAGGTGACTTCCGTCAACCCCTCGCCGATACCCGGTGTCTATGAGGTCCTGGTCGGACCGCAGCTCTATTATGTCTCCGCCGACGGTAAATACCTGCTCACCGGGAAGCTCTACGATATCGACAGCCGGGAAGACCTCACCAGCCCCAAGGTGGCCCAGGTCAAGGCCGATATGATCGACAAGGTCAGCGAGCAGGACATGATCATCTTCGCGCCGGAGAAGTACGACCACACAGTCACCGTATTCACCGACATCGACTGCGGCTACTGCCGCAAGCTCCACTCCGAGATCAAACAGTACAACGATCGCGGAATCCGCGTGCGCTACCTCATGTTTCCGCGTGCCGGCATCGGCAGCCCCTCCTACAAGAAAGCGGTCAATGTCTTCTGTGCCGAGGATCGAAACACCGCCCTAACCCAGGCCAAAGCCGGCAAGCAGATCGAAGAGAAAGAGTGCGAGAATCCGGTGGCCCGGGAGTATGCCTTGGGCCAGGCGCTCGGAGTGACCGGTACGCCGGCCATCTTTCTGGAGAATGGGGAACTGGTCCCCGGCTATGTGCCGGCCGATCGTATGGCCGCTATGCTTAAGGAGATGGCTACTGAATAGGTGCAGGACCGCCATCGGATGGCGTGCGATCGTCAGACCCGCAATCGAGTTTGACGAGCTTCCACACAAGAGCAGGAACAGGTCCACAGCGTGATCATCGATGTCGCCATGCGCACCGATAAGGGAATGGTGCGCACACAGAATGAAGATGCGGTCGGCGGAGATCCCAGCGTG
Source organism: Candidatus Thiodiazotropha sp. (assembly GCA_037384425.1). Lineage (GTDB taxonomy): Bacteria > Pseudomonadota > Gammaproteobacteria > Chromatiales > Chromatiaceae > Thiodiazotropha. Next base: position 34,112 of record JARROA010000008.1, on the reverse strand, counting down.
GGACTGATCATCCTGGCCGATGGTATGGGCGGTGCCAATGCCGGCGAGGTGGCCAGCCAGCTCGCCGTCGATCTGCTGGTGAATCAACTGGTGCCGGAAGACGACGAGACGGAGCTGCCGGGCAGCGACGCCCTGCTGGAGGCGATGCACGGGGTCAACCAGGCGATCCTGGAACTCTCCCAGCAGGTACCGGATTATCAGGGTATGGGGACCACCCTGGTGGTCGGTCTGTTCCGTCGGCAGACTCTGATCCACGCTCACGTGGGCGACTCCAGACTCTACCGCTTCCGTGAGGGTGTGATGGAGTGCCTGACCAGCGACCATACCCTGATTCAGGAGATGGTCGACATGGGTGATTTCGCCACTCTGGAAGAGGCGCGGCTGGCCGGTGTGCCGCATAATGTGTTGACCCGTGCCTTCGGTGCCGAACCCGCTGTGGCGGTCGATCTGGCCGAGTGCGAGATCGCCGTCGGAGATATCTACCTCTTCTGCAGCGACGGCCTCACCGTAATGCTGACGGATCCGGAGATCCAATCCATCCTGCAGCGCTGCGGCGAGGATCTGATGGAACAGACTGATGAATTAATCGAATTGGCTTGTTCGAGGGGCGGGATTGATAATATATCGGTTATACTGGCCCGCGTGATTGAACCAAGCGAATAACGAGAATCGACTGGAAAACGTTTGATGGAAAAACTGATCGTACTCTCGGAGGACGGTGTCTCTCAGGAGTTCCCACTGACTGAACAGCACGTGTCGATAGGCCGAGACGAACAAAACGTCATTTGCCTCGGCGACAAATCCGTGAGTCGCCACCATGCCACGGTGCAACGGGTTTTCAGGGGTTTCATCATCCAGGACGAGGGGAGCACCAACGGTACGCGGGTGAATGGCCGGCCGATCACCAAACAGTTTCTCAAGCACAGCGATCTCATCGAAATCGGCAAGTATCATCTGCGCTTTCTGGCCAGTCCACAGGGTCAAAGCGAGGATGCGGACAAGACCATCATCTTGCAGCGCACGCCTCAACCCGAGCCGGCACCGGTGCCGCAGAGACCGGCTCCGGCGCAGACTCCGGTTGCCAAGCCAACCGCTCAACAGGCCGCCAAAATCGAGACTGCGCCGCCCGCCGAAAAGCCGTCTGGCGAAGAGACACTCGTCGAGCAGCCGTCTGCCGTTGACCAGACCCAACCGGATCAGGCGGAAGAGGCGAACGCCATCATCCGCTTCATGGCCGGCGAACGGCAGGGAGAGGAGGTGGCGGTTGACCGGGCCTTCTTCTCGGTCGGAAATCCCGGCGGCGATCTGGTGCTGGTCAACAAGCGTCACAACGGCTACTTTCTGCTCAAGGTGGGAGGTGACGCTCCGCCCAAACTCAACGGCAAGCCGATAAAGGCGGGTGGGGTGAAACTCACTAACGGCGATCGCATCGAGCTGGGTGATTTGTTGCTGGAGTTCCGGCTCTAGTTCAGGGTATCGATCGGGTAGGGCAGGACCCCACCCTACATGCGGATCGAATAGGCAGGGCGGGGCCTTGCCCTAGCAATTCGCGAAATGCCGCCTGCCATTGGATCAACGACTAGACGTTTCTCTCAGTCCTTCAACCTAAAGCCGATCTCGATGGTGACCTGCCAGTGGGCCACTTGGCCCTCCTCGATATGGCCCCGGGTCTCCTTCACCTCGAACCAGTTCATGTTGCTGACGGTCTCGCCGGCGCGGGCGATGGCGTTGCGGATGGCGTCATCGGTACTGGTGCTGGACGAACCGACCAGGGTGATCTTTTTATAGACGTGGTCGCTCATGGGAACCTCCGGTTTATTAATTGTGAATTTTAAATTGTGAATTATGAATTTTAGTGTGTGCTTTGCACACAAGTCGTTTTACTGATCCGAAAGTAATCCATTCCCTCTCCCATCAGGGAAGGGCCAGGCTTAGGGTGTCAAAACGGATGTGAGCGAAGCGAACACCCCCATCGATTTAAAATTCAACATTCACAACTTAAAAATTATTCATCCAACGCCTGCTTCAATCGATAGATCGCCTCCAATGCCTCCCGCGGCGTCAGGCTATCGGGATCGATCTCCGCCAGCAGCCGTTCCAGGGGCGACGCTTCCGGTTCGGAGCAGGGTGAGAGGTCGAACAGGGGAATCTGCGCCTGTTGCTGTTCCGCATGCTGCTGGGCGTTGCGCTCCAACTCCCGCAGCCGTTCCCGGGCGCGCAGGATTACCGGTTTGGGCACCCCGGCCAGGGTCGCCACCTGAAGACCGTAGCTCTGGTTGGCCGGGCCGGGGCGCACCGCGTGCAGGAAGACGATGGAGTCGCCGTGTTCCACCGCGTCGAGATGCAGGTTGCCGATGCCCGCATACTCCTCAGGCAGGGTGGTCAGCTCGAAGTAGTGAGTGGCGAAGAGGGTGAAGGCACGCAGCCGGGTGGCCAGTTCCACGGCGCAGGACCAGGCCAGGGAGAGGCCGTCGAAGGTGGAGGTGCCGCGGCCGATCTCATCCATCAGCACCAGGCTGCGGTCACTGGCGTTGTGCAGGATGTTGGCGGTCTCCTCCATCTCCACCATGAAGGTGGAGCGGCCGCCGGCCAGGTCGTCGCTGGCGCCGATGCGCGAGAAGATGCGATCCACCGGCCCAAGCCGTGCGGAACCGGCGGGTACGAAGCTGCCGGCATAGGCGAGCAGGGCGATGAGTGCGATCTGGCGCATGAAGGTCGATTTTCCGCCCATGTTGGGGCCGGTAATGATCAGCATGCGCTGGTTGTCGTCGAGACTGACGCTGTTGGCGACGAAGGGCTCCCGGCTCACCTGTTCCACCACCGGGTGGCGACCGTCGATGATGGCGATGCCCGCTTCCTCCACCAGTTCGGGACGCACCAGGTTGAGCCCCATGGCCCGCTCCGCCAGGTTGCACAGCACGTCGAGAGTGGCCAACCCCTCGGCACAACGCTGCAGGGGTGGCAGGGTCTCGCCGAGCTCATCGAGCAGCCGGTCGTAGAGCAGCTTCTCCCGCGCCAGGGCGCGCTCGCGGGCGCTCAGTACTTGGTCCTCGAACTTTTTCAGCTCCGGGGTGATGTAGCGCTCCGCCCCCTTGAGCGTCTGACGGCGAATGTAGTCGTCCGGCGCCTTGTCGGACTGGCCGCGGCTGATCTCGATGTAGTAGCCGTGGACCCTGTTGTAGCTGACTTTCAGATTGGTGATGCCGGTACGCTCGCGCTCGCGGCTCTCCAGGTCGAGCAGGAACTGGTCGGCGTTCTCCGACAGGCCCCGCAGTTCGTCGAGCTCGGCGTCGTAGCCTTCGGCCAGCACCCCGCCGTCACGGATCAGCATGGGTGGCTGGGGGATGATGGCGCGGCTCAGCAGCGCATAGATCTCCGGGTGCTCGCCGATCTCCTCGGCAAGCCGGCCGGTCAGCGGGGTATCGATCTGGGCCAGTAGCGGCCGTAGGCCGGGGAGGGCGCCAAGGGCGTCGCGCAGGGTCGCCAGATCCCGGGGACGGGCGCTCTTCAGGGCCACCCGCGAAAGGATGCGTTCGATATCGCCGATGCCCTGCAGGATCTCCTGCAACGCCTGGTAGCCCTGACCGCGCAACAGCTCTTCGATGGCGCTGTGGCGCTCGCTCACTTCGGTACGGTCTCTCAAGGGCTGGCTGATCCAGCGCCGCAGCATGCGGCTGCCCATGGCGGTGGCGGTGCGGTCGAGGATGCCGGCCAGGGTGTGCTGGGGCTGGTCGGAGAGGGAGTGGACCAACTCCAGGTTGCGCCGGGTGGCGGCGTCGATGACGATGTGCTCGTCGCGCCTTTCCACCCGCAGACCGCGGATGTGGGGTAGCGCGGTGAACTGGGTCTCCTCCACGTACTGCAACAGGCAACCGGCGGCGCCGACGGCCAGTGGTTGGTCCTGACAGCCGAAGCCGCCCAGGTCGCGGGTACCGAACTGACGGGTCAGCAGTTGCTCGGCGCTGTCGCGGTCGAAGTGCCAGACCGGGCGGCGGGTGATGCCGCCGCGCAGGTTGAGCTGCTCGGGCAGGGTGGAGTCCTCCTCCAGCAGGATCTCGGCCGGGGAAAGCCGCTCCAGCTCCCCACGCAAGGACTCCGCATCGGTCGGCTGCTGCAGGCTGAAGCGCCCACCGGCCAGGTCGAGAGCGGCCAGACCATAACCCTCGGCCGACGCATTGATGGCCACCAGCAGGTTCTCCCGCCGCTCGTCCAGCAACGCCTCGTCGGTCAGGGTGCCGGGAGTGACGATGCGCACCACCTTGCGTTCCACCGGGCCCTTGGTGGTGGCCGGGTCGCCGATCTGCTCACAGATCGCCACCGACTCGCCCAGCTTCACCAGCCGCGCCAAGTAACCTTCCGCCGCGTGATAGGGCACCCCCGCCATGGGGATCGGTTTGCCCGCCGACTGGCCGCGCTTGGTCAGGGTGATGTCGAGCAGCCGCGCCGCCTTCTCCGCGTCGCCGTAGAAGAGCTCGTAGAAGTCCCCCATGCGGTAGAAGACCAGCATATGGGGATAGGCCTCCTTGATGCGCAGATACTGCTGCATCATCGGGGTGTGCTGCGTGGTGGCGGCCTTGGACATCGGGTGGGATGAGGAGAGTGGGTTTATTCGAAGGTGTAGTGCTTTTCCACGTCCTTGAGTATCTGCCAGGTACACTTCATGCCGGCGGGAAAGGTGATCAGGTCGCCGCGGCCGAACTCCTGGGGCTCGCCCCCTTCCGGGGTAACGATGAATTTGCCGCGCAGGATGTAGCAGGTCTCGCTCTGGGCGTACTCCCAGTCGAAGGTGGAGACCTCCTTTTTCCAGATCGGCCAGTCGTAGACCCCCTGGATCTCCAGCTTCATGGAGGAGGGGCGGTGTTCGCAGAGAATTTGCAGATCGCTCATGGTGTTGGTTGCTTCTAGTCGGTGGCGGGCATGTGCGTGACGGCCCGGAAAACAGACCGCAGAGTGTAACGCGAATGCAGGGTGAGGTTAACTCGCAGGCTACGGATACCCCGTAGGCTGGGGCCCAGCCCTGCCGATCGACACTGTTGTCCTGGTGATTGGTGGTGCAGGGGCCCCACGTTATGCTGATCAGGTAGGGTGCGGCCAGCCGCAATGACCGGTCTGTCGACTATCATCCAGTCTGAAAATTCAATGCAGACAGCACTTCTTGTACTTCTTGCCGCTCCCGCAGGGACAGGGCTCGTTACGGCCCACCTTGGGCGCATCCCTTGTTACGGTGGCGGTCGCTGGTGAAAATTCGTCCCTTCTCGCCAGCCAATAGGCATGGATTGCGCGAACGTTGGGCGCAATGGCCTGCCTGATCACCTCTGCTTCGGCATCCGCAAGCTCATGCCCACGCCACTCGGTGATACTGGTGAAGGCCAGGATAGGGGCCAGCAAGGCCGTCATCTCCTGCCCGCCGCTCAGCCACTGATTGGTTGATAAGGCCATGCCCATTTGATAACCCTCGCACCACTCATCAACAATGGTATAGACCTGATCATCGACGATGCGCGCATAGTGCAAGGGTTCAAAATCCTCCGGAAATTCCATCAGAAACTGACTGATGTTGTTCATATGCCGGATCAGCAGCGTGAAGATATCGGCGAAAGCCTCTTCGCTCTCCCACTCGGGTTCGAAGTCGCCCCAGATCACCGGCAACCAGACCGAAGGCGGAATCGTTATGGGACCGCTGACGATGGCGGTGAAAAAACCGTCGAGAGTGGCGATATCGAAAATGCCCTCATCCATCTCTTCGTAGTCGGCATACTCATCGACACGATCGAGCAAAAACCGCTCGAGCCGATCGATCTCGACATCATCCAGTGGTTGGTTTAAGTCATTCATGGTCCTTCTCTCTTGATTCGTTTGTCCCAAGTCTAGATCAATTCATAGAGTGGGACCCAGTACCGCCGGATAACGGCCAATGATGGAAGCGCCAAGGATATTGTAACTCAACGGTAGGCTGGGACTTGCCGCACCGAACCCGGTATGCCGAGATCGCTGGTGTGAACAACTGAGAGGGTATGTGCTTCAATCAATCTGTAGTCGCAAGAAGCGGGTGGCGTGATAAAGAGATTCACTGTGAAGTATCCCGTGGTTGGATAAACTTAGTTTTTGATCGCATGATTAATCGTCTGTTGCGATGGATTAAATAAAAACTGAAGATTCTTCCTTGACAGTAAACAAACCACTTCTATAATTCGCCCACTCAATAAATTTCCCTGGGACTTCAATGTCGATACACAGCAGACAATTTAAACAACCAACAGCACTTCGCGATTGCTGCGATCTGTGCATTGGTCTGTCTTCTGTTTATGCGCCGGAACATCTGATCGGTGCAGGGACAGATGCGTCCGGCAATATTTTGATCACATAGTCTTTTGGTATTTCGCTGGAAGACTGTAACGGTCTTCCAGCCAAATGAAAAACCCTGGCTGGTTACGACCGCCAGGGTTTTTTTATGTCTGGAAAAAGGGTGATTGGCTTATCGGTGAGCACACAGAACAAGTCAATTTGAAATGAATTTGCGCCGCTACCCCAAGATGGCAGAGGGGCCTGTCTCAGAAACAGGTGAGGTCAGGGTTCGAATCCCTGGTGGCGTACCAGGTACGAACATATGTGATGGCATATGTTTCTACAGCGTTGGACAACTTGTTCGTGTTTAGCGGCTCAGGTTCCGTATGCCTGGCCTGCGCACTCAGGCTACGACAGGATTGCACGGTGTGTACAAAACGCAGACGGGTTCCGACACCGACAAGGTAGCTCAGTTGGGTAGAGCGATCGACTCATAATCGATTTGTCGCGGGTTCGATTCCCGCCCTTATCGCTCAGCTTTAGGTGCTGATCGTTGGAAAAGGCGAAAGCCTGTGGTTCGACTCCACACACTTTGTTGGTAACAACGGGAGAGAAGCCCCGGCGGCGACACAGGAGGTGTCAGGCAACAGGAGTGCCCGTCGCAGCGCGCATCGTGCCTTGCATGTTTGCGCAACCGGTTGGCGTAAGTGGGTGCGACGGCATTGGGATTGGCGAATCGCAGTTCGATTGGTCGGGACCACTGCCGAAACACTAATGGAACCAAGCGGTCCCGGATTCATCCGCGCCTTGCGCGTGGGGTGACTCTTTTTCAAATGACAACTTGAGCTTCATGGCAGCAGAAGAGGAGAAGACGATGAGGAAAACCTAGGTGTCGGTGTGGCGCCCTGAAGTTCAGGGACCGAGTCAGACAAAAGCCACGCTTTTTTGGATAGACAGTAATAAGGAGAACAACGATGTTTGGAATCAAGCGTCAAGTGATCGCACAGCACGAGCGTGGTCTCTACCTGAAGGATCGTTCCATTGAACGGATCCTGCAGCCCGGTATCTACTGGATCGTCGATCTGGCCGGACGTGTCGAGGTCGAGGTGTTCGATATCACCCAGCCGGCCTTTTCACACCCGCTCGAGGATGTGCTGATCAAGGATCGGAGCGAGCTCTGCAGTGAGCACTTCCAGCTGGTGGAGCTGGGCGAGTACCAGGTCGGCTTGGTCTACAAGAACGACAAGCTGGCATCGGTACTGGCACCGGCAACCCGTCAGCTCTACTGGAAGGGTCCGGTGGCGGTGCGGGTTGAGGTACAGGATATCGCGTCTGACTTCGCGGTGCCGCGTGCGCTGGTGCGTCTGATCGCCCACGCCCGTGCCAGCGAACTGGCCAATGCGGTGCGTGCCGTCGTCTACCCGGTGGAGGTGGCCGAGCAGTCGGTCGCGCTGCTGTTCGTCGACGGTGAGCTGGTGAAGACCCTGACTCCCGGTCTGTACGCCTTCTGGAAGTACAACCGGAACATCAAGGTCGAGCAGGTGGATACCCGTCTGCAGACCATGGAGGTCAGCGGACAGGAGATCCTGACCAAGGACAAGGTCAGCCTGCGTGCCAACCTGACCGCCCAGTACCAGATCCTCGATCCGGTCACCGCGGTCAATGCACTGAGCGACGTGACCGGCACCCTCTACCGGGAGCTGCAGTTCGCACTGCGTGCTTCGATCGGTACCCGCAGCCTCGACGCCCTGCTGGGTGACAAGGGCGAGCTGGACCGGGTGGTGTTTGAGATCGTGCGCGACAAGGTCTCCGAATACGGCGTGGTGATGAAGAGTGTGGGGGTCAAGGATGTCATCCTGCCGGGTGACATGAAGGAGATCCTCAACCAGGTGGTGCAGGCCGAGAAGGCGGCACAGGCCAACATCATCAAGCGGCGCGAGGAGACCGCAGCGACCCGTTCGCTGCTCAACACCGCCAAGCTCATGGACGAGAACCCGGTGCTGATGCGCCTGAAGGAGCTGGAGGCGTTGGAGAAGGTGACCGAGAAGGTCGACAAGCTCACCGTCTTCGGTGGACTCGACGGCGTGATGCAGGAGATGGTACGGATTAACGTGCGGCCCGATTGAGGTCGGATAATAAGTCCGTGCCCGTTAAGTGAAAGGCCCGGCAATGGGGCCGGGCCTGTCGATTAAAGAGTCTGGACTCGAAAATTAATTATTTCAGGATCGGTGGGGCAGGTCCCCAGCGAAGGCCTGCTGCGAGAGAATAGGAAAAAATAGGAGAACGATGATGAAAACCAAATACGAAAGCCAGGATTCCTTTTGAGGTCACCAGCAAACGACGAAAAGGATACCCGTCAGAGACACAAGTCAAAAGAGGCGACCGCATAGTGCATGGCGATAAGGATCTGATTGAGAAACTTGGGAGAAATGATCCCTGTCCTTGCGGTTCCAGGAAGTCCTTTTAAGAAGTGCTGCCTGAGAAAAGGCGGTTATGACGGCAGCAATCGGCATCACTATGAACGTTAAGAGCGTTGAAACGTAACGACAGGGTTGCAGTCGACCCGGAACAGTCTCGTAGATTTAGGTCGGCTGATTCGAAGGTTTGCATGATTATCCACCATGATCAGCCATGGGGTGGCAGGTGTGGGAATTGAGTAACGGTCTTAGGGAGTTTTGAGTTTTTAGTGATGAGTTTTGAGTTGGGGTGTTCGCTACGCTCACGGATTCCCCCTCTCCCTGGCCCTCTCCCGCGAGGGGAGAGGGGACGTACTTATCAAGGTCAACGAATACTGCTTCTCAGGTAGAAAACAAGCTGTCTGTTTTCTCCTTCTCTAATTCCATGCATTCCCTCTCCCCTCGCGGGAGAGGGCCAGGGAGAGGGGGGCAAAACTCCGTGAGCGTAGCGAACCCATCCACTCAGAACTTAAAACTCAACACTACAGTTCACTTTGGGTCGTTTGGCCGTGTGAGGAAGGTCACCAGGCTGGTTTGACAGAATTGGCCGGGCCGGGCCCCACCGAATTGCGAATAGATGGAGAGCTACAATGGAAATGAAACTGGCGCAAGAGATCATCGACTGCCTGCCCCGGGGAAGGAGCCTCTTTCACTACGGCAGGTACGGCTACGCCCCCCTATTGCTCTCCTATCTGCTGCAGGGCGAGGCGTCTATCAGCGAGCTGAGAAAACGTCCCTATGGCAAGCTGTTGCAGACGCCTTTGCTGAAGGTTGCCCTGTCACAGAGCGGCAAGCGGGTGCTGGAGCTGAGTCTGCTCGAGGCGGCCTATTGGTGCGATACTCTGCCGTTCGTGCTCACCCTCGATCTGTTCGACGGACACATGCAGACCTCACGGCGCGGCGTAAATCTGGTGTTGCAGTTGAACTTCAGTGCCGATCACGATCGGGAGTATGTGCGTCTGACCAAACCGGGCAAGCAGCCGGTCTTGCGCAGTCGGGGACATCCGGTTATGCAGCCGGGGCAGCGTGAGCTCTTTCGCGAGACCCTGGCCTGGTCGCGTATCGATCTGGAGTTCGCCAGCGACGAGGCCCTGATCGAAGAGGTGCAGAGCGACTGGGTCAGGTCCGCGGCCTATGTGAAGCGCTGGATAGGTCACTGTAGACAGTGCAAGGCGGAGCTGCCGGTCTGGTTCCAGCTGGGCGGCGACCTGGATGGGATCGAGCGCTATATCGACCAGGTGCTGGCCCCCTACCTGAGCCTCTGGCAGGAGGCGATGCTGTCGGCCAGCATCGACTTCATCTATCGCGAGCTGGGCATTCGGACGATCTACTACCACAGCCACGAGACCGGCGGCGTGGTCAAGCGCATCGAATACGGCCAGGCGCCACAATCGCTCTACAGCCGGTTGCCAAAGAAGTTCTGCCTGACAAGAACCGCGGAAGGTCCGGAGTTTCTGCAGGGTGACAAGACCTATCGTCGCCGTATAAAAAAGGTGAAAAAACCCAGCTGGTACAGACTGGCCTTGCCTGCTTGATGTAAGCCCTAATGATATGGATCAGGAATAGTAGCAATTGGAGAGCGAACGGTATTAGGCTCCGTATGGCCGTTACGTAAGTTATGTTTCGGTGCGGCAAGCCGTACCCTACCCGTGATTAAACCGTAGGGTGCGGCTTGCCGCACCACAGAGCGTTGAAACGATTGGCGCCACTTTGCTTACGCAAGTGCCGTTCTATTCTGCCCCCGTTTTAGGGGCTCCATTCGTATCGACTATAGGATCCGCTGGCCTGCCTTGATTACCTTCCTGGCAAGCTTGGAAGTACTGCCTTTCTTACACACGACGAAGAAGTCTCCATCCATATTCAGGTTATCGGCAATCTCCTGCTGCAGTTTCTCGTTTGAGAAAGTGATGCCTTTGGGTGCGAAGGCAATGATATATACCGGGCTCTCTGGAAAGTGCTCGACCTGCTTCTGGGCAAGCCATGCCTTGCCGACATTGCTCATGCGCTGCAATTGTTGCGTGAGGCGTTGCAGCTTTTCTTCATCGATGGCGGCAGGGATCAGGGTGTCTTTGGTGTCGACAGTCTCACGTTCCCGTCGGGCTGCGATATAGAGGGCGTTCTGTTCCTCGGATGCCTGCCACCAGGCTTCAGCCGCCGTTTCGTCACCCTTCTCCTTGAGATAGTTGTAACCGCTATAGGTGGCTTGCTCGATCAGTCTGGCGCTGTTGCAGGCCAGGCGCAGCTGCTCCAGTCCCGAATCGTCCCCCTGCGCCAACAGGATATGGCCGATGTAGTAGGCGGGATCGGGATCCTCCGGGTAGCGTTGCTGAAAGGCCCTGAAGAGCGGCAAGGCGTCATCCGATGAACAGAACTCGTTGCTCAGGCGGGCGTAGTCCCACAGCTCCTGATCGCTCAGGTCATCGATCGACTTGGCGGTCAGCTCATCGAGTCTGGCCTTGGATGTGCTGACGTATTCGTAACGCTCGCTCCAGGATTGCCCATTTTCGCTCAGCCACTGCTGGTCGAACTGCGCCATGATCTCTCTGTTGCGTTCTCCCAGCCAGGCGTTGGCGGCGCTCTGCTTGGGGTAGCTGGGCAGTTGCGGATCCGCGCCCAGTGCCTCGACCCGATCCTTGAGACTGGGGTGTGTATCGGCATAGTGGGTTTCGACCTCCATGGCGCCCTTGATCCTGCTGATGATCTCCGCTTTCTCGAGCCGATTCTTGCCCAGAAAATCGGACAGTCCCTCGAAGGGTGCCTGTTGCGGTTGCGGGGTGGTGTCGGCCTGGCGGAAATAGTGCTGCCAGTAGTTGTCATCCACATAGGGTGTGGTGACATGGACATTGACCAAGGCGCGTGTGGCAATCTCCGGCGAGGTCAGCTCGGCCGAGATGGCGTCGGCCTCGTACTCATTGCTGCGGGCCAGTGCGAAGGAGAAGGCCTCGAATTGGGGCGAGTACCAGTCGAAGAACTTGCGCATCATCTTGGCGCCCCAGGAGTCGACCTGGTCGAAAGCGGCCATGACCCGCAGCCAGGTGAGGCGTACCCGATAGATCCAGCCGCTGAAGCGGCTATGGTTTCCCGAAAGATGGCCGAACTCATGTGCGAGCACAGATCGCATCTCCTCAGGCGAAAGTGTCAGCATCAGCTGATAACCGAGTATCAGATAGTTCTTGTGCCAGCCGAAGACACCCAGTCTTGGATGTTGTACCACCGCCGCATTGAGGCTCCGATCGAGTATGACCTGGTGAATCTTGAGTGACTTGAGCTGCTTGCTGAGAGTGTCGAGTTCCGCAAACAGCTGGGGATGCTCCTTGCGTTTGAGTAGATAACCTTGAGGTGGCGTAAATTTCACCCACAGGGCCTTCATCAGAATCCAGATGCCGATCAGCACGCCGATGATCAGTTTCTTCTTCAACAGCAGTATGAACAGAGTGGTGCTGAAGAAGGCGCTTGCAATCAGTCCTCCGGCGAGCCCGAGCAGGCCGAAAAGCACGGCCAGGATCACCACATAGCCGAGCAGCGCGAACAGCGCCAGTTTGACCGCGTAGGCCTTTGGATTGGTTGCGGCATCGGCCTCGGCCTGTTTCACGCGTTGAATGAAATCCTCTTCACTGATACTGCCCATCGGGTCCCTCTCTGTTGCTGCTGTTTATCACAAAGCGCCTCAAACTCACGCAATCTAATAAACCATATCCTGCACAAGATCAAAGGAATTTAATGACTGCTATCTCTCATCTACGGTGTACCCAAAGGGTGAGGGTTGAGATGAGAGGGGAAGATAGTCCGGAAGCGGCCCAGGCTATGTCACCAGCAGCAAGAGGAGGGTGAATAAACTTGAGCGGAAGTTTATTGGCGGACCTTGATTCCGATCCCCCATTTTGACCGGCCGATACAGTGCCCGGCGTGCCTCCCTTTGGCAGCTGACGTCCGCAGTTCAAAGGTCGATATTCTTTACACTCTGGAAGGCTATCTGCTTGATGATTATTGAGAAAATTTTAGCAATCGAAAGACTGAGAGGTGTAGCGTTGACGGAGTGAGAACTGAATTTACAAAAGTGATTTAAATTCGTTCGCGCGATCGTTCGTGAGGAATCCCTTAAAGTCGGTGTGGCTTACACTTCAGCTCGTTATTTCCTTCCTCTTTATTCTATAAATATCATTAAATTCAATATATTACATATTCCTGGAATATTCTATGCATTTAATACCTGTGCGTAATGTTGATATTTCTCAGGAATGCAAAGATGAAGAGAATCTATTTTGTGCTAATCGGAATTGCACTGTTCGCCATGACCGGTCTGAGTTCCGCCGGCATCCTCACTGATACGGTCTATCAGAACGTTAAACTCGGTACATGGCAATCGCATAGTTATACTCACAACCTCATCGATGATGGATTCATCCCGGGTACGGCCGTTGCTGGAACCCTTTCCGTCGACATTTTCGATGACAGGGATATTTGGCCTGAGATCGTGGTGTTCACCGTAGAAGCGTTTGACTTTGATTCGGGAGGATTCACGTTCGGTTCTCAATTCGTTGGTGATCTTGAAGTGAACGCACTGAGCGCCATCAATTCGGATGGGCTTCTGGATGTGACCGTCACATCGCTTCTAGGTGATTTCTACGTGGGTAATTCTGTACTTACCGTCACCACCCGGAGTGTGCCTGCTCCCTCCGTGCTTCTGCTCTTGAGCCTCGGTCTGATGGGTCTGGGCACGATTCGCAGGCTGAAGACATAACACTAGGTAATAATCGTTAACTCAACGCTTCTACCCTGGTCTCACGACCAGGGTTTTTGTTTGCCTGATTCGGTGCTTATGGACGGTTTGTACCAGGCCCCGGCGAGCACAGAGACAGCCAGCAGGCGCAGGTTGGTCGAAAAGCCGGACAATCCATTCCCCAATGAAAGCCAGTGAAGACTCTGACGGGAAGCCTCGTTGTTATCGAAGTGCGACCGGCCTCCGACCCTGCTCGTAAAGCCGGTACTGTACTGCGTGAAGCGCAGTGCCGTACCGGCAACGAAAATGTCAGCTGTAACGCTACCCCGGGGTAGCCCCGGAGCTTTCCACGAGTTTGCACGCAAATGTCGCGGAACCACTCGGAGCGCCGGTCGCGACTCCATGGTGAGAACAGGACGCGGCGAAGTCAAGCCAAGCCCTACCCAAGCTCAGAAATGCCAGATTGACATCGTGATCGAGATTTCCATAAACTCCTGAACCTCCAATAAGTACTCATGGATGAGGTACTGACGCATGGACGACGACAGTAACGGCCTGGCTCCCAGTGAATGGAGCCTGGACGGCTTCCGCAAGCGGCGAGAGGCGGAACAAAAAGCGCGGTGGACCCAAAACTCCAGACGCTCCACCCACACGGCCGCCTCCTTGGATCTCCCCTACGAGATCCGCTCCGCCCTCAGCCGCTACGGCTCCCACCCCAGCGAATGGGAGCCCATCACCGAAGAGAACGAACGATACAATCTGCGTGCCGGTGATCAGATCCAGCTCTTCGAGAAGACCCGCAAAAGCTGGGTTCCTCTTAAATCGCTCAACGGCGTGCGAAGCGGCCGGGATGTGCTTGCCTTCCGGCGTCGAATCTCTTGCCAGCGCCCAAAGTTCCTGGGCGACATCGAGCGCGCCCTGTCCGATCAACTCTCGTACGATGCCGTGGTGCAACAGGTCTTTTTCAACCAGGATCTGGAGGCCTATGTAGAGAAACACGGTTTCCCGTCCAGAGAGACCATGCTCGCACGCCTGAATCGACGCAGTCTGAAGGAGATGAGCCGGACCCTCGATAACGTCGAGCGAGTTGAGAGCCCCCAGCACTGGATCTGCCTCAACCTGTGCGATGCCGACGGTCAGCCTGCCACTGGCTACCCTTTTCGTCTACGCGACAGCAGCGGCGCGGAGCGCAGTGGCAAGCTCGACAACCAGGGCGAGGCACGGGTCGTCAACCTGGTCGACGGCCCGGTGGAGGTCCGCTTTGGCGAGCCGGACGACGAGCCGAGCATCACCTCACAGCGGCGGGCGATACAGCAGGCCCTCGACACAGTGCTACAGGCCGAACGGGCTGAGGCCGCCGAGATCGAGGCGGAGTTCCAGCAGAAGAGCCTTTTGGGCAAGCTGACCGCCCTTGATGACGCACGCGCCCGAGGCGCTCGCCAGGCCGCCTGGGGCTTGCTGACCGGCCTGAAAGAGCTCAGTGATCTTGCCACCCAACACGTCAACCACGCCATCACCTCGGCCTGGGAGAGCTGGCGCTACAGCGACGAGGGTCACTATGTCGAGCAGTTCGCCCAGCGCTTCGCCGATGCGGAATTCCGGGAACTGTCAGACGTCCTCGGCTTCGACCCCAGAAGTCTAACCCGGGAGCAATGGGCCGAGACCCTCTCCATGGCCAACTTCATCTGGCATGACGCCGAAACCCGCCAGCTACTCATCGACTTTGCGCAAGACTACATTGATGCGCAACACGTCCTGGAAGTGACCGAAACCGCTTCCGGAATTGCCACCGAGTTCGCCTTCGAACTGGCGATCACCTTCCTCACGCTGGGAGCAGGCGCAACAGTAGCAGTAGCCACGAGAGCCCGGTATCTGAACAAACTGAAAGGACTGGGTAGCCTGTTCAAACAACTTGCGCAGCGTCTCAAGCAACGAGCAGGCAGTAAGCAGGGAATGGGCAGGACAGGCCAGTGGCACTACCAGACTCTGGAGAAGCCTGAGAGTCGTGGGATTGAAAAGAGTGTAGTTGACGAGAAGTCAGCTTCACAAAGTACGGTCGACAGTACTGTGATGTGGGGGGATACTAGTGTCCCAAACACGAAATTAAGCTTTGAGGAAAAGCTTATATTGGCTGGCGATGCAAAGCGTGCCCAAATAGTTACTGAAATAGGGAAAGAAATAGGACCAGCTCTAGCAGCAATTCGAAAATTAGATCCCAATGCTAGAATTGGATTCAGAGGTAGTCTTGCGCGCGGTTTAAAAGGACCCCATAAACTCGGCCAGAATGGGGAACGAGTTGCTTTTGATGGTACATATACTCAAAAGTTAAACAAAAAAACTGGAGAGTATGAGCCTTATAATGGTGCTCAGGGGTATGATCTCGATTTCTTTGTGGTGAGTGACAAATTGGCTTCACAGTTTGGAAAGAGAGATTGGTTTAGAAACTTAACAGCTAAGAATGCAAATATTCGTGATGAATTTTCAGTACTTCGAGATCGTCTGAACAATAATCCTGACCTTATGGGGCTCAAAAAAGAAAGCATCGATGTTCGAGTTTGGACAACGAAACAAATTCAAAATAAGGTTAACAATGGAGATCCTCAGATTTATTTTGTTCAATAATATGTGGGTTCAGGGCTAATAATGAGACTGAGTTATAAAGCGGAAATAGATGTAATAACGGGGCTTTCTTTGGAGGAAGTGGCTAAGCAACTAACTAATGAAATTGATATCTTAGTATTTATCGCAGATGAGAGTGGTCGTTTTGAAGAAGTGCCGGCTTATACTGCAATGTTGGGTGAATTGGAGTTTGTATTGTCAGGGGTGCCTGAGGATGTTGAATCTGACGGGTACTTTCTCCAGTTGACGAGTAGGTCTGATATTGACGTGCAGGAATATATCGAAAAATATGGGGAAAAATACTTCGGTGGGTTTCCTTGTGATGAGTCAATGGTAGATGAAAGTGGGTACGTAAATGCTACAGGGGAGGTTTTGAGGTTTCTTCGCGAAAGTTCAGTTCTGGAATTTAAAGTTGCAGAGCAGTAATCTATTGAAATGTTATTCGGGATTCCTTCGGTTGATGGATTGGTCCAAACAAGAATAGGGCTCTTTCATTTGAGGATGCTTTAGTTCTAGGGAAACCGGGGCAGATTTAGTTTAGCGCATGAATTTATGAATTTTAAAAACAACTTGCATAAACCTGTCCCAGTTCTTTCCCAGATTATTTTTTTGAGAATACCTTTGCATAAGCTATATCATATTGATGATGTAAGCGCGTTTTCAGGCTTGGCAGATGAAGAGATCGAGAGCCTTCGAGGTGAGTATACGGAATTAGAGTTGAATGAAATTATTCATTCAGTGAAATGGGCTATAGAGAATAAAGATTATGACTTTTCTTCATTGCTCCCTAATTTGAGGCAATCGAACGAAGAAATTTATAAGTATCTGTATAAGTTGGGCAGATCTCTTGAAGATTTAGTGCTAAGAGATGCAATAGGTCCAGCAACGATAATAGGTGTTGATCCCGATGACTTATAAGTTATGAAAATTCATTGTGAATGACGTATTTGTTATTCCATTTCATCTCGACCCGCTTGAAAATTCCTTAATGACATAAAATTTGGCTGGGGCATATGTAAGTTGCTGTTCACAGGGTGAGGCATTTATTGATGCAGCTGAAAAATCACTAACAAATTGAAATCCGATGGACCACATTTCTATTGGACGTTTGGTGGGGCAGGGCCCCACCCTACGGGGTGGCGTTGCCGGGGTGAAGAAGGGATAGTGTAATTAGCTGGGTTTTTCGGCGGGCTCGGTGGCCTCATCGACCCGGTTGGGTTGGATCAGGGAGAGGAACTGCCTTGTGCAGGCCTCCCAGGAGTAGCTTTCGGCGAATTGACGGCAATGGCTGCGGTCGACCTCCAGGGCATGTTCCATGGCGGTTTGCAGGTCTTCGTCCATCCAGCCGTTGATGCCGTTCTTGATAACGTCGAGGGGGCCCTCCACCGGATAGGTGGCGACAGGGACGCCGCAGGCCATGGCTTCGAGCATGACCAGGCCGAAGGTGTCGGTCTTGCTGGGGAAGACCATGACGTCGGCGCTGGCCAGATGTCTTGCCAGGTCGCCGTTTTCGCGGTAGCCGAGGAAGTGGGCCTCGGGATACTTCTGCTTGAGCGCTTCGAGGGCGGGACCGGCGCCGATCACCACCTTGGAGCCGTCGAGCTTCAGTTTGAGAAAATCCTCGATGTTCTTCTCCACCGCCACCCGCCCCAGATAGACGGCGATGGGGCGGGGCAGGTCCATGACCGACTCCTCTCTCGGCACGAAGTGCTCGATATCGACACCGCGGGTCCAGTATTTGAGGTTCTTGAAGCCGTGCTCCTTCAGGGTCTGTTTCATGGAGCTGGTGGCGACCATGGTCAGTACCGCCTTGTTGTGGAAGGTGCGCACGAAGGCGTAGGAGAGTGCCAGCGGAATCGGCGCGCGCAACCTGACATACTCCGGGAAGCGGGTGTGGTAGGTGGTGGTGAAAGGGAAGTCGTGGCGCAGGCAGTAACGGCGACCGGCCCAGCCCAGCGGTCCCTCGGTGGAGAGGTGGATGGCATCGGGCCGGAACTCGTCGAGCAGACGCTTGACCTTGGCGTAGGGAAACAACACCAGCGGGATGTCGGGATAGGTCGGCATGGGCACGCTGCGAAACTGGCCGGGGTTGATGCAGAGGATGTCGTGTCCCCAGCTCTCCAGCAGCGTGATGGTCTTGTTGAGAGTGCGGACAACCCCGTTAACTTGGGGATGCCAGGCGTCCGTTACGATCGCTATGCGCATAGTCGTTTTCTTTCCGGTCCAGGAGCTGCATCGATTCGTCGACCCAGCGGATGAGTTTCAGTTTGCCATCCGGCTCTTCGGCCAGCGCGGTGCAGCTCTCCACCCAGTCGCCGCAGTTGGCGTAGGTGATGCCATCGAAGTCGCTGATCACCGCATGGTGGATGTGGCCGCAGATGACGCCGTCCATCTGCCGTTCGCGGGCGGCGTGAATGACGGCTTCCTCGAAGTTGCCCACGTACTTCACCGCCTCCTTGACCTGCTTCTTCAGATAGGCCGAGAGGGACCAATAGCGAAAGCCGAGCCGCCGCCGGACCAGGTTGAACCAGCGGTTGAGCCAGAGCAGCAGGTCGTAGGCGCCGCTGCCGAGGTGGGCCAGCCACTTGTTGTTCATCACCACGCAATCGAACTCGTCGCCGTGCAGCACCAGCAGGTGTTTGCCATCGGCGGTCTGGTGGACCGCCTCGGTGCGCACATCGACGCCGGAGAAGTGGAAGTTGAGATAGTCGCGGAACAGCTCGTCGTGGTTGCCCGGGATGTAGATGACCCGGGTGCCGCGCCGCGCCTTGTCGAGCACCAGGCGCACGATCTCGTTGTTGATGGCCGGCCAGTGCCAGCCCGACTTCATCTTCCACACGTCGAAGATGTCACCCACCAGATAAAGGTTTTCGCTCTCGTTGTGTTTGAGGAAATCGAGAAGATATTCGGTTCTGGCAGCACGCAGGCCAAGGTGGGTGTCGGATAGGAAGAGGCTTTTGTAGTTCAGTGTCGTCATGGGATTCCCCGCTGGATCACTGGCTGCGAAACATAGAGGTTCCCCGTTGAAGTTTCGTGTCTGAATGATGATTTATTTATGACAGTGTCGATTTTTGCCCGCCAAGCTGGTAGAAGTGCCGGCACTATGGTGATGCAATCGGAAGACAACAAGGGGCTCCGGCGCCTGGTCAACGCCATGCGTTGGACGGTGCTGGGATTCAGGTCCACCTACAAGCACGAGGAGGCCTTCAGGCAGGAGGTCTGGCTCTGTCTGCTCATGATCCCGCTGGGGCTGTGGCTGGGGGAGACCGGTGTCGAGCGGGCCCTGTTGGTGGGGCCGTTGCTGATCGTGCTCATCGTGGAGCTGATGAACAGCGCCATCGAGTCGGTGGTCGACCGCATCAGCACCGACCACCACAAGCTATCGGGCCGGGCCAAGGACCAGGGGTCGGCGGCGGTGTTTGTCTCGCTGACACTGGTGGCGCTCTGTTGGGTGTTGGTGTTGTTCTTTTAATTGGCCTGACAAGCAGGCCGGTCAACTCGGTGCGGCAAGCCGCACCCTACGCTTCGATTGTATCTGGGCTGCGGCTTCCCGCAGCGCTGAATTTACCTGTTACCATGAACATCCTGTCATGAATCGGTAACATCACTCTTCCAATATGGCCGACCTATGAACGAAGCCAACTCTCGCGAAGGCCTGGAACCGCAGATCCGCAATGCCGTGCGTGCCGTCATCGTGCGTGACGGGGCGGTGCTGATGCAGAAGAAGTGGTCGGACGCCAAGGGCGAGTGGTACACCCTGCCGGGCGGCGGCCAGGACGTGCACGAGACCCTGGAGGCGAGCCTGATCCGCGAGTGCGAAGAGGAGATCGGTGTGCGGGTCGAGGTGGCCGAGCTGCTCTCGGTGGCCGATTTCTTCAAACAGCGGGAGACCAGCTTTCCGTCCACTCGGCACGTGATCGAGATCTACTTCGCCTGCCGCGTACCCGAAGACTACCGACCGGTCTCGGGCCACCACCCCGACAAGCACCAGATCGACGTGGTCTGGCTGCCCCTGGACCAATTGTCGGACCACAGCCTCTACCCGCGAGATCTCGGGCAGCGCTTGTCACAGCTTGTCGATGGCGGTGAACGGGGCTATCTGGGCGAGATCGTCTGACATGGTCCTGTCGCAGAGCCTGCGCGAAAATCTCCATTTTCTGCTTGTGGAGACCGTCTCCAACCTGGCCCTGATGAAGGACTACCTGGATCAGCCCTCGCTCAGTATCGCCAGCCGGCTGATGGAGCGGCAGGGCTATGTGGAGAGCCTGCGCCACACGATTCAGGATCGGGCCCTGCGCCAGATGGCGGCTTCGGACAAGCGGGAGGCGGATCGACAGCGTTACCGGTCACTGGAGGTCATCGCCACCCACCTGGAGCGGATCGCCGAGCTGTGTCGCGATGCGGTGGTGCAGGGGGGGCATATGCGCGATCCGCGCCGGCTGCGGCTCAAGGCCTATCGCAAGATGCTGGAACGGGTCGACGAGGCCATGGCTCTGATCGAGCCGGCACTGCAGGAGCAGAACACCGCGCAGGCCCTGAAGATCGGCAAGGTGGAGCGGAAGCTCGACCGGGACTACCGCCGGCTGCTGACGGAGAGCGCCAAGGCCCTGAAGCAGGAGCGGCGGCCCGTCGATGCCATCAACCAGATCCTGCTCGCCCACCGTATCGAGCAGATGGGCGATGCGCTGCTGGTCATCAGCGAGGCGATCATCGCCGTCTGCCTGGGGCAGCACGTCAACACCGAGCGCTTTCATGCCCTGGCCGATTCGGTCGGCGATCTGAAAGCGGTCAACGGGCTTGACGAACTGCAGGTGGTCTCCCTGGCGCAGACCCGTTCCGGCAGCGCGGTGAACGCGCTGAGCGACGAGGACGAGGTCACCCACGCCGTGTTCAAGGACGGCCGCAAGCGCAAGCTGAAGGAGGAGCGCCAGCGGGTCGAGGACTGGCATGAGATCCTGCCGGGGCTGGCGCCGAAGATCCTCTCCTACCGCAAGCGGGGGGATTCGGCCTCGCTGCTGATCGAGCACCTGGCCGGCGAGACCTTCGAACAGATTCTGTTGCACGGCTCGGACGAGCTACTGGACGAGGCGTTCGGCCGGTTGCACAAAACGCTCAAGCGCATCTGGCGCGAAACCCAGGACGACAAACCGGTCACCGCCGACTACATCGGCCAGCTCGGCAAACGCCTGCCCGACGTCTATGCCATCCACCCCCAGTTTCAGACCTCCGCCTGCGCCATCGGCAGCCTGCAACTGCCCGCATTCAAACAGCAGCTGACCCGGCTCAGACAGCTGGAGAAGGGGCTCAAGGCGCCGTTCTCGGTCTACATCCACGGCGACTTCAATGTGGACAACATCATCTACGATCCGGGAGAGGGGCGGATCAACTTCATCGACCTGCACCGCTCGCGCCACATGGACTACCTGCAGGATGTCAGCGTCTTCATGGTCTCCTGCTACCGACTGCGGGTGTTCGACCCGCGCATCCGTCGGCGCATTCAGGGGTTGTGCAACGATTTCTACCGCTTCGCCCGGCAGTATGCCCGCAAGCAGGGGGACAGCAGTTTCGAGACCCGACTGGCGCTGGGGCTGATCCGCTCCTTCATCACCTCCACCCGTTTCATTCTCGACAAGTCCCTCTCCCTGGCCATGTTCAACCGCGCTGTCTACCTGACGGAGCGGTTGCTGCAGGCGCAGGAGGGCACGCGAGCGTTCAAATTACCGATCGAGGAGGTCTTCGTTGGCTAGCAGCAGGGCGAGAATCGGGGTCGTTGGCACCCCCGGCAAATGGTCCACCGAGGCCCTGGCCGACGCCGTCGAGGCGGCCACCGGTTTCCGTCTGGTGATCGACATGGGCGAGGTCTGCGCCGAGCTCGACACAGGTGTCCTGCGCTACCACGACTGGAAACTGAGCGAACTCGACGCGGTGGTGGTGAAGAAGATCAGCGAGGTCTACAGTCCGGCCACGCTCGATCGCCTGGAGATGCTGCGCATGCTGGAAAAGGCCGGGGTGAGGGTGTTCAGCCAGGCGTCGAGGATTCAACCGCTGATCGACCGTCTCAGCGGCACCATGGCGCTCTACAAGGCCGGCATACCGATGCCGCCCACCCGTGTCACCGAGAGTCGGGCGGCGGCGATGTCGGCGGTGTGGGACTTCGAGTCGGCCGTCTTCAAGCCCCTCTATTCCACCAAGGCCCGCGGCATGACGCTGATCGACACCCACGACGGGCCGGCCAGCATGCAGCAGGCGATCGAGGCCTTTCACCGCAACAACCCGGTGATGTATATCCAGCAGCGGCTGCAGCTGCCGGGGCAGGATCTGGGCATGGTCTTCCTCGGTGGCGACTACCTCGGCACCTATGCCCGCGTGGGGCGGGCCGGTGCCTGGAATACCACCATCCTCAGCGGCGGTCACTACCAGCGCCACGAGGCGGGCGACGAGCTGATAGCGCTGGCGCAGCGTGCGCAGGCTGTCTTCGGACTCGACTTCACCACCGTCGATGTGGCGGAGACCGAGCAGGGGCCGGTGGTCTTCGAGGTCTCCGCTTTCGGCGGTTTTCACGGCGCCCTCAAGGGCATCGGCATCAATGTGGCCGAGCGCTATGTGGACTACATGCTGAAGGCGTTGGCATGAACGCCGCCTGGCCGTTGCCGACCGACACCGCCTCTGCCGCGGACCGGCTGCTGGGCGGGACCCGCCTGCTCGATACCCCGTTGCGCCTCTGCGCCAACGGCTGCGAACTGGTCATCCGTTCAAACAGCGGGCCGCTGCTAGAACGGCTCGTCGCCTACTTTGCCCACCTGCCGCCGACGCCGACAGACACGTCGATCGAGATCGTCGCCGTCGAAAGTCCGGTTTGTGACACCGGCTGGCCCTTCGTCGACTGGCGTCGCGAGCCCGGCAAGCGCGGCCGCAAGGACGCCATCCTCGAACTGGCGGATGGCCGCCTGGTGCTGAAGGTGCGCACCGGCATGCTGTTCCTGCAGAGCGCACACCGGCGTATCGCCGTCGGTCCCTGTCTGGCCAACGACAATCAGCTGATCAACTACATCAACAGTCAGCTGATGAACCGCCTGCAGCAAAGGGGCTGGCTGATCTGCCACGCGGCGGCACTGGGCGAGGGGGATCGGGCCGTGGCGCTGGCCGGCTTCTCCGGCAACGGCAAGTCGACCCTGATGCTGCGTCTGATGGAGCTGCCCGGCTATCGCTATCTCACCAACGACCGTCTGTTCCTGCGCGCCGAAGCGCGCGGTGTGATGGCGGTGGGTATCCCCAAGCTGCCGCGCATCAATCCCGGCACCCTGGTCAACAATCCCCGCCTGGCGCCGCTGTTACCCGCGGCGCGTCGTGCGGAGTTGTTGCAACTGCCCAAACAACGGCTGTGGGAACTGGAAGAGAAACACGATGTGGATGTCGCCGCAGTCTATGGCAAGGATCGCATCGACACCTCGACGTCGCTGCCGCTGAGCGCGCTGCTGATCCTCAACTGGCGACGCGACGCCGCTACGCCAACCATGTTACAAAAGGTCGTACTCACAGAGCGCCGGGATCTGCTGCCGGCGGTGATGAAGACGCCCGGTCCCTTCTATCAGGACAGCGATGGACGGTTTCAGCGGGACGATGATCCCCTGCCGGAGTCTGACTATCTGCAACTGCTGAGTGCAGTGGAAGTAATTGAAGTAACCGGCAGGATCGACTTCGATCGTCTGCTCGAGCTTTGGGTAGGGCATACGCAAATGGATAAGACAGCGCCTGTATAGCGAAGCACAGGGATCGAAGTCAGCTTTATGCAATAAATTTGGTTTTGTGCGCTATTTTGCCCGTGATTCGGTGCGGCAAGCCGCACCGAACAACAGACTTAATAAATACCATTCGGATCACAGTCGAATGGCGGGCGATCTTCCAGGAAGTTGCCATAATTGGCGGAACCCGGACCAGACAAGCAAGTATCAAGGTACAGAATATGTCGCGAGAATTGATGCTACTCAGACACGGCAAGTCCGACTGGAGTCAGCAGCTGAACGATTTCGACCGGCCGCTGAAGGATCGCGGCAAACGGGGGGCTCAGCGTATGGGGGTATGGCTGCAGCAGCAGGAACTGGTGCCGGACCTGGTGGTCAGTTCGCCTGCGGAACGGGCCATCGTCACCGCCCAGAAGGCGGTCAAGGCGATGGATGGCGATGCCGCCCGGATTGTGCAGGACCGCCGCATCTACGCCGCCCAGGTAGATGATCTGCTGGCGATATTGGCCGAACTGCCGCAGGAGGCTCGGCGTGTCATGCTGGTGGGCCACAATCCCGGCCTGGAGTACTTGGTCGAATACCTGGCCGACAAGCCGATCCCCCTGCCCAGCGACGGCAAGCTGATGCCCACCGCCAGCCTGGCGATTCTCGAAATGCCGGACGACTGGCAGCACTTGAAGGCGGGGGCCGGACAGTTGATCAGCATCACCCGCTCCAGCAGTCTGCCGAAAAAGTTTCCCTTCCCCGACCACAAGGGTGAGGAGCTGCGCGATCGGCCGGCCTACTACTACAACCAGTCCTCGGTCATCCCCTACCGTATCCGCGACGGCAAGCCGGAGATCCTGGTGGTGATGTCGAGCAAGCGCAAGCACTGGGTGGTGCCCAAGGGGGTGAGCGATCCGGCCACCAGCCTGCAGGCCTCCGCCGCCAAGGAAGCGTTCGAAGAGGCCGGAGTGGAGGGGGAGGTCGGCGACACGGCCCTGGGCAGCTATCAGTACGAGAAGTGGGGGGCAACATGCACGGTACAGGTCTATCCCATGCGGGTGACCCATGTCATCGACGAGGCGACCTGGGAGGAGAGCCATCGCGGACGTGAATGGCTCACGCCCAAGCAGGCCATGAAACGGGTCAAGCAGGCGGAGCTGAAGCCGATGATCGAGGCTCTGGTGAAGCAGCTTGAGGCCTGAGTATTTGCGCCCATCGGTGCGGCAAGCCGCACCCTACGCACCCAGATCGCATTGTAGGGTGCGGCTTGCCGCACCATGAGAGCTGACAGCAGCCATGTACAACGGTTTACACATTCGGAAAGCGATGAGATGACACAGCCTCCCCGCGTCATCGCCGCCCTGATACGACACGGCGACTATCTGCAGCTGCCGGAGACGCCGAGCGCCCTGCAGCCCTTCCCCCTCACGGCCAAGGGCATCGATCAGGCCGAGCGCTCGGTCGGTCTGCTGCGTGGGGTGCTGGAGCTGTTCGGCTGGGCGTTGCATCCGGTGGTCGACAGCTCGCGTCTGCTACGCGGCTGGCAGACGGCCGAGGTGATCTGCCAGGCCCTGGAGAGACAGGGCGGCGATCCGATGGCGATCGAACAGTTCGACTGTCTGGCTGAACGCAGTCTCGGCGCCGGCAACAACCTCAACCTGCGCCAGATCGAGGCGGCCATCAAGGCCGATCCCCGTTTCGAACCGTTGCCGTCAGACTGGAAGAGCAACAGCCATTTTCGCCTTCCCCTGCAGGGGGCCGAGTCGCTGATGGCGGCGGGCCGTCGCGTCGCCGACCATCTCGATGCCCGCCTCGTCGAGCTGCAGCAGGAGGTGGAACGGGATACGGTGAAACTCTTCGTCGGCCACGGCGCGGCCTTTCGCCATGCCGCCCATCACCTGGGCGTATTGCCTTTCGAGCAGATCGCGCAACTGAGCATGTATCACTGCCGGCCGGTCTTCCTGGAACGAAAGTTCATCCATGTCTGGGCCCATCTGACCGGAGAGTGGAAAGTCAGGACCGCCGATGAAGCGGTGACGGACTGAGTACGCCGACATGCCCCATCGCCATCAGAAATTTCTGCCGCTCTACCAGGGGGTAAAATGGATCGGCCCAGCGTTACCGACCGAGAGCGAGCCCTGGCCCCTGGGCAATCAGCGCTCCACCGCCAAGGAGAAGGGACAACGCAGCTCCAGCGAGCGGCTGTTGCGGGAGTCCCTGCAGAAGTCGACCTGGCGCTGGCCCAAGCGGCGGCTCTTCTTCTTCTCCGATCTGCATGCGGATGCGGATGCCTTCATCGCCTCCCTGGTCGCCTCGGGCGGAGTCAAGAAGACCGGCACAAAGGACAGCGACCTGAAACTGACCCATGCCGGACGCAAGGCCAACTTCGTCATCGGCGGCGACTGTTTCGACAAGGGACCCAGCAATCTGCGACTGCTGCGGGTGATCCACCACCTGATCAAGCTGGGGGCGAGGGTGCGCCTGCTGGCCGGCAACCACGACATCCGCATCAAGCTGGGTATCGCCTCCGTGGGTATGGAGCCCGATCCGCGTCATGACCATTTTTTCATCCGCATGGGCAGCAAGGCGATCCCCATGTTGAAGGAGATCAGCGATCAGTATCTGCAGGGCAAGGGCGCGCTGAAGGGCATTCCCTCCACCCGGGACTGCCGGCGCCTGCTCTATCCGCCGAAGCGCTGGTTCAAGGAGTTTCCTCAACTGGCCAGTTGGATCATGCCGGACAAGCGGGCGGCCAAGGAGGTGAAGCGGCTGCGCGAGAAGATCGACAGCTTCGAGTCCGATTGCGAAAAGGTGGGACTCTCCTTGCGACAAGTGTATGCGGCGGCGCTGCAGTGGCAGTCCCTGTTTCTCGATCCGCACGGGGAGTTCGCCTGGTTCTTCAAACGCATGCGGCTGGCCTATCGGCGGGGCTCCTTCCTCTTCGTGCACGCCGGTATCGACGACCGAGCCGCAAAGCTGATCA
Organism: Candidatus Thiodiazotropha sp.; assembly: GCA_037384425.1. Classification (GTDB taxonomy): domain Bacteria; phylum Pseudomonadota; class Gammaproteobacteria; order Chromatiales; family Chromatiaceae; genus Thiodiazotropha. The sequence continues at coordinate 7,322 of JARROA010000008.1, read as the reverse complement.
ACCGCAAAGGGGTGAAGCAACTCAACCGGCAGTTCCAGGAGCATGTGGAGGACGAGATCTTCGAGTTCTACTACGGGCCGCTGGCCAATACCATTCGTACCAAATACCGGGATGTCGACATGCCGCTGACCCGCAAGGGGGCCGAGCTGGTGCGCGACGCGGGGATTCATGTCATCGTCCACGGACACGCCAATCGCTACCACGGACAGCGTATTATGCTGCGCAAGGGCATGGTCAACTTTGAATGCGACGCCACCATCGATCGCCACTCCCGTGAGAAGGAGGGGCTCGAGGGGGAAGGCGCCGCGGTGACTATTTTTCTTCCCGAAAGGCTGGTGATGGGTATCAGCACCGATTACCCCCGCATCAAGGTCTTTGACCCGAATATGTTCGACAAGTGAGGTCCCATGAGACAGGGCAAGAAAAACTTCCGTCATGAATCGCTGCAGGACAGGGATTCGATCCAGGCCATTCTGAAGGCGATCACCCAGGGGGTGGCGAAAGGGAGACTGACCTTGAGCGACGAGGAGGGCGAGATGGTGCTGCATCCGGACGGCCTGCTGCAGTTGAAGGTGACCGCGACCCAGGACACCGACCGCCATCGCCTCAACCTGCGTATCACCTGGCAGGCGGAGGAGAGCAGGTTGAAACCGGGCAAGACCCTCAAGGTGAAGAGCAAGTGAGGCGGCCATGAGTACACCGGAGATGGAAACCATTCGCGAACTTTCGTCCCGTTGCGCCGATCGCCTGCGGGCCCAGGGCTTGCGCCTGGTGGTGGCCGAGTCCTGCACCGGCGGCTGGCTGGCCAAGGTATTGACCGATCTTCGGGGCAGCAGCGACTGGTTCGACCGGGGCTATGTCACCTACAGCAACGCCGCCAAGCAGTCGATGCTGGGCGTGCGCGAAGAGACCCTGAATGCCCACGGTGCGGTCAGTGAAGCGACCGTGGCCGAGATGACCCGGGGGGCACTGCGGGAGAGCGGCGCCGATCTGGCGCTGGCGGTCAGCGGCATCGCCGGTCCGGGTGGAGGCTCGCCGGAGAAGCCGGTGGGCACGGTCTGTTTCGCCTGGCAGCGCGCAGGACATGAAGCGGAGGTGAGTCGCGAACATTTCGACGGCGACCGCGAGGCGGTGCGCCGGCAATCGGTGGCCTACCTGCTGGGTCGTCTGTGGGAGATGGTCGGTGGCTGAAGGCCGTCATTTCTTCGCCCTCTGGCCCGACCCGGCGGTGTCCGAAGGCATCGCCGGCGAGGTCGCACGGAGCGATACGCGGGGGCGGGCCCACCACCCGATGGATCTCCATATGACCCTGGTTTTTCTCGGTCAGATAAGCGATGCGCAACGGCATTGCATCGAAGCCACCGCGGATAGGATACAGGGTGAGCCTTTCACGCTGCGGATCGACGGCATCGGCTATTGGCGCCGGCCGCGGATCCTCTGGGCCGGTCCCAGAGAGACCCCCGAGCCCCTGAGTCAGTTGGTGTTCGATCTGCAGAACGGTCTCAAGGGTTGTGGCTTCGAACCGGAGCGGCGGCGCTACAAACCCCATGTCACCCTCTACCGCAAGGCGGCGCAGTCAGACCCGAGAGTGATTGAACCTGCTATCGAATGGCCGGTCAGAGAGTTCGTGCTGGCGACCTCCGGCGGCGGTGCGCCGGGTGAGCCCCGATACCGTGTGTTGAAACGTTGGCCCCTGGGGGATGTCCGGGATCCTGTTGCGCCAAATCCAGTTCAAGGTGTTGACTGAGTAATCGGTGCGGCAAGCCACACCCTACGGCTCAATCACCGGTAGGGTGCGGCTTGCCGCACCGGACAGCACACCCAGGAAGAGATTATCGTTTATGACTTCGCACTAAAGTTGCTCCAGATGCTTGAGTAAGGGGTATTCGACCCGGAGGAAATCTTCATGGACAAAAGCCGCATCTCCGCCGCCTTCGTTTTTGGCCTGCTGTTCTGCGTCGGTCTGGCGCTGTTGGGACTGACCCTCTCCAACGGCCTCATCAAAATGAAATCGCTGGAACGCACGGTGACAGTGAAGGGTCTGTCGGAGCGGGAGGTGCCCGCAGATCTGGCGATCTTCCCGGTGAAGTTCATCGAGGCCTCCAACGATCTCAACGAACTGGTGGCCAATCTGCAGCAGAAGAGCGAGCAGGTGGTGAAGTTCCTCATCGAACGGGGTTTCAAACCGGAGGAGATCACCCGTTCCGCGCCTGCCATCACCGATAAGCAGGCCCAGGCCTTCGGCGGCAATCCGGGCGGATTTCGCTACTCCGGCAGCTCCATCATCAGCGTCTACACCAAGGATATCGAGCGGGTGCGTGAAACTCAGCAGGCGCTGGGCGAACTGGGCCAGCTCGGCATCGCCATCACCGGCGACGACTATCAGGCCAAGACCAGTTTCATCTTCACCGGCCTCAATGACCTCAAGCCGGAGATGATCGAGGAGGCGACCCGCAACGCCCGCGAGGTGGGCGAGCGTTTCGCGCAGGACTCCAAGAGCCGGCTGGGCAAGATCAAGACCGCCTCCCAGGGCCAGTTTTCCATCAACGACCGGGATGCCAATACGCCGCACATAAAGAAGGTGCGGGTGGTCTCCACGGTGACCTACTACCTGTCCGATTGAGGCCGTTAGGCAGAGCCTGCCATTGCCTCAATCTTCAGTTGACCTTGCTCACGACCAGACCGCCCCAAAGGGTATCGGAGACGTTCGGTTTGTCGATCTCATTACTCTGGCTTTGAAGTACCAGACTGATGCCGAAGCCGTTACGGAAGGTCTTGGTCACCCCCAGCCAGACGCTCACTACCACAGGGTTCAACTCCTTCCGGTCGTAGGTGACCGCGCTGTCGCGAAACTGCCCTTGCAGCAGTGCGTTGTAGAGGCTGTATTTCCCTGCACGCCTCCCCACACATAGAATTCCGGGGCGGTGGCGACCTGCACGGCACTGTTGCTCAGTGTCTGACCCAGATTGATGTACTCGTTCTGGTGTGGCGTGAAGTTCCACCAGGGGGTACTGATCCGGCCCCAGCGGGCGCTCAGCGAGGCCCGCAGATCCGTCGTGTATCCAATGCCGGCTTCCAGTCCGCCGCGCAGGTCATAGGACAGGTCGTCCTTGTGGTAGAGAAGCACCTGTTGCGCCGTGAGGCTGTGTTTGAAAGTCAGCTCGCCGCCGTCGGAGATCTGGTTGTTCCAACCCTGGGGGATCTCGGAGTCCGTCAATTGGTGGATCCGTTTCTGTACCTGCTCGCCGACCGAAGTGCCGAGCACTCCCAGGAGCAGGCTCGATTGGTACATGCGCCCCCGTTCGGGATCGACGCTGATGCGGGAGTTGGCCATGAACAGCAGATTTGCATAGGGGTGGTCGTTGGGTATGGGAGTGCTGATATTGATATTGTCGGGTGTGAACAGGGTCAAACCGAATTCGATCGCATGGCGTTTGAAGCTGTCGCGAGCGTGTGTCAGACGTTGAAAGCCGCTGATGCGGTTGACTCCGCCGAGCCAGCTGTCGATAGAGAAGGGGTATTCGGCGGCGCGACTGCCTGCCAGGGTGAGCGCGATACCGCCGGTATAGTTACGATCCTTGGCGCTGCCCAGGAAGACGTCGTTGTCGAAATAGAACTCCCAACCGGCATCGTAAGGCTCGGCCTTCTCCATATGCTCGATGGCCGTTTCCTCGCCCAGACCATGCCTGGCGAGTGCTGATCCCTGCACCAGCAGAAGCATCGTGATCGAGGCGATGCGGAGAGGCCGATGAGGCTCAACCGGCCGGTATCCGTTCATGCGGTTCATGGCATCCTTGAGTCCTTGCTCATTCACTACCGCCCATGCAGTCCGGGTGGGTTCCATACCTCTTCATCCTGACTCAGTTGTCGAGCCATTCAAGTTATTGCGCCGGTCTGCTCCAGGATGTAATCCACAAAGGCTCGATCGGCTCGGGAGAGATAGCCACCCCGTTTCCAGGCCAGGGAGAGGTCGAGAAACACCGGCTGGTCGAAGGATACCGCGACCAGGCCATCCACCGGTTCGTTCTCCAGCACCATGCGCAGGAAGGTGGTGATGCCGAAGCCCTGGCGCACGATCGCCTTGGTCAGCGGGATCAGATTGGTTTCGAAGGCGATGCGCGGCGCACGCTTTTCCCGTTCACTGAAACGGTCGACGAACTCGCGCAGGAAATAGCCCGGTTTGAAGACCACCAGTTCCTGACTGAAGAACTCCTCCATGCCGATCGAAGCGCGTGATGCGAAGGGATGGTCGGCGGGCACGCAGGCGACCATCTCCTCACGGGTCAGCAGTCGGGTCTCCAGGTCTGCCGGCGGGCTGTCGGCGACCACCACGCCGAGGTCGAGTTCACCGTCGTGGATCATCTGCTGCAGACGGCGGGTGCCCTGTTCGTAGACCGATAGCCGCAACTCGGGGTAGCGGTGTTTGAATCCCATCAGTATCGGCGGGAAATAGTAGGAGCCGAGCATGCTCGGGATTCCCAGGCGGACCTCCCCCTTGGCCAGGCCACGCAGCTCGCGCATCTCCAGCTCCGCCGCGTCAGCCAGTTCCAGTAACCGGCGCGCATGACCCAGCAGCACCTCGCCCTCCACCGTGGGGGTGATGCGGCGCTCTCCCCGGTGCAACAGGGTGAGTTCCAACGCCTGTTCCAGCTTGCGCACCGCAATGCTGATGGCGGGCTGGGCGATATGCAGTTGACGCGAGGCGGCGGAGAAACCGCCTGCCTCAACGACCGTCTTGAAGTAGCGCAGTTGTTTTAGATCCATATCAAAATCGAATAAATAAAATATAAATAATATATTTCAAATATAGTCTATAGAGCACTACTCTGAAGCTCATATACCGACCAGACGGTTTAGCTCATTGCGTTATAAGCAAATTCAAGAGGAGTGATCTCAAGCGCATGATCCAATCCCGCACCCCCGCCTTCTGGCGCGCCACGCTGGCGCTTTGTCTCGGCTCCGTGATGGTCTTCAGCAATCTCTACATCACGCAACCGCTGCTGCCGCTGATCCGGGAGGCCTTCGCCGTGACACCGTTGCAGGCGGGTATGAGCCTGTCGGTGACCACCCTGACCCTGGGAGGCTGCCTGCTGCTGTTTGGCCCGTTGTCGGATGCCATCGGGCGGCGCGTGATCATCCTCTCCACCCTGGCGCTGCTGGCGCTGACCACCTTCGCCGCCGCCTTCGTTTCGGACTACACTATGTTGCTGGTGCTGCGTGGCCTGCAGGGGGCCTTCATCGCCGGTCTGCCGGCGGCGGCCATGGCCTACATGGGGGATGAGTTCGAGCCCAAAGCGCTGCTGCTGGCGGTGGGGCTCTATATCGGTGCCAACTCCATCGGCGGCATCTCCGGTCGCGTCATCAGCGGTGTGGCCGCACACCATTGGGGCTGGCAGGCCAGTTTTCTGTCGCTGGCCGCCTTCGATCTGGTCTGCCTGCTGCTGGTGCTCTGGCTGCTGCCCGCCTCGCGGCGTTTCGAACCGCGCCCCCTGCGTCCGCGCCAGATGCTGGGTGACCTGGCCGGTCATCTGCGTAACCCGATGATCCTGGCCGCCTGCATTATCGGCGGACTCAACTTCTTCGTCTTCGTCAATCAGTACAGCTACATCACCTTCGTGCTGGCCGAGGCGCCCTACAACCTTTCTTCAGATTGGCTGGGCCTGCTGTTTCTGACCTACCTCACGGGTACCCTGGCGGCCGGTTTCTCCGGTCGTCTGGTGGCCGGGCGCTCCCAACCGATGGCAATGGCGCTGGGTGTGGTCATCCTGATGTCGGGCTCGCTGCTGTCATTGATACCTTATCTCCCCGCCATCGTTCTCGGCTTCTTCGTCAATGCGCTCGGCTTCTTCTTCGCCCACACCCAGGCGGCGGGCTGGGTCACGCGTCACGCACAGCGGGCACGTGCCAGCGCCACCTCGCTCTATCTGACCTTCTACTATGCGGGAGCGACACTGGGCGGGTTTTACCTCGATCTGTTCTGGAACTGGGCTCGCTGGGGCGGGGTGGTGATCGGTTCGCTGCTGGTGCTTTCGCTCACCCTGGGCACGGCGCTCTGGCTCGGTAGCCGGGAAAGGAAAGGAGCGGATCGACCTGCCGGACTATTGTCGGATGGCGTGATCGAAGAGGCGGCTTGAGCCGAGGTCAGGATCGGTGCGGCAAGCCGCACCCTACGCTCGAAATGAATGCTAGGGTGCGGCTTGCCGCACCGGGCAAATGTGAGTCAACCTTCGAATCCACCTTAACTCCTGTACACATCCGATTCATCCACTTCGACAATCCCGAAACACCTCAGAACGATTCTCAACGGAGCGAAGAAAACCCTCCCCGGAGACTCATGACGTGAGCCTATGGCTATGTGATAATCCGGGCTCGAAACCCGTTTCAGAATGCGCCTGACAGGGAGTCGGGCGAACACCAACAGACACAGATATCACGAGGTAGATCGAATGGATGAAAACCGCGCCAAGGCGCTGAGCGCCGCCCTGGGACAGATCGAGAAGCAGTTCGGCAAAGGCTCCGTAATGCGCATGGGCGACACCAGTGCCATACGCAATATCGAGGCGATCTCCACCGGCTCCCTGGGGCTGGATATCGCGCTCGGTATCGGCGGTCTGCCCAAGGGCCGCGTGGTGGAGATCTACGGACCGGAGTCCTCGGGCAAGACCACCCTCACCCTGCAGGTGGTGGCCGAGGCGCAGAAGATGGGCGGCACCGCCGCCTTCATCGACGCCGAGCACGCCCTCGATCCCCAGTATGCCGAGAAACTCGGCGTCAACGTGGACGAGCTGCTGGTCTCCCAGCCCGACACCGGCGAGCAGGCGCTGGAGATCACCGACATGCTGGTTCGCTCCGGCGCGGTGGACGTGGTGGTCATCGACTCGGTGGCGGCGCTGACTCCGAAGGCGGAGATCGAGGGCGACATGGGCGACTCCCACGTCGGCCTGCAGGCGCGCCTGATGTCCCAGGCCCTGCGCAAGCTGACCGCCAACATCAAACGCACCAACTGCCTGGTCATCTTCATCAACCAGATCCGCATGAAGATCGGCGTCATGTTCGGCAGCCCGGAGACCACCACCGGCGGCAACGCGCTGAAGTTCTACGCCTCGGTACGCCTCGACATTCGTCGTATCGGCGCCATCAAGAAGGGCGACGAGGTGGTCGGCAACGACACCAAGGTCAAGGTGGTGAAGAACAAGGTGGCGCCCCCCTTCAAGCAGGTGCAGTTCGAGATCCTCTACGGCGAGGGCATCTCTCACGAAGGCGAGATCATCGAACTGGGCGTACAGCAGGGCATCGTCGACAAGGCCGGCGCCTGGTACAGT
>JARROA010000007.1:0-60596 GCA_037384425.1 Candidatus Thiodiazotropha sp. | reverse complement strand
GTTGCATTATTTCCCATTTTTTCTTTTAGATACCTGACCATTTCTGGCTGAAGTATGTCTAGCTTGTTTAGCGCATAATTAAATAATGCTGAGCCAAGTTCTGTACATTCGTAGCGCATGAGTAAACCAGCATCTCCACTGTTGCCGCTCTTTTCGATTAATTCTGGTGTTACCTGTTGATACTGTGTCTTAAAGGCACCAATTTCTAATAAACGACTTATAGCTTGTGATTGGGAAAACGAACCTAGCATTTGACCCATTGTTTTTTGTTCTGGGTGAGATATGCCACTTTTTGTTTGAGCCAAAACTAATGCCCACCAACTAGGATAGTCTAAAGATTCGGCAAGACGTTGAACAGTAAGATGCTTTTTAAGATCAACTTCTTTTAAAGCAGATATAATAGTAATAATTATAGTTTCTTGCGCTTCTTTTGGGTTTTTGTCTGGATCGTATTTATTTACACGGATATTTGAGACATCAAATAACAAGGGGTCATTATCAGACCGAAACAATAAAACTTCTTCTGGCAATCGCACGGCCTGTGCAAGACCCACCTCATAAAGTACATTTCCATTTCTTACTGGTTTATCATCTACAGTTCCAATTGTAGTAATATCTGCCAATACGAGACGGCTTCTCGAAATGCCTGTTAATATTTCTGTGAGTATTGAATCACTTACAGTTCTTGTATCTACGCGATGAGCTTTTAATTTTTCCTCATTAATTGCAACTCGTCCAACTGCAGGTTCAATTACATTTTTCCATCTGTTTCTGAATACATCCGAAAAGCTCATAGCCACAAATATTTCATTTATTCGTGGGAATGGTGGGTATAACGAATAATATTCCGATGGATACACTAATGCTTAACTCCGAATAGTTTTTTTATACATAACGGCCCAGCTCACAGGAGAGCGACCGAAGGGAGCGAATCCTGTGGAGCTGATTGTTATAAGGCGCTGTTTTCATTTTTAAGTTCTTTTGCATATGCCTTAAGGAATGCTGTATTTATTCCTTTATTTTTACTGCCAGGTATTTCTAAATATATATTTGCCAGAATATATGACTGGATTTTTTGCAACTGTGGAGAAGTATCAAATCTTCTAAAATGTAAAAATTCATCTAATGCACAACTATCAAATAATTCATTCCCTTCTGGGGACAAAGCTGAGTCAGCCTCAATCATTAGCCCGATTTCGTACAAAGATAAGTCTTCAAAGGACTCCTTGTTTGGGATTTTGATGATTTTCTTAAACTTGCCCATGTAATTGAGCCTTATAACGACCAGGGTATGGGGCGCGGAGCCGCAGGCGGAGCGTCCCAGCGAACGAAGTGAGCGACATGACCCGCTTGTTATGTGTGAATTGGTTTGAATTTCGCGTAGTTCCAACCCTAAAATTCTATATCGACGTAATAATTATTAGAAGGGGAAAGAACGTGATCAGATACCACTTAATAACTATTCCCCAAATATTAAATCGCGCATAAATCCTTTCCGCCTCTCCGTGACCCGCTATCCAACCTGGCTTTTCCCGACTCCAAAAATAGCAAATCTTATAAAAATTTATGAAAGAGCCCCCCTTTGGGTTAAAAAACATGCCGCGAGGTCTACCACTTCTAGTCCATTCATCGGGAATATTCTCATATTGATATTTGATTAATTCATCAAACGCAATTGAAGAGAAATACCAAATCAATATCCATATAATGAATAATGCTGCTACCATGGTTTAATTACACATAACATTATGTTAGACCGCATCGTGTTTTTTGATGATAGTGCCGACGCGGCCTATTATGCGAATGGCCGAATCGGCCTAGCACAGATCGAGGTATGACCGGCCTGGGCAAGTTAGCCAGGGATCTGACAAGGAGAGTTGATAAGAACGATAGTCCCGCCTTCGTCCCTGATACCATGTTGTGATTCCTCTATATCCTACTGATACTTCAAGCATTTCATGACGATCGAGTAGATGTCAACGGGGATGTCTGAAGCGTGTCGAGGCTTCAATTTAGGCCTATAGCAGCCATGAAATCAAGAGGTTATCTGGACCATACAGTGATGGGCGCTGAAAACGATAGGCTGCCAAAATCATCACGTAGGTCCTGAGTTTCAGACCTGGATAGATGCTATACGGAATTTCCAGCGCAAGTAGCACATGGCCATCTGATCGATAAGCAACTTGGGTTTCTTACATCCAGAGTTCTGTAAACCTACCTTCCGACCACGTGCTTTTGTGCGCTGCGTATCGAGGGGTGGTCTTGGACAAATGATCCTGTCCGCTTTTCTCGGTTACTTCTCATCGGTGAAACGATCGTTCCGGTCGAGATAGCCGTACCGTTTGTGTTTCAGGTCTGCAAACAACAGCAATAAAAACGTTTTCGAAATACCAACACAGTCTGGTGGACAGTGCCGTTGATGATTGTGCGGGGCGCTGGTCGACAATAAATAATATAAGTAAATTCAATAAGATAAAGAGTATTTTCTTTCGAATCGTAAAACTGGCACGCGGCCTGCACTTACCAAGTCATGAACCACAAACCCAAAGGTTCATACCTTAAGCAAACCTTTTTATACCAAAGTGAGGATAGAGACATGATGATCAAAGACCTGAAAGTGAGCAAAGAGCTGGATCGTGAAGCCCTGGTTGAAGTGCGTGGTGGTTCGGCTTATGCCGGTGGCCAGTTCGCACCGCAGTTTGTCGCCGGCGGCGGCATCCTGAGCCCGACTGTTGCCAACAGTTCTCCGATTAACGCGCCTGTGGCTCTCGACAACGACACCTATTCGACGCTGGATCTGGAACTCAACACCGCCAACGTGTTCGGTTCCGCCTTCACCGGCATCTTTCAGTAAGCCGACTGAATCACCCGACGGGTGAAACAAGCGGGGGCCTTTGGGTCCCCGTTTTTTATGTGTGAGTGATCAGTAATCGCGTGAATATCTGAAGTAGAAGGGAACGGATTTCAAGAGTTACTGGTCGGCAAACAGGGTACTTCAAGTCGTTGCATATCAACGAACAAACAGTCCAAGAAAAACTGATGGTGATGCCGGAGGTTTATCGGCAGTAAAATAATAATACTATATAAAACAATAAGTTGAAAAATATTGAGTGATCGTAAACGGAAATTGGCACGCGGCCTGCAATTACTAAGACATGAACCACAAACCTAAAGGTTCATACCTTAAGCAAACCTTTTTAGACCAAAGTGAGGATAGAGACATGATGATCAAAGACCTGAAAGTGAGCAAAGAACTGGATCGTGAGGCCCTGGTTGAAGTGCGTGGCGGCTCGGCTTATGCCGGTGGCCAGTTCGCACCGCAGTTTGTCGCCGGCGGTGGCATCCTGAGCCCGACCTTCGCCAACAGCTCTCCCGTGAACACGCCTGCGCAATGCAGCGACCCGAGGGGCGTCGACTGCGCCGCGCTGCAGCAGGACCCTGTGGAGCTGCTGCGAAAGCTGGACGAGCTGAGGGAACAGCCGATGCTCCCCGCACAACCCTGACGGGAGAACAGACATGAGCGTTTTACACATTGATGACCTTGCGGTGAGCAAGGACCTGGACAAAAAGGCGATGGATGCGGTTGTCGGCGGTAACGGCCTCGGCTTCGCCATGGCCGGCGGCCAGAACGGAAGTCAGGTGGTGGATGGCGGATTCGGGATTTTCAGCCCCGTGATAGCGATCAACACCCCGGTGAATATGCCGGTGGCCATCGATATCGATACCAGCTCTCTGCTGAACATCGATGCCGACCTCTCAAACATCATCGGTTCCGTGGGTACCGCGATCGCGGCATAGAAACCGCTGGTTGTAATGTAAAGAAGTCGGAAGGGGGGGATCTTCGGATCCCCCCCTTTTATTGTCATACTGACGCCGATTAGCTGGTGTGATGTGTTCGCTTCGCTCATCGGTTTTATATCCCCCTCTCCCTGGCCCTCTCCTGCGAGGGGAGAGGGTATGCCTGGATCAGGTACGGATGTAACCGGACAACGTGTCTCTATATCCTGACTGGACGTTATCGATGCACTCAAACAGAGCGTCCCCTCTCCCCTTGCAGGAGAGGGCCAGGGAGAGGGGGAACACATAAACCGTGAGCGCAACAAACACCTCAGCTATGTTCGGTGCGGTACGCCGCAACGCTTTGAAAAAGCCGGCAACATTTTGCTTGAGTAGTGCCATTATCTTCTTAACCTGGATTCCGCTTCGCTCCATCCAGGCTACGTCTACTCTGTATTGTGAGTTTTTTACAATGAATTGTTGCGAATCATTGCTGACCGCTGTTGACAGTGTTGCCCGAGTTTTAAGGACTGCTGTCGCGCTAGCCCACACTCAACAGGATCACCTCGATCTCTTCGATGATCTCTTCCTGACGCAGGACATTACTGAGATGTGCCAATCGCTTTGACTGGTTGTCGAGATGCCTGAGGGCGCCTTCCAGATGCGTGACCCGCTGATGGTTTTCCGCCATCAACGAAGAGTAGAGAATCCAGTGCAGGAAGGCAAAGAGATAGTGTTCACTCAAACCGGCGAGAAACTCGGCAGGCGGTTGATTCAGCAACGGGGGTATGGCGCCATGGTCGCAAGTGCGCTTGAGCTGTTGAAAGGGCGGGAGCAAGGTGCTGAGCCTGATCTCACCACTGCGGTCATGAAAAAGACAGAACAGGGTGTCAGGCCCCTGCGCTTGATAGAGTCGGCTCAAGCTGGCCGATAGCGCATCCAGTTGCGTGGGTATCTCTTCCAACACACCAGCACCGGGCAGTAGTTCTGCGCTGGGATCGATCTGCCGAATCAGGGGATGAAGTTTACGTCCCAGTACGATCAATTCGCGATTCTCGCCGGAGTATTTTCTCAACAACTCGACGAGGCTCAGCTCCAGACGACGATTGAAATCGCCACAAAATCCCCTTTCGCTACCGACGATGATGAAGGCCACCCGTTCCTCTGCGGAGTGGGGTATGAGATGAGGATGAAAGTACAGAAAGTCGGCGGCCACTGTCTCGATATGGACGATCGCCGTTTGCTGAGCATTGAGAAATCCTGACAGTTTTCGTGTCTCCATGAAGGCCAGGGTCTTCATGGAGTTCATGATGCCGCGGATCTCGCTCAGGCCGTGACGTTGCCGTTCGATGTCACGCCGTCGTGTCATGCGCCACCTCGCTGGCCGGCAGCCATTGCGCCACGGCCTGGCTCCATGCTTCACGGGGCGAATCCAGATCCAGGTCCGACCCGGCGACGGCCTGTTCAAGTCGGCCGAGCAGGCCGGATATGGCTTCGGGTTGGGCCGGTTCGAAAAGACGGTCGTTGAACGCCACCAGCCAGGCAAGCTGAAAACGCTCGGGCAAAGGGGTAAAGCGATCCTGTTTCAGGATTTCGCGTAACAGCCTTCCGCGATGAATGGCCGCTTCCATACTGGCTTCGAGTTTCGCGCCGAAACGGGTGAAGACCTCCAGTTCAAGGTATTGCAGATAGTCGAGCTTCATGTGTCCGGCCTCTTCCTTGACTCTCGGATGCTGGGCTTGTCCGCCGATGCGTGAGACTGAGCGGCCGATGTCGATGGCGGGACGGAAACCGGCGGCGAACAGATCGCGATCGAGGTAGACCTGCCCGTCGGTGATGGAGATCAGATTGGTCGGGATGTAGGTGGCGATTTCGCCGAGCTTGGTCTCGACGATCGGCAGCGCCGTCATGCTGCCGCCACCATGGGCGGCGTTGAGACAGGTGGCGCGCTCCAACAGGCGGGCGTGGATCGAGAAGATATCGCCGGGAAAGGCCTCGCGACCGGGCGGACGGCGCAGCAGCAGGGAAAGTTCCCGGTAGGTGCGCGCATGGGTAGACAGGTCGTCGTAGACGATCAGCACGTCGCGCCCCTGGTGCATCCAAAACTCGCCTATGGCGCAGCCCGCGAAGGGCGCCAGGTGTTGCAGCCCCGGGAGGTCGCTCGCCTCGGCGACCACCAGGGTGGTGTAGGACAAGGCACCGGACTCGCGCAGGGTCTGCAGGATATTGACGGTGGTGGAGCGCTTCTGGCCGATCAGCACGTAGACGCAGAGCACGTTGCTCTCCCGCTGGTTGATCACGGTGTCGATGGCGAGCGCGCTGCGGCCCAGTCCCTCGTCGCCGATCAGCAGCTGGCGCTGTCCCTTGCCGATGGGGATCAGGGTGTCGATGATCTTGATGCCGCTGTAGAGGGGCTCATTGACGAAGTCGCGGCTGACCATGCCGGGAGACAAGGCCTCCAGCGGTTGCCAATGGGTGCGTTCGAGCGGCGGCTGATCGTCCAGGGGTTCACCCAGGGGATCCACGATACGGCCGAGCAGGGCATCGCCGGCAGGGATGCTCAGGGTACGACCGGTGCGCCGGACCTGGGTGCCGGCGGTGAGCTGTTCGGTATCACGCAGCAGGATGGCGCCGATAAGGTCATGGGTGAGGTCGAAGACCAAGGCCCGACTGCCGTCGGCGAAGTGGAGTACCTCGTCCATCATGGCGGTGGGCAGACCCGTGATCCAGGTGATGCCGTCGCCCACCGAGACGACGCTGCCCTGCTCCTCGATACGCAGCTGGGGCCGATAGCGCTTGAGCCATTCATCCTTGAGTGCGAGTCGTGATTCAGCGCTCATGATTCAGCTCCGCGAAACCGGCCAGTTCATCGCGCAGGTTGCAGCCCAGTACCCAATTGCCGGTGGTGATGCGCAGGCCTGCCAGCAGGGATTCGTCATGCTCGAAGCGGATCGAATGCTGGCCGGGGAAGAGGGCGGTGAGTGATGATGACAACCGTGCCTGCTCGTCCGACGACAGGGGATAGGCGCTACTGACCTGTATCTCCGCATCGGCATCCGGCAGGTGCTGGAAGTTATCCCGCGCCTCGTTCGGCAGTCGCTCCAGCGCCTCGGCAACCATCGCCACCAGACGTGTTTCCGTCTCCGCTCCGGCGGCTTCCCGCAGCAATCGGCCGGCGAACTGGGCACCCTGGTGCAGGGCGGCATCCTCCAGACTGTGCTGCAGGTCTTGCTCGCGACGCGCGTCGGCCACGCGACTGCGCTCGCGCTCGGTGGCGATCTGCGTCTTGAGTTCGTTCAGGCGCCTGGCCTTCTCCGACTCCAATTCCTGCTTCAGCGCTTGCTGGAGCTGGCGTTTCTCAGCCTCCCAGTCGGTGAGGCGCGCTTGATACTGCTGCTTGAGCGTATCGGCCTCGGCCTGCTGGGTCTTGGCATCGTGCAGGCCCTTGTCGATCTCGGCACGCCGCCGCGCGATGATCTCGAGTACCGGTTTGAACAGGAAGCGCTTGAGAATCCACACCAACACCAGGAAGTTGATGATCTCGAGTATGAATGTCGACCAGCTGAGTTCCACGCTAGGTCCCCTTGATGCCTGCCGATGGTGTGAGCGTCACTTGATCAGGTATTCCAGCAACGGGTTGCGGAACAGCACGATCAGTACGATAACCAGCACGTAGATGGCCAATGATTCGATCATGGCCAGGCCGATGAACAGGGTGCGCATGATCGACTGCTCCGCCTCCGGCTGGCGCGACAGCGCCTCCATGGCGCGGCTGATGGCCATGCCCATGGCAAGAGCCGGCAGCATCACGCCGAGGGCGATGCCGATGATGGCGGCCACGGTTGAGGCCAGGCTGAAAAGGGTCAGGTCAGGCATGATCTTCTCCTTGTGATGAGGTCAGACGCTGTTGTGATTGGATGCCGCCTGCCACATAGATGAGGGCCAGCATGCCGAAGATGTAGGCCTGCACCAGGGCTTCGATGATGTGCAGCATGAGAATCGGCACCGGGGCGAGAAAACCCGCAACCAGCAGGATCAGCAGCGCCGCCATCTCCAGGCTCATGATGTTGCCGAACAGTCGCACCGCCAGTGCCACGGTGCGGGTGACCTCGCTCACCAGGTGGAACGGCAGCAGGATCGGACTGGGCGAGAGGTAGTGTCGCAGATAGCGCTTCCAGCCCTGGATACGCAGGCCGTACCAGTGGGTCGACAGGAACACCAGAAAGGCGAGGGCGGCGGTGGCGGAGAGATCCCGCGTCGGTGAGTGGATGCCTGGGATCAGACCGATCAGGTTGGCGATGACGAGAAAGATCCACAAGGCGCCGATGAACGGCAGGATATGAGCGCCCTGGACAGGGGCCACCTGTTCGATCGCCGCCTCGATGACGATGACCAGGCGTTCGACCGCGGTCTGCCAGGTGCCGGGTTGTTCGCGCAGATGTCGCGAGATCTGCCAGCAAGTGAACCAGACCAGCGCCATGATCGCCCAGGTGGTGACCACCGTGGCGCTGATGCCGAGCGGGCCAAGCGAGAACAGGGGGGTGATCTGCAGGCTGACCTCGTTCATCTCAGGACTCCCGGATAAAGAGATAGACGTTGACGATGCCGAGTACGATTCCCAGGATGATCAGACTCATGGTCCAGCGAATCGAGTAGCCGCTGATCAGGGAGTCGATCCAACGTCCGAGGTAGGCGCCGCCGACCACGGGCAGCACGAAGAGCAGCCCCAAGGTACCGAGAAACACGGTGTGGCGCAGCAAGGTGGGCCGCTGACGTTCTGCCTTGGCCATGCGGTGGGTTTGACGATCGATGCGCTGGTGCATCTCTTTGTTGATAGGCATGGCGATCATCCCCGCTCCTGGCGACTGATCTCCCACAGCTTTCGCAGCACCGACTTCTCCATGCGTTGCAGGCTTTGCTTGATTCCGAGTAGTTTCTGCTCCTCGGCCAGCAGTTGCTCATGCAGCGCTTTATGGATGCGGGTGTAGTCGTCATCCATCAGGTAGTGCCGGGTGCTCAGGGTCAGCCGGTTGTGGTCGAAACTGAGCAGGGCTCCGGGCATGGCGAGATAGGTCCAGGGTCCGTCACCGATCCGGAAGCGCGCCAGCCCGGCCAGCAGCATGGTCATCAGACGACCGTGGCCGGCCAGGATGCCGAAGCTGCCGCTGGCGTCCTCGCCAACGAAAGAGGTCAGCCCATGGATCTCCTCGGAACGGGTCGCATCGAGCAGTTGCAGGATGAAGCTGTTCATGGCGCCACCTCCTGCATGCTCCCGCGCATGTAGCAGGACGACTCGTCGATGTCGTCGAATCGCCCGCTGAGGAATCCGTCGCAGTCGTTCAGCATCTGCTCCAGCGAGACCGAGACGCCGGCCATGCCGGTATGGCCGGCGGTGGTCCAGAAGGGTTGGGTGAGATAGCGCTGGAGCTTGCGCGCCCGCATGACGATGCGGCGGTCTTTCTGCGACAACTCCTCGATGCCGAGCATGGCGATCACATCCTCCAGTTCGTGATAGCGGGCAAGGTGTTCGCGCACGCCTTCGGCGATGTCATAGTGGCGCGAACCGAGCAGATGACGGTCCACCAGCCGGCTCTCGGACTGCAGCGGATCGACCGCCGGATAGATACCCTTGCCAACCTGGGAACGGGACAGGATCACCGTGGTGTCCAGGTGGCTCAGGATGGCGCCCACCGCCGGGTCGGTCATGTCGTCGGCCGGCACATAGACCGCCTGCACAGAGGTGATCGTCCCCTGGCGGGTGGAGAGAATACGGTCCTGCAACTCCGCCACTTCGGAGGTCAGGGTGGGCTGATAGCCGACGGTGGCCGGCATGCGCCCGAGCAGGCTGGAGACCTCGCTGCCCGCCTGTACGAAACGGAAGACGTTGTCCATCACGAACAACACCTCCTTCTGCAGGCTGTCACGCAGGTACTCGGCGTAGGTGAGGGCGGAGAGCCCCACGCGGAAGCGCACGCCCGGCGACTCGTCCATCTGGCCGAAGACCATCAGCGTCTGCGGCAGCACGCCGGCCTGCTCCAGTTCGTGCCACAGCTCGTGGCCTTCGCGGATACGCTCGCCGACGCCGGCGAAAACCGAAACGCCCTGATGCAGGGTCGCCACCGCATGCATAAACTCCATGATCAGCACCGTCTTGCCCACGCCAGCGCCGCCGAACAGTCCGGTTTTTCCGCCACGCACGAAGGGGCAGAGCAGGTCGATGACTTTGATGCCGGTCTGCAGGAGTTCACCTATACCCACCGCCTCCCTGAGCGGCGCAGGACGGGCGTGTATATTGCGGTACTCGGAATCCGGCAGCGGAGGACCGCTGTCGAGTGGCTCGCCAAAGCTGTTGATCAGGCGGCCCAGACAGCCGCTCGACACCGGCACATGCAGGGGAGCACCGGTGTCATAAACCGGCAGGCTGCGATAGAGCCCGCTACTGCGATGCAGGGTTATGGCCCGTATGTGCCGTCGATCCAGGTGCTGATGGACCTCGAACAGGTAGGTCTCGTGGTCGAGTTTCGCACAGAGCGCCTGGCGCAGGGGGGGCAGCGGATTGCAGTCGATGACGACAACCGGTCCGTGAACCTCCGTGATGACACCGATGGGAGATTCTGAGAGGGTTTTTGCCGGCGGAATCTGATCCATTGCGCAAAGTTAAACAGTCCCGTTTACTTATAAGTATAAGTGTCTTTCATGACTTGCATACGCGGAATGACGCAGTCTGATCGGCGGAATCCCTGAGAATGTTGGAAGGGTCGATATTGTGCAGAACCAGGATTAATAAAATACTTCATAAAACATTCGTAACAAACAGTAAAATATGATTTATATGTAATTAATTACTGCCGTATCGTAGCGTTTACCCGAGCATGCTGGCGTCCCTGGTCTTGCGAGATATTATTGAGTTTACCGAGGCCGAGAGACAGGATGATCGGGCGTCGTGTGTCCATTCTGCATGAGGGAGAACGAAAGGATGAGGGGAGCGGGAATCAAAGCGTCGGCTTTTCAAATCTCTTTACCCTCAGACCTCCCCCTGAGGGAGCGGGGGCTGAGCGGGACAGTAGTGGTACGCATTCCATGGTTTGCCGCTGTCACTGTACGCCTTTGATGCCCCGGGAGCGCGCGATGGGCAGCTGATCGGGTTAGTGCACATCGAAACCAGTGCACCGTTGCAGCGACGACCATGACAGTGAAGGGTGGGGTTTTCTTCTAGACTTATCTCATAAGTATTGCGTCTATTGAACGCGTCAACTACCAGACAACATCGGCCCGCACCATCGGGCATTCATATGACATTCCATGTTGGCACATCCGGCTGGAGTTACGACCATTGGAGAGGCGGCTTCTATCCCGAAGAACTGGCCAAGAGCCGCTGGTTCGATTTTTATGCGGAGCGTTTCAATACCGTAGAGGTCAATGCGACCTTTTATCGCCGTTTCAAGGATTCCACCTATCGCAAATGGGATGATCGGGCCCCTGAGGGTTTTCGCTATGTCCTCAAAGTCCCGCGCCTGATCAGCCACAGGCACAAGCTGCACGATGTCACAGGCCTGATCACCGAGTTCACCCGTTCAGCCTCCTTGCTTGGCCGGAAACTGGGTTTGCTGCTGCTTCAGCTGCCTCCAAACATGCCTTATGCGCCTGAGCGACTCGACGCCGCCCTGCAGGCGTTCGAATCACCCTCGCGTGTGGCCGTCGAGTTTCGGGACGAGCGTTGGCTATGCGAGGAAATCCTCGCCCTACTTAGGGCTAGAGGAGCCAACTACTGCAATCCGGACGATCCCGAACATGCCTTGAGCGATATCGTCACCGGTGATACCGGTTACCTGCGGCTGCACGGCCGCCGAACCTGGTATGCCGATAACTACACCGATGAGGAGTTGCGCGACATTGCAGAGACGGCCCACCGGATGCGACAGCGGGGGGCCAAAGAGGTCTATATCTTCTTCAACAACGACTATGCGGCCTATGCTCCGCACAACGCCGCAGCCTTGTCATGCCTGATATGACGCGCAGGCCAGGGTCCACCGCAATGGATAACCACCAGCGAGAAGACAGGATTCCCTCCAACAGCGTGTCGGCTGAAGCCCTGTTGAGTGTAATCGAGGGATTGATCCGGGAGACGCCCGCCACTGAACAGCTCACAGCTGCACTGAATCTCGATAGTCGTCTGGAAGTCGATCTGGGCTTGGACAGCCTGGCCCGTACTGAGCTGCTATCCCGCATCAACAACAGATTCGGAGTCCTCATGCCGGACGAGGCACTGCTGGCCGAAACCCCGCGCGAACTGTTGGCTCAGTTGGCGCAGGCAACCGGCCAACCGGCAGCGGAAAGGTTCAAAGCAAGCAGAGAGACGCCGGGACGCGGATCGGCACTGCCATCCGCCGCCTCGACTCTGATCGAGACATTGGACTGGCATCTGGAACATCAGTCGGAGCGGGTGCACATTTTGCTGTATGGGAACGACGATGAACCCGAGTCGTTGAGCTATCGGGATCTGGGGGAGGGTGCGGCGCGGGTGGCGAACGGGCTGTGGGAGCATGCGGTTCGACCAGGCGACCGAGTGGCGCTGATGCTGCCCACCGGCAGGAGCTACTTCTTCAGTTTCTTCGGCATCCTGCTGGCCGGCGCCGTGCCGGTGCCCATCTATCCACCGACTCGCCTCTCGCAGCTGGAGGAGCATCTGCGTCGGCATGCCCGGATTCTGCAAAACGCGGGCGTACGCCTGCTGATCACCTTTCCCGAGGCGGGCAGGGTGGCCCAGCTGCTCAAGACCCTGGTGCCATCCTTACGTCATGTGGTCGACTGGTCCGAGCTCGACACTGCCGGCGGCGGTCCCCGAAGGGTGACCCGAAGCGGTGGGGATACCGCGTTCCTGCAATACACCTCGGGCAGTACCGGTGATCCCAAGGGGGTGGTGCTGAGCCATGCCAACCTGTTGTCCAACATACGTGCCATGGGAGAGGCGGTGGAGGTCAATCCCGATGACATCTTCGTCAGCTGGTTGCCGCTCTATCACGATATGGGTCTGATCGGCGCCTGGCTCGGCAGTCTCTATTTCGGTCTGCCTCTGGTGGTGATGTCGCCGCTGCGTTTTCTGGCGCGCCCCTCCCGCTGGCTGTGGACCATCCACCGGCATCGGGGCACCCTCTCCGCTTCACCCAACTTCGGCTACGAACTCTGTTTGAGCAAGGTGCCCGAAGAGGAGTTGGCGGGACTCGACCTCAGCTCGTGGCGCTACGCTTTCAACGGTGCCGAGCCGGTCAGCGCCACCACCCTGCAGCGATTCGCCAAGCGCTTCTCACCCTTCGGCTTCAACGCCCGCGCCCTGGCTCCGGTCTACGGACTGGCGGAGGCGACAGTGGGTCTGGCCTTCCCTCCACCCGGGCGCGGAGCCCTGATCGACCGCATCAGCAGAGATCCCTTCATGCTGAACGGCGAGGCATTGCCGGCGAAGGCGGATGACCCCGAGCCCCTCGCGATCGTCGCCTGTGGCAGGCCGCTGTCCGGCTACCGGCTACAGGTGGTCGACAGCGCCGGGCGACCGCTGCCGGAACGCAGAGAGGGCAGGTTGGAGTTTCAGGGGCCGTCAGCCACCAGCGGCTATTTCGAGAATCCCGAGGCGACCGCACGCCTGTTCCGCGACGGCTGGCTCGATACCGGCGACCGGGCCTATATGGCGGACGGCGATGTCTATATCACGGGACGCATCAAAGAGATAATCATCCGCGGTGGACGCAACATCTACCCTTATGAGCTGGAACAGCTGGTGGGAGAACTGCCCGGCATCCGCAAGGGATGTGTGGCGGTGTTTCCCAGTGACGATCCCGATAGCGGTACTGAGCGTCTGGTGGTGGTGGCCGAGAGCCGGGAGCAGGATCCCCAACGCCAGAAGGCGCTGCGTCAGGCCATCCGCGAACGCACCCGCGACCTGCTGGGGATGCCACCCGATGATGTGGTGGTGGCGCCACCGCATACGATTCTGAAGACCTCGAGCGGCAAACTCCGACGCGGTACGCTGCGGACTCTCTATGAGCGGGGATCGTTGTTGCAGTCCAGGCGTTCTCTCTCGATGCAGGTGATGAGCCTGTTGCTGTCCGGATTGAGCCAGCGTCTCAACCGCATTCGCCTGCATGTCACAAGATATCTGTTTGCGATCCATGCCTGGACCCTGTTCAGCCTGCTGGTGCCGCTGGTCTGGGTCTCGGTGGTGACGCTACCGCGCTTGAAGTGGCGTTGGGGGGTGATACGTCTCGCCATCCGGGTGTTGCGCCGCTTGACCGGTACATCGCTACGGGTGAAGGGGCTGCAGAATCTGCCGGCTGCCCATCAGACAGTGATCCTGGTGGCCAACCATGCCAGCTATCTCGATACCCTGGCGCTGATCGATGTCATGCCGCGTGATTTTGTCTATGTGGCCAAGGCGGAGCTGAAACGGAAGTTCTACTCCCGGATTTTTCTGCGACGACTCGACACCCTGTTCGTGGAGCGATTCGATGCCCAGCGCAGTGCTGCTGCAAGCGGGGAGTTTGTGACCCGGCTCAGGGATGGCCGCTCGTTGGCTTTCTATCCGGAAGCGACCTTCAGAGCCGAACCGGGTCTGCTGCCGTTTCACATGGGTGCCTTCGTGGCGGCGACGGAGAGTGGCGTGCCGATCATCCCGGTCACCATTCGCGGTACACGCGCAATCCTCTGTGCTGACTCCAACTTTCCTCACCATGGAGCGGTGGATGTGATCATCGAACGTGCGTTAAAGCCGCAAGGGAGTGACTGGGCCGAGGCCGTGCGTCTGCGAAGCGAGGCCAGAGGGTCGATTGCGCGTCACTGTGAAGAGAGGAGTCTGTAGATGGTCAATGCCGGGATGAATTCGGGAGCCGAGGCCAACAGTGTGACCCTGTTTCTCAGTGGTGATGTGATGACGGGACGAGGCATCGACCAGATATTGCCGCATCCCTCCAAGCCGTGGCTTTTCGAATCCTATGTAAAGCATGCCGACGACTATGTGGCCCTGGCCGAAGCGCGGAACGGGCCGTTGCCGCAAACGGTCGACTACGACTATATCTGGGGCGACGCCCTGGCCATCCTGGCGGACCTCGCTCCCGAACTGCGCATCATTAATCTGGAGACGGCAATTACCACCAGCGATGCCTACTGGAGAGGTAAGGGGATCAACTACAGGATGCATCCCTCGAACACCCCCTGCTTGTCGGCCGCCGGAATAGACTGCTGTGTCCTGGCCAACAACCATGTCATGGACTGGGGCTATGAGGGCCTGGCGGAGACTCTGACCAGCCTTCACAACGCGGGGATCAGGACCGCCGGCGCTGGCCGCAGCCTCGAACAGGCACTGCAACCGGCGATATTCGATCTGACTGCAGGAGGGCGGCTGCTGGTCTTCTCCTTTGGCCATCCCGGCAGCGGTATTCCATGGGACTGGGCCGCCGGTAACGGGCGGGCGGGGATAGCGCTGCTGGAAGACCTGTCGGAGAGCGCCGTGGCCGAGATCGCAAAACTGGTGCGGGCTTACGGTCAACCGGGGGATATCACTGTCGCCTCCATCCACTGGGGTGGTAACTGGGGCTATGCGATAGCCGAGGAACAGCGGCGCTTCGCCCACCGTCTGGTGGACGAGGCCTCAATCGATATCGTGCATGGTCACTCCTCACACCATCCCAAAGGCATCGAGGTCTATCGCGAGAGACCGATCATCTACGGCTGTGGCGACCTGCTCAACGACTATGAAGGGATCCGCGGCCATGAATCGTTTCGCAGCGAACTCAGCATTATGTACTTTCCGACCATGGACACCACCACCGGCCGCCTGCTGAGTTTCGAATTGGCACCGACCCTGATCCGCAATTTCAGGCTCAATCACCCCTCTGAATCCGATATCCAATGGCTTGCCGAATGCATGGACCGGGAGTGCCGCAGGCTCGGGACAAGGATAGAATTCACCGATTGGAATAATCTGGTGCTGTTCTGGTGAGGGAGACTCCAGGGGCTTGAAATCCGGCTTGCGTATTTAAACTGATGAGGTGGGTTCCGGCCGTGTTGCTGATCGATGGGGATATGGGAGAGGGTGGAGGACAGATTCTGCGCACTGCGCTGAGTCTCTCCCTCTGCCTGCGTCGTCCCTTTCGTATCGTCCATATCAGGCAGCGGCGGCACAAGCCGGGATTGCAGCCGCAACATCTGGCAGCCGTGCGGGCCGCGGCTGCGATAGGACGCGCCGAGTTGGAGGGGGCAGAGCTTCATTCCACCGAACTCCTGTTCGCGCCACGCGGTATCGTTGCCGGGGAGTACCGTTTTGATATCGGTACAGCGGGCAGCACCACCCTAGTGTTGCAGACCGTCATCCTGCCGCTGCTGATGGCCGCAACGGCTTCGCAACTGACGCTGATCGGAGGTACGCACAACCCTTTGGCACCCAGCTTTGAATTCATGCAGCAGGCTTTCCTGCCCCTGTTGGCGCGCATGGGGGCGAAAGTCGAGCTCGAGCTGTTGCGGCCCGGATACTATCCGGTCGGGGCGGGGGAGGTGAGGGCGCGTATCCATCCCTGTGACCGCCTGACGCCGCTGTTCCTGGAACAACGTGGGAAGATCATCGGGATCAGGGCGCTGGCGACCTTGTCCCGGCTGCCTGAGCATATCGCCCGACGTGAGTTGCGTGTGGTGGCTGAAGGACTGGGTCTCGAAGACAGCGCCTTGAGTCTGGAGCTGGAGCAGCGAGCCGGATGCGCTGGCAATACCCTGCAGGTCACGGTGGAGAGCGAACAGGTGACTGATCTGTTCACGGCCATTGGCCGACGCGGTTTGCCTGCCGAGTCGGTGGCCAAGCAGGTGGTGAATCAGGTCAAAAGATACCTCGCCGCCGATGTTCCGGTAGGGTCCTATCTGGCGGATCAGCTGTTGCTGCCGATGGCCCTGTCGGGTGGTGGAGCATTTGTCACCCTGGCGCCTGATCGCCACACACCCACCAATATCGAGGTCATACGCCGCTTTCTGTCCCTCGCGATCGAAAGCAGAGTGCTTGCCGCCGACCGTTGGCGTATCGAGATCGCTGGAACTACGGGAGAAGTCTGCGAAAATGACGGCGGCAAATAATGTCCCGACATCGCATTCTGTCTTTGACAGATGCGCTGCGACTGGGAATGTTCAGGGTCTGGCGACGGTTGTCAACACCGTAGTGGAGCTTCGACCTGTTTGGATATGATTTAGATATATACCTTCATCGGACTGCCAACATGCGGCTGAATAAAACAGATATTGCCCTTATCGCCAGTTTCACTGACTTTGGCCCTACCGGTCCTTACCAGGGACAGATGGAGGCCGTTCTCGCATCACAGGCGCCGCATACTCCGCAAGTCACACTCCTGACGGATGCGCCAATGTTCGATGCCCCGGCTGCGGGGCTATTGCTATCCAGTCTGAGCGATTATATGCCGAGCAAGACATTGTTTGTGGCGGTAGTGGATCCGGGCGTGGGGGGAGACCGAAGGCCTCTCCTGGTGCGGACCGGACGACATCTCTTTGTCGGTCCCGATAACGGCCTCTTCGTTCCCATCGTGCGACGTTATGACGATTGTGAAATCGAGTCGATTGAGTGGCGACCCGATCGGCTCTCTGACAGCTTCCATGGACGTGATCTGTTCGCGCCTGTAGCGGCTAAGTTGGTTAATGGTGAGGAGGTCAAGGGAAAACGGCTAAACAGGGATGAGATTGTCGGCTTCCAGACACAACTTGATCGCAACCGGATTATCTATCTCGACCATTTTGGTAATGCGTTGACCGGAATTCTCGCCGAATATGTAAACGACAACACAGTGATCGCTGTGGATGGCAAGTCGCTGCGATATGCACGTACATTCAGCGATGTGGCTGTGGGAGAATCATTCTGGTACAGGAATTCAATAGGCTTGGTTGAAATTGCAGTCAACTGTGGTAGTGCCGTAAGTTCGCTCGATCTCAAATTGGGGATGCCAATAGAACTATACTGGTAGTGATAGCGAGTCCAACTGAAATTCGCGTGTGTCCAGCCGCCAATGGCTAACATTGCCTTTACTGATCCGAAAGTAATATAGGCAACACTCAGAGCCCCAGGGATGGTTCGGATCAAGGCGTGACGCACAGGCAGGCTGAGTGTTGCCTATATTACTTTCGGATCAGTAAGTGAGTGGGGAGAAGTTGAGACGATCGAGCGAATTCAGCCCTAAGCTTCTGAATTTAATGTTGTTGGCACGCATTGTACAGAAGTGACAGCACGCCAGGATAGAGCAATGACAAAATATGCACAATTAGCTGAACAACACATCACTGAATATGAATCACGGCTTAAGCACATCGATGAACTCCTGACACGAGCGCGTGAAGGTGTTTCACATGAACAGCACGAGCTGGCTCCTGAGCTGGAAGACCTCACCGCCAAGCGCGAGGCACTGGCGAAGCATCTCGAAGAAATGCGGAGTAAGACGTTTGAAGAGTGGCAGGAGAAGGAGATTAAACAGGCTGGTCCAATGGGAGTCTGGGATGCGGTTGCCCAGAAGCTTGAAGAGCTTACAGAAAAGCTCGGAAGCTAACTGTGATGAGCGACTCACCACCTTGGATGTCTGCCGCGACAAGCCAGTCTGTACCCGATAACGCTGGTCGCGATCTGTTACTGAGATACCTGTCGGGCAGGCTTGGCCATTCCGGAAGCACTCTGCCGATCAACCCCTATCGTCCGTTGCGTAGCTGATCAACGAGCCTTTGTAATCGAGCCAGGCTCTTAATCGCCTGTGATATGCCGGATGCGGACAGTGAACGTCTGATATGACGAGGATTGATAGGGCACATTCCCCCCCAAAAAGCGTCGCAATCCGTACACCTTGCTCTACACTGTAATCAGTTGCTGAGTTCGTCTTGTCCAGCATTGAGATGATTGGCTATACAGTCCATGAAGAAGCGCTTGGATATGGCGTATCCAATTGATTTGGCAATAATAATCGTCAAGACCTCATCGTCGGAAGTGCAGGAATTTGTAACGGGAAGCCATCACGATAACTCACTTAGTCTCGCAAAAACAGCGAAAGTGGTGATTAAGTCAGCCCGAGGATAAAGTTCCAGGCGTGTAAGTGTTTTTGACGAAATGCACCGTAAACGAAAATTTATTGACGATCCCGTGTGTTATGCATTTACTGGAATGCGGGTCTGGAATACCGTCCTACAAAAAGTCTGAGCGTGCGTGCGGATGCCTTCAATATTCTTGGCTGGTTCGACGATACATTCAACAAACGGCTCTATTATTTCCGCGGGTCGGATTACTCTGTCGAAGCGGCATCGGTGGCAGTATCTGCAAAATATGTATTTTAGATATGAACAAGTTCAAGAAAGAACTTGATAAGCACGCAAGTAGCATTTCAAAAGCAGACGAAAACAGAATGTGGTCAAAGAGCAGGCACTACATGATCGCTCTGATAATCACGCTATTTGTACCACCGAATGCGGGCAGTCAAGTGTTAGCGACACAGAATCCATATAAAGTCGAAGCGGCATTTTTGCGGAATTTTGCTCACTATGTGGTTTGGCCGGATACGGCTTTTCCGGACAATAGCTCACCCTGGCATATCGTTATCCTGGGTCCTGATCCGTTTGGAGAGGTGTTGGAAAAGACGTTCCAGGACCGAATCGAACAGGGCCGGTCATTTGAAGTTCACCGAACCGATAGCATTGAGCAGATGCCGGATTGTCAGATTTTGTTTGTCGCCTACAAGGATTCCAGAAAAAGACAATCAGCACTCAAAGCGCTGAGAGGGAAACCCATACTCACAGTCAGTGATACGCCTGACTTCCTGATCGATGGAGGGATAATACAGCTTGAGGTCGAACATAGGGTACGGCTGAGAATCAACCTCGACCAGGCCCGAGATGCATCACTTACGATTCAGACCAAAATGCTGGAAGTAGCCAGTGAGGTGTTGGACAAAGGCACAATTCACAAGGTGAAATAGACGATGTCTATCCAACTTAACATACACAACAGACTCGCCCTTGTCCTCTGGGGTACGGCCATGACGACATTTATCATAGCCGGTGTTGGCCTGGCACTCTATCAAAGTCTCACCCTGGAAAAACGGGCTAAACAGATCATGGAGCCCTATGCACACATGGTCGCTGTAGGTACAGACGCAGCTGTCGCATTCGAAGACTCCAGGAGGGCACAGGAAATTCTCGATACCTTACGCGCCAATCCTCAGATTCAGGAGGCAGACATCCATCTGGACGATGGAAGAAGTCTGGCCAGTTTCAGTAAATCACTCAGTGCTTCGCCACGTCCGTTGTCAAAAAGACCCGACGGCATCTACCTCACTCGGAAAACAGTCGAATTCCTACAGAAACTCCCGAGGGGCGGTCATCTGCGTATCAGCATGGGGCGGGAACAACTTGGTGAACAAACTCGGCAAGCCTTATGGATCTTTGGTTTCGGCGTAATCATCCTATTGGCGGTTACGCTTGCGCAACTGGCTGTGCTGAGACGCACCATTGTACGTCCTATCGCCGCATTGACAGATGCGACCGAAGCTGTACAGGCGAGGGGGGACTACAGATATCGTGTCCCAGCATCCGGTAGTGATGAAGTTGCACGTCTGGGGCAGAATTTCAATGCAATGATGCAAACGGTACAGGCGCGGGAAGACGATTTGCGCAGGCTAACGCTGTTTCAGCGTGCGATTCTCGACAATGTTGCCTATGGCATCATATCATCGACTCCCGATGGAATTGTCACCAGTTTCAATCCGGCCGCTGAAAATTTACTCGGTTATACGGCGGAAGAGATAATCGGTAAACAGACACCAGAGATATGGCACGATGCCGATGAGATAGCACAGCATGCGAAGCAGTTGACCAAAGAGCTGGGAGAAACAATTAAGCCTGGATTTGATGTGTTTTCAGCTCGTCCCAGTCGAAATTTGGGCGAAGAAGGTGAATGGACATTCATCCGTAAGGATGGAGGGCGCATGCCAGGCTATCTAACTGTTACCGCACTGCGTGATGAAGGTGGCCATCTCACGGGTTTTGTCGGCCTGACATACGATCTTACAGAACGCAAGAAATCCGAACAGCAACTTGCCCTTTTGAGTTTTGCGCTGAATCAGGTGCATGAGATTGTGAATCTCGTAGACGAGAATGCACACTTTGACTATGTCAACGAAGAGTCATTCCGTGTGTTGGGCTATACCGAAAAAGAATTCTCGGGAATGACCCCCGTTGACCTGATGCCAGGTTGGACTAGAGAACGATGGGAGCAGCATTGGAAAACCATCCGGGAGCAGGGGCGTGTTACGAACGATGCTAATCTCCTTCGCAAGGATGGCGGTATGCTGCCGGTCGAGATGAGCGCTAACTATTTCGAGTTTTACGGAAAGGGTTACAACCTTACCCTCGCTCGTGACATTACCGAACGCAAGCAGGCAGAGCAGGAACGTCTGATCAATCTGAAGTTTTTTGAAAGCATGGACAGAGTCAACCAGGCAATACTCAATGCAGACGATCTCGATAAGCTGATGGGTGATGTGCTCGATATCGTTCTCTATAGCCTGGATTGCGATCGGTCATATCTCATGTACCCATGTGATCCGGATGAAACCATCTGGAGTGTACCGATTGAACGATGCAAGCCTGAATATAGCGGGGCATTCCGCGCAGGTCTTGAAACCGAGATGACTGCAGATGTCGCGCACGCACTTTCTGCGATACTTGACACAGAGGACCCGGTAAAGTTTGGTCCGCAAATGGATCATCCGGTACCAGAGAGTTTCGCGCAACAGTACGGCCTGATGTCTCTTATGTCGATTGCCATATACCCTAAATTCTATAAGCCTTGGCAACTTGGTGTACACCAGTGCGCATATGCAAGGATCTGGACGGAAGACGAAGAGAAGCTTTTAAAAGAAATCGGGAGACGCCTGTCCGATGGCATGACCAACTTGCTGACGCACAAGTATCTGCAGGAAAGTGAAACCAAGTATCGCCGTATCGTGGATACTGCTATAGAGGGAATCTGGGTTCTCGGTCCCGATACGGCGACCACCTTTATCAATGCGCGGTTGGGAGAAATGCTTGGTTATTCGGCCGAAGAGATGGTTGGTCGTCAAATGACAGATTTTATGTTCCAGGAAGATAAGAAAGATCATTTGCAAAGAATGGAAAACCGTCGCCAGGGAAAGTCGGAAATCTATGAACGACGGTTAATGCATAAAGACGGGGAGACTGTGTGGGCACTGGTCTCGGCAACGCCGGTGCTTGATGAACAGCGGAAATATATAGGTTCCTTTGCTATGGTAACAGACATTACTGAAAGGAAACAGGCGGAGAGAGAGATACAAAAGCTGAATCTGGAACTCGAACAGCGCGTGACAAAACGTACCGCGCAGCTGGAAGCAGCGAATCAGGAATTGGAGGCCTTTTCTTATTCTGTTTCGCACGATTTGCGTACGCCATTGCGTGCAATCGATGGGTTTTCACATATCTTGGCGGAAGAGCATGCGGACAAGTTGGATGAGGAGGGATTAAGACTGATCAAGGTAGTGCGAGATAATACCAAGCGCATGGGGCAGCTTATCGACGATATGTTGCAGTTTTCTCGAACCGGTAGGCTGGAGATCAAATATGCCGACATCGATATGACGAAAGTGGCACAGGAAGTAGTCGATGAACTCAGGGCCGCCTCCACAACAAAAGAAAATCTGCTTATTGAAATTGAAGCGCTTCCTCCCGCCAAGGGTGACAGAAACATGTTGCGACAAGTGCTTATGAATTTGATTTCCAACGCTGTCAAGTTTACTAGAACTCGTGAAACGCCACGTATCAAAGTAGGTGCCAGCGGAGATGATGACATGACAGTATATTTTATCAAAGATAACGGAGTAGGATTTGACATGAAGTATGCCGAAAAACTGTTTGGCGTATTTCAACGCTTGCATAGCGTAAATGAATTCGAAGGCACAGGAATCGGGCTTGCCATTGTTAAACAGATCATTAGCCGACATGGTGGGCGTGTCTGGGGAGAGGGCGAGCAGGACAAGGGGGCTACGTTCTATTTCACTTTGCCTGGCAATGAAGGAAATTATGAATGAACATGTGGAATTCATACTGGAGTATAGACTGATAAGAGTGTAACTACAGATAAATCAATGAAGTGAAGAATGCCTGGAATTAGTCCAACTGCCCATTAACAATGACAATATGATGGATGAAATACGCATGCATATGTCGTAGATTTGTGTAGATATATGATATTCAGTGTGAGTGCATAATTGCGAACGACGAAGGCAATCATGGAGTCATGCGATAACCATGCGTCGGCAGGATGGCACATACGGACACTGCGATAAACATCGCTTCAGCATGCCGGGAGAACAAGCATGAATAGAGACGAAGTTGAAATACTGTTGGTCGAAGACAATCCTACAGACGCTGAACTTTGTATCAGGGCACTGCGCAAGAACAATCTGGCCAACAATCTGGTATGGGTAAAAGACGGTGAGGAAGCGCTGGAATTTCTGTTTGCTACAGGAGCATACTCCAGTCGAGACATGATGCGTCCTCCAAAGGTCATTCTGCTCGATCTTCGTCTTCCCAAGGTAGACGGTATCGAGGTTCTACGCAAGATCAAGGAGGACGAGCGTACCCAATCTATCCCTGTTGTTGTACTCACCTCATCCAAGGAGGACCGTGATGTGGCGGAGAGCTATAAAGTCGGAGTCAACAGCTATATCAGCAAACCGGTAGAATTTGATGAATTTGCGAAAACGGTTTCCGATCTGGGGCTTTACTGGCTGTTGGTCAATCGTCCCCCGGTAATAACTGAATAGACAAAAACCATGGCGAAATCACTGCACATACTCATGGTGGAAGATATAGCTACCGATGCTGAATTGGTAGAGCATGAACTGCGAAAGGAAGGCATAGTGTTTACGATGCAGCGCGTCGAATCGCGCGACGGGCTGATAGGGGCGCTAGATGAGTTTCACCCTGACATCATACTATCAGACTACAATCTTGTTGATTTCAACGGAATGGATGTACTGGAGATTGTGAAGCGCGACGCACCCGAAGTACCTGTGGTTATGGTAACCGGTGTGCTTTCCGATATCGAGGCGGTTGAATTGATCCATGCAGGAGCCAGGGACTATGTACTGAAGGACCGTCTTGCGCGTCTGGCACCAGCTGTTGAACGAGCGTTGAATGCGGAATCTGCAGAGCGTGCACGCAAGGAAGCCGAAAAGGCATTGCTCGCAAGCGAAGCGAAATTCCGAGCCCTGGTGGAATCGACCAGTGACTGGATATGGGAAGTCAATGAACATGGACAATTCACCTATTCAAGTCCGCAGGTGTATGATTTGCTCGGATACCATACTAAAGAAGTAATTGGTAAGTCGCAGCTGGAATTGATGACATCTGACGCAGCAAGTCGATTTAGACAACAGATGTCTTCGATAGCGGCCCAGCGTATGCACTTCCACCTACTTGAAAATGACAATCTGCATAAAGACGGTCACGTCGTGTTTCTGGAAGCCAGTGGCACTCCAATGATGGATGACCAGGGAAAATTCGTAGGCTATCGTGGTATCAATCGCGATATCACGGAGCGCAAGGAGGCGGAAAAGGAGCGTAAAGCCGCCGCGGACAAACTTGAAAAGATCTTAATGCAAACCATCGAGGCAGTGGCCGCGACGCTTGAAGCGCGCGATCCCTATACGGCAGGGCATCAGCGACAGGTGGCGGCCTTGGCGCGAGCCATCGCAAAGGAAATGAAATTACCGGAAGCTCATGTCAGTAGCCTTTATCTGGCTGCATTGATTCATGACCTCGGTAAGATAAGTGTGCCCGCCGATATACTCAACAAGCCGGGTAAACTTAAGCCGATGGAATACGAACTGGTCAGAACGCATTCAAAAACCGGATTCGACATCATTAAGGATATACAATTTGCCCTGCCGATTGCGCAAATGGTCATACAACACCACGAGCGTCTGGATGGATCAGGATATCCTTACCAGTTGAAAGACGGTCAGATCATGCTCGAATCAAAGATTCTAGCCGTGGCCGATGTGGTGGAAGCCATGACCTCATACCGCCCCTACAGGCCTGGCCTGGGATTGGACGCGGCGTTGGATGAAATCACCGAAAATCGTGGAATTCTCTACGATTCATCAGTCGTTGATACATGCCTTTCCCTTTTCCATGAAAACAAATTCTCATTTGGTACCTGAGCCTCAGATTCATAATTCTGTGTGAGGTGAACAGTCTCAGATGAGATCGCTCTTTAGTCTAAGTTTTGCATGCAATTAGATGTTTGATCAATGCGAGGTCGTAAACTGCACTATGTGACTGCATGGCTTGCTTATCAGCGAGTAGTCAATAGCACTTCAAACATCTCAAGCGCGATGGGTTTACTGAAGAGGTAACCCTGATAATTCGGACAGCCATGCTGGTCGAGGAACTGTCTTTGCGCCTCAGTTTCGACCCCT
Source organism: Candidatus Thiodiazotropha sp. (assembly GCA_037384425.1). Classification (GTDB taxonomy): domain Bacteria; phylum Pseudomonadota; class Gammaproteobacteria; order Chromatiales; family Chromatiaceae; genus Thiodiazotropha. The sequence goes on along the minus strand of JARROA010000007.1, from coordinate 35,307 downwards.
TCGGCAATAACGGCCAAGCCAATACTCTTGGCCATCGTTATAATGGTCTGCACAATCACCGCATCGTTCGGACTGTCAGGAAGGTTTCTGACGAATGAGCGGTCGATTTTCAATAAATCGATGGGTAGACGGGTCAGATAGGCTAGAGAGGAGTAGCCGGTACCGAAGTCGTCTATTGAGAATCCGACACCAAGCTGCTTTAACGCTTGCATCTTTTCGATAGTATCTTCGATATCGACAAGCACCAGACTTTCAGTCAATTCGAGCTTCAAGCGGGTAGCCGGGGCATCGGTACTCTCAAGCGCTATACGCACCTTTTCCACAAAGTCGGACTGACGAAACTGACGAGCACTCACATTGATCGAAAGCTGAAGATCACGCGTCGTTGCGTTGTTCGACCAAGTCTTGAGTTGAGCGCAGGCGCTATCCAATACCCATTGGCCAATAGGCAGAATGAGTTCGGTTTCCTCAGCCAAGGGTATGAACTGATCTGGCGGAACCATGCCTCGCTCAGGATGCTCCCAACGTATCAATGATTCTGCTCCGAATATGTTGCCGTCGCTATCCACCTGCGGTTGATAGTGCAGGATGAACTGGCGATGCTGAATTCCGAGACGAAGGGCTTTTTCCAGAACCGCCCGGGTGGCAAGCGCAACCTGCATTTCAGGGTCGAAGAAGCGCAGCGTGTTGCGTCCCGCCAGTTTGGCTTGGAACATTGCGATATTTGCCTGTTTTAGGAGCTCATCCGCTGTACTATCAGCATCTGGAAACAGAGTGACACCAATACTCGGGGTGTTGTGATGTTCGCTATCAGCAATCGAGTAAGGGACATCGAGCGTGGCCAGGATCTTCTCGCTGACGGACTGGGCCTGAGAGGCGGCAAGCTGAGAACTGCGGCTCAAATCCTCCAGCATGACAACAAATTCGTCGGCGCCAATGTGGGCAACGGTGTCGCTTTCACGTACGCAGCTATGCAGTCGTCGAGCAACCTCGATGAGCAACTGATCACCCACGTCATGGCCGCTGGTATTGTTGATTATCTTGAAGTTATCAAGATCAATGTACAAAATCGCACCCATGCGATTACTGTGTGTACTGCCTGCCAGGGCTTGGTGCATACGATCCAACAGCAGCCGGCGGTTCGGTAATTTGGTAAGCGAATCGTAAAAGGCAAGATAGTTGATCTCTTTTTCTGCAGCCTTGCGTTCCGTGATATCGCGGTCAATCGCGGATATGCCTTTGATCTCTTCGTTGAAACCCCGAATAGGCGAGAGCGATAGAGAAATCTCGATCTGTCTGCCATCCTTCCGTTGCCGGGAAGTCTCGTAATGGGTGATTCTTCTGCCCGTTGCAACGACATCCAGAAGGTCGGTGATTTCGTGTTGCCGACCTTTCTGTGCGAGGATTTTCACGGACTTGCCAATCATTTCGTCCGCCGTGTAACCATAAATCTTCGTGGCGCCTTGATTCCATGTGGTTATGATGCCGCCGACTGTCATGCCGATGATGGCATCATCCGATGATTCGACGATTGCCGCCAATTTGCGGTTGACCGCATCGGTCCGGCGTCGCTCTGAAATGTCGCGCACCAATCCGGCGCCGTGCCAGAAACCGTTGATCATTACAGAAGAAAACGAAACTTCTACTGGAAACTCCTCTCCACCCTTGCGCACTGCAGAGAGTTCGATGGTACGCCCGATACTCGGACCCTGGCCAGTCTCGCGGAACTGGTTCGAGTTCTGCTTGAAATAGTCGTGATAGCTTCTCGGTGTCAGCAATTCATACCAGATTCTGCCCAACATCGCCGCGCTCGCGTAGTCGAACATCTTTTCCGCAGCCGGATTGCAGTAGGTGATCAAAGAATCCTGGTTAACGATGATCATGCCATCTTTGATCGAGTCAGTGACTTTATGAAAAAGTTCCTCGCTGGCCGCCAGATCATTTTCGGCCTGGCGGCGTAGACGGTGCTCCTCAGATTCACGTAAGGCACGTCGAACCGCTGGCGCAAGTTTGCCCAGGCGGTTTTTTAGAACATAGTCTGCCGCACCCTTTTGCAAGGTTTCGATTGCGAATTCTTCACCCATGGTTCCGGATACAAAGATGAAAGGTACGTCCGGCAACCGCTCCAACGCTATGCCCAATGCTTCCAATCCGGTGAAAGAAGGAATCTGATAGTCGGCCAGTATAAGATCGGGTTTGAACTCTTTCAGAGCAGATATGAAGCCATCTTGCGAATCCACACACAGCGACGAAAAGACAATGCCGTCTTCCTGCAACGCACGCTCGATAAGCTCGGCATCAGTCGGCTCGTCTTCAAGGATCAGGACATTCAGTTCAGCTGGTATGTCAGTCATACGTTGGCGCCCATTCTGATAACAGCGTTTAGAGGCCGAGTCTCGCGCCCTCGATGAAATTGTCGAACAATACCCACTTGAGGGAATAATAGTTGTGCCCATTGCGATAGTAAGCTTGATTTCTATGCCGTAGTTCAGGAGGTTAGCACAACCCTATGTGCTTGGTGGAAAAGGAACCCTTTACCTCGTTCGTATGACATGTAGACAGGTAATGCCCGTAACCCCTGATGAGACCCCGAAAAGTGTATGGCCCTGGATTCTTAATCGCTGCATCGGCATCGGGCAATCTGGTCGAACGGTATTCCAAACGTGTCGTTTTTGACAAATTATGACGAATTGAAAAATCTCCCATGATCTTTCGAGTAATCATGTCACGATAATAGGGACACTGGCTACTGAAGACGACAACCTGAACATGAACATCGATTACATTGTTATCGTTCAGACAAGCGTGAGATTTAGTTTTGCGCAATAAAAAGATCCCTTGCGAAAGCAACAGGACGAGCAAGAGCGTGCATTGTTTTTCTTGAGTGTGTGGAGCTATGGTTCCTGGACTATGCTCAGAGTGGTGGCATGGGATAGATGACCCCATACCGGATCCGTAAGTCATGGCCAGAACACACTTCACACCCTTCCTGCATCGAAGGTCGATCGCCTATTTTTCCATGGAGATCGGCTTGTTGAGCGAAATCCCGACCTACAGCGGGGGACTCGGCGTTCTCGCAGGGGATACCTTGCGCTCGGCAGCTGATCTCGAACTCCCTCTGGTGGGGGTGACACTGATCAGCCGGCAGGGCTATTTCCGCCAGAGTCTCGATGTCGAGGGGCGACAGAGCGAGCAACCCGATCCCTGGGAGCCGACTCAGTGGTGCATCCCGCTGCGGGCGAAGATCTGTGTCCCCATCGAAGGACGCGACGTCTGGGTTCAGGCCTGGCTTTTTACCATCGAGGGCGGAGCAGGTTTCGAGGTGCCGGTACTGCTGCTCGACACCGATCTCGACGAAAACATGGCCCAGGACCGCACCATCACTGACAACCTGTATGGCGGCGATGAGGTCTATCGATTGAAGCAGGAAATCGTCCTCGGCATCGGTGGCGTGCGCATCCTGCGCGCACTCGGATTCGAGATCCACACTTACCATATGAACGAGGGCCATTCCGCGCTGCTGTCACTCGAACTGCTCTGGGAGTCGGCCCACCCGGCGAATGGCACAACCGCTGCCAATCCCAGACCCGTCTTCGATTTCGACCGGATACGCAGTCTCTGCCTGTTCACTACGCACACCCCCGTGGATTCAGGGCACGACAAATTCTCCTATGATCTGGTGGAACGGCTTCTGGGCGGCTATCTCGATCTCTCGATCGTGCGCTCATTGGCGGGTGAGGAGCGACTCAACATGACTCAGCTGGCCTTCTCCCTCAGCGGTTATGTCAACGGCGTGGCGAAAAGCCATGCGGAGACCTCCCGGCAACTCTTCCCCGGTTATCAGGTACACGCCATCACCAACGGGATTCACCCCATGACCTGGACAGCGCCGAGTTTTCAAGCGCTCTACGATCGTTTTCTCCCCAACTGGCGACACGAACCGGAACTCCTGGTGCGTGCGGACCAGATTCCTGACGAGGAGATCTGGGAGGCCCACCAGACCGCCAAGGAGGCGCTCATCGAACGGATACGACAGCTGACGGGCAAAGTCCTTGACCCGGACCTGCCGATCATCGGATTCGCACGCCGTATTACCGGTTACAAGCGACCAGATCTGCTCTTCTACGATACCGATCGCCTGCGCGCCATTGCAGCCCGCTATCCCTTCCAGCTGGTCATGGCGGGCAAGGCGCATCCCAGGGACGAACCGGCAAAGTCGTTGCTGCAGAACCTGTTCGCTACCTGCAACGGCACGGAGGATCTGTGCCGCTGGGCCTTTCTCCCCGGTTACGACATGTCGCTGGCCCTCTATCTCATCTCCGGTGCCGATCTATGGCTGAACACACCCAAACGACCCTTGGAAGCCTCGGGCACGAGCGGCATGAAGGCGGCGCTGAATGGCGTACCCAATCTGAGCATCCTGGATGGTTGGTGGAAGGAAGGATGTATCGAGGGGACTACCGGCTGGGCCATCGGTACGCCGCAGATCCCGGATCTCGATCAGGAAGACGCCGAATCCCTCTATCAGAAGCTGGAAACTGAAGTCTTGCCCCTATATACCGATGATCGCCAGGGCTGGATCAAGGTCATGCGCGGTGCCATCAGCAAAAACGCTTACTACTTCAACAGCTTTCGCATGATGCGGCGTTACGCGACCGAAGCCTATATCCGCTGAAGCCGGTCACTGGCGCTGTCTCAGCAGGTCGCGGAGCAAGCCTCAATCCTCTTTGTAGCAGTTTCCCTCCCGCACCCAGACGCCGTGATTCTCGCAATGGAGCAGCTCGTTTCCGCTGCACACATAGTCTCCGAGGGCATAGGCTGTCCCGTTGAAGTAGCAGAAACCGTCCCCTTCCTCGGCCTCCGGGGAATAGTCGGCGCGGTCTTCGTCATCGAGAATGGGGGATGTTTTCAATTCCGGATCGGGGGCCCCGACCTGGTCTCGGCTGCCGGTATCGAACATAGTCAAACACCTCGTGTTGGCGATGAGTCACAAACATGCAGGCCATGAAGATAGTATAGACGGGGGCGTCCGAGTGCAGGGAAAGCACCGTATCAACCATCGTCGCTGCGCCGCCGGGGTGATCGCCATACGCACGATACAAGCCGGGCTTCCAGAGTCGGATTGCAGCCGGGGCGGTCACATCGAACCGAGTCCGTTTGTCGTCTGATCCGGAAACGAGCGGGGGTGAGGCGTTACAACTCCAACCGCACCCGTACCAGGCCGGGGTCGTCCACCTCCCGCGCCTCAGTGAAACCGAGTACCTGACAGAGTTTGAGCATTTGCCGGTTCTCATGCAGTACGTCGCCGTGGATCCGTTTGATGCCACGACGGCGCGCATACTCGATAATCCGGCGCATGAGAAAGATCCCCAGCCCCAGGGCCGTCATGTCATGGCGCACGATGATGGCGTACTCAGCCTCTTCGTTATCGGGGTCGGCGACGATGTTGACCACGCCGAAGATCTCTGTCTTGCCGGGGATTCCGATCTCGGTCAGGATCAGCCCCATCTCGCGATCGTAGTCGATCTGGGTGAAGCGCACCGCCGCCACGTGCGAGAGGGTCTTCATGGGGATGAAGAAACGGAAGCGGACCTCTTCCGGTGTCAGTTTGGTAAAGGCGGCCTGCAGTGAGGGTTCGTCCTCCGGCAGAATGGGGCGTAGCAGCAGGGTGCGTCCATCGCCCAGCGGAATCTGCTCCTCCAGTTCCTTGGGATAGGGCCGGATCGCAAGCCGCTCGGTGCCCGCTTCGGAGGCCCGCGCGACCCGCATGCGAGCGTCCAGCGCCACCACGCCGTGCGCGTCTGCCAACAGGGGATTGATGTCGATGTCCTTGATTTCGGGCAGATCGATAAGCAGCTGCGACACCTTGATGAGGGTGAGCGCGATGGCATCCAGATTGGCGGCCGGAGTCCCCCGGTAACCCCGCAACAGATCGTAGATACGCGTTTGGGCGATCACCTCGTGCGCCAGTCGCATGTTCAGCGGCGGCAGCGCCAGGGCCCGATCTTTCACTACCTCGACCGCAGTACCTCCCTGGCCGAACAGCAACGTCGGACCGAACTGGGGATCCTCGGTGGCGCCGATGATCAACTCATGGGCGCCGGGGCGTCGTATCATCGGTTGTATGCTGAAGCCGAGAATATGGGCCTGTGGATAGGCCTCGGCGATGCGTCGCGCCATGGCTTGCGCGGTCTCGCGCACACTCGCCGCGCCGGACAGGTCCATGATGACACCGCCCGCATCCGACTTGTGGATGATCTGCGGCGAAACCACCTTGAGCACCACTGCCCCGCCCAACCCCGCCGCCAGGGCGCCGGCCTCGTCAGCCGTCTGCGCCAGCTGGGTGCTGACCACGGGGATGCCGTAGGCGCTCAGGACCGCCTTGGCCTCGGGCTCGCTCAGCACCTCGCGTGACTCATCGAGTGCCTGTTCGATGATGGCTCGAGCCTTGGCGGTATCGGTGGCGAAGGATTCGGGAATCGAGGGCGGGGTCTCGATCAACATCTCCTGGTTGCGCCGGTAATTGACCATGTGCATAAAGGCACGAACCGCCTGCTCCGGGGTGGCGTAACTGGGAATATGGTGCTGGGCGAAGAGCGCTCTTGCCTTGGCCGCACTGCCTTCACCCACCCAGCTCGACAGCAGCGGCAGCCGCGGATTCTCTTTGAAGCTCTTGATCACCGACTCCGCCGCATCGGTGCTGGAGGCGACCGCAGTCGGGCAGTTGAGCACCAGGATGCCATCCACCGCACTCGCCTTCGCCAGCACTTTCAGGGTCGCGGCATAGCGCTCCCCATCCGCGTCTCCAATGAGGTCGATGGGATTTTGATGGGACCAGGTGGGAGGCAGCAACCTGTCCAGCTCCGCGACGGTCTCCCGGGGCAACTCCGCCAGCCGCCCGCCCGCGTCGATCACCGCGTCGGCGGCGAGCACGCCGATACCTCCGCCGTTGGTCATGATCGCCAGGCGATCCCCTTCCGGTCGGCAGCCCATGGCCAGGGTCTCCGCCGCATCGAACAGCTCCTGCAGTGAGTAGACCCGCAGCATGCCTGCGCGGCGGAAGGCGGCATCATAGACGGCGTCGGATCCTGCCAGGGCGCCGGTGTGGGATGCCGCGGCTTTTGCCCCTGCGGGATGACGACCCGCCTTGACCACGATGACCGGCTTCATACGGGCCGCCGCCCGTGCCGCCGACATGAAGCGACGGGCATCGCGAATCGATTCGATATAGAGCAGAATCGCCCGGGCCTCCCGCACGTTGGCCAGGTAGTCGAGGAGATCGGAGAAATCCACATCGGCCATGTCACCCAGTGAAAAGAGATGGGAGAAGCCGATACCCCGGTCGTGGGCCCAGTCGATGATGGAGGTGACGATGGCCCCGGACTGAGCGATGAAGGCGAGCGAACCGGCATCGGGTGCACGGTGGGCGAAACTGGCATTGAGATCGATCCCGGGCAGCAGCATCCCAAGGCAGTTGGGACCGACGATACGCAAGGTGTGGGGACGAGCGGCATCGAGCATGGCCTGCTGCAGCGCCACGCCATCGCTTCCCGGAAGCTCGCCGAATCCGGCACTGATCACCACCGCGGCCGGAGTGCCCCTCCGCCCCAACTGATCGATGATGCCCGGCACGGTCTCGGGGGGTGTGGCGATCACCGCCAGGTCGGGCGTTTCCGGCAGACTCTCGACATCGGGATAGGTCACCACCCCGCGAATGAAGCGATGCTTGGGATTGACCGGCATGATCGGTCCCTCGAATCCGCCCTGAAACAGGTTCTGGGAAACCACCGAACCGATCGCCCCGGACCGCTTGCTGGCGCCGATAAGGGCCACGGAGCGGGGTTTGAAGAGGTAGTCGAGATTTCGGGTGGACATCGGGTCTCCACTCGGCGCTATGGGTGGCCAGTGCATCCGTTTCCGTGATCAACACTATTATCATGGGCCGTTTTGCTAGACTCTTCAACGAGGGCATTGTCGTTGCGGCATCGGGTGCTGACAGTCATGGGGACGGGGCACTCCCTGGCCTTTTTCCTCAACAGTCGATTCGCAGCGTAGGGTGGGGCTCAGCCCCATCGCTCACCGTTGACTCATCGGCTCGGAACCCAGGAGTCATGAGATGCAGGTAATCCGAAAACCACACCATGACGGCGCCATTCCGCCCAATCTGATCGACTACGAGGCCGCCTGCCGCTCGTTTACCTGGCAACAGGCACGCGAAGCACTCGCAGGTCTGCCCGATCATGGCGGTCTCAATATCGCGCACGAAGCGGTCGATCGTCATGCGCTGGGTGAGAAGCGCGATCAGGTGGCGCTGCGCTGGCTGGACAAAGCGGGCGGTGTGGAGGACTACACCTACGCCCGGCTATCCACCCTCAGCAACCGCTTTGCCAACCTGTTGCAAACATTGGGCGTGGGTGCGGGGCAGGGGGTCTTCAGTGTGCTCGGCCGAGTGCCCGAACTTTTCATCACCGCGCTCGGGAGCTGGAAGAACCACAGCCGGTTCTGTGCGCTTTTTGCCGCTTTCGGTCCCGAACCATTGCGTGCACGTCTGGCCATCGGTCGTGCCTGTGTGCTTGTCACAACGGCCGATATCTACCGGCGCAAGATCGCTCAGCTGCGTGACCAGCTGCCGGACCTGCAGTGGGTCCTGATCATCGACGGCGATGAGACGCCCGCAGGTACGTTGGATTTCAAGACTCTGCTCGAGGCCGCCGGTCCCGAGTTCCGGATCACTTCCACTGACGCGGAAGAGATCGCGTTGATCCACTTTACCAGCGGCACCACCGGCAAACCGAAAGGGGCCTTGCACGCCCATGCGGCAGTCGTCGCGCATATTCATTCAGCGCGCATGGCGCTCGATCTGCAGCCCGGCGACAGCTACTGGTGCACCGCCGATCCCGGGTGGGTCACCGGTATCTCCTATGGCGTCATCGCACCGCTGACCATCGGCGCCCGGGTGATTTTGGACGCGTCGGAGTTCGAGGTCGATCGCTGGTACCGTCTGCTACAGGAGCAAGCGGTCAACATCTGGTACACCGCGCCCACCGCGGTTCGCATGATGATGAAGTTCGGTTCCGATCTGGCTCGAAACTATGACCTCTCGTCATTGCGTCTGATCGCCAGCGTCGGCGAGCCGCTCAATCCGGAAGCGGTCCTCTGGTGCCGGAAAGTCTTCGGGCTGCCCTGTCATGACAATTGGTGGCAGACCGAGACCGGCGCCATCATGATCGCCAACTATCGCGCCATGGATATCAAGCCGGGTTCCATGGGGCGCCCCCTGCCCGGAATCGAAGCGGCGATCGTCGAACGTGGCGAGACGGGGCGCATTCGCATCCTCTCCGACCCGCGAACCACGGGCGAACTGGCGCTGCGCCGGGGCTGGCCCTCAATGTTCCGGGGCTACCTCGGTGACGAGGCTCGCTATGCCAAATGCTTTGCCGATGGCTGGTATCTCTCCGGCGACCTGGCTCGGCGCGACGAGGCGGGTTACTACTGGTTTGTCGGACGGGCCGACGATGTGATCAAGTCCGCTGGGCATCTGATCGGCCCCTTCGAGGTCGAGAGCGTGCTGATGGAGCATCCCACGGTGGCGGAAGCGGGTGTGATCGGTCTGCCCGATTCGATTATCGGCGAGACCGTCAAGGCCTATGTGGTGCTCAAACCCGGACTTTGCATGGATGATGTGCTGCATCGTGACCTGCTTGCTCATGCCCGCAGGCGCCTTGGACCGACGGTGGCGCCGAGGGAGATCGAGGCGAGGGAAGAGTTGCCGAAAACCCGTTCGGGCAAGATCATGCGCAGAGTCTTGAAAGCACGGGAGCTGGGATTGCCTGAAGGCGATCTGTCGGCTCTGCTGAACAGCCAATCGTGAACCCGAAATCCCCAATCCAGATGACGGCTTAAGACATATGAACAGAGAAGAGATCGAAACGATCGTCCTCGAAGTGATGCTCAGCATCATCCCCGAGATGGAACCCTCCACACTCGACGCCCGGGTCAGCTTTCGCGATCAGGTCGAGATGGATTCCGTCGACTATCTCAATTTCGTCCTGACCCTGGAAAAACGGCTGGGGATCAGGATCCCGGAAATCGATTACCCAAGGCTGTCGAGCCTGGATGGATCCATCGCCTACCTGTTGAAGGTCCTTGCCGAGGGAACTAGTGCTGATCCACCGTGATCTTAGGGCCTGTCAACACTAATCCGAAACTTCATGCAGTTCCGTTGAACCTGACGACTCCGGCTTTGTCTGTGCCATCAGATTCCTCAGCACGGGAATCCCAATTTCGGCTCGTACACCTTTGGGTAAGTCGATGCCGTGGCTGGCATGAAGCCGCTGCCAAAGTTCGTCGACGCTCCGCGGAGGCGGTTGCAGTCGTGAAGCGAGCACCGTCATGTCTTCGACCACGGCCCAGGGGTAGGTGATCCAGCGCCATTTGACGATGCGTCGGGCATAGTAGTCCGGTTCGAACCTCGATGTCGTTTTGTGATGCAACACCGCGGTGCGCAGGTCGGCCGGAGTGCCGCACTCCGCAAGATGCTTGAGTGCGACATCGAAGGTGTCTCCCGAATCGCTGACGTCATCCACGAGCAGTACCTTCTGTCCGCTGATATCCGCTCCGAGTGGGTATCGGACAACGGCCCTGGGCATCTTGTCCGGACCGTGATAGTGCTCGATTTTCAGGCTGATCAGATTCATGATGCCGTCAAAGTCAGCCAGTATGCGGGCAGGAGCGTAACCGCCGCGTGCGATCGCGATAATCGTGTCGGGATGAAAGCCCGATTTCGTGATGCGCTCGTAGAGTCTTCCGCACAAACGGTAGAAGGCATTCCAGCTTGTATAGTCGTACCTTGGAACCACAACAACACCCGGATTCTAACTTACTGCTTTAGTGATCATGTGACTTGCACGATTTACGTCTTGGTGAGGTTTAATTTCAAACACATCTGAAAATTTCATCTCCGATGATGTAGCAGTGGTGATCCAATCACAAGCAGGACAGCCAACCGAGGTATGGCCGGTAAAACTGCGAAATTCTTCATTACTCACGTAACTTATTGTAATATATATATTAACGCAAACTTATTGGTATTATTTCGTTCTATTTTTAACTCTTTTTTCCTAATCCAGGTGCTACACCCTGAAAAGGTTTTTTGTTCGTCGCTTCCTCTATTTTCTTCAGCGTAGATTGTAGGTGCTTTTTCTTTTTTATTTAGGTTTTGATTTTTGTTTAATTATATTGCTTACACCATGTTTCTCTATTTTATGTGTTTTGTATTTTCCTTGCTGAATGAGTTCTCCGCATATATGAAAAAGAATCATCTTTCGAGCTTTCCGCTTTTTTGTCATAAATAGCCCAGTCGTTATCGTCTTTTACGGCATGCACTACAATATCTTGTTTTACCTGTCTTTGTATTTGGATTTCTGAAATCATTGATCGGCTTCAGTTTTAAGCATTTTGGGCATTTTTTGATCCTGCCATCTGCCAAATCCTTTTGCATCTGACTCATACCCTCGAGCACACTGTTACTACCCTTTTCTTTCATCATGCCGCGTACCATGCGGTACAGTCTGCTGGATAGTGTTTCTACGGGATCACTGCCTAGATTAAAGCGGTTTACGCGTATCATGTGATAGCCATATGACTCAAGGACTTTTTCACGCTCGATATCTTCTGCTTTATAGTAAGACCGATAATTCTCCGCATCGACTTCTTCAAGATGTGAAAAATGCTCTTAAAAGCCGTCATCATTCGATGATGATGTTGTAGATGTGATCCTCGTCGCCGAACACCTTGAGCAGGAAATCAACCTTGTAGTCTGGATGCTGGTATGTAGGATCAAGCTGACGTAAGTAATCACCGATCGGGAATTGAGGTAGAAGCTCGATGCAGTCTGCATATTCCTTGGCAAACCTGGTTTGCTTGAAATACTGTAGCAGCTTGGCTTCCATAGGTGATTCCGGGTCTACTTCGTCAACCTCTGGAAGCGCCTTGGCAACTGCAAGTACTCGTTCGAAATGTTGAAGTGATTCGCCTACGGCACCCTGAAATTCGTCAATTGGCTTACTTATGAAGAAATGGACTTTCTCCTTCGCGCGTGAAAAGCCAACATTCAAGCGTTGCAGGCGTAGGACCTCCTCGATATCGCCTGCCTGTTCGATGCTTCTCGGGAAGATGGCCCATAGGCGATCGCGCTCTTTCGTTGCCACCATCGAATACATGATCACGTCGCGTTCATTACCCTGACAACTATCGAACGTAAACACGTGCAGATTGGGATCTTCCTCAAATTCTCGCCATCGCGTGTGTTGCCTTAGAGTGCGTGATATGTACGCTTGCTGATCTTGAAATGGTGTGATGATCCCCACGCTAGGTGGGTCCTCATGCTCAAGCAGCGCCTCGAGCTCCGCCAATATTGCCTGATACTCGAGTTCGTTAGAATTGCCACACAAGGATACCCGTCCGTCATCTTCAACCTGGGTAAACTCGATGACCTGGTAAATAGGTTTACCGCGCAATTTTACCGCTTGCAGTTGGTGCTCGTAGAACTCTTCCGACGAAAAGTCGATCAACTCAGGGTAACCGCGGAAGTGTTTTTTAGCATCGTTGAATAATTGGGTCTTCAGACAAATTTGTCGGTCGCCAGAATGCCTATTGGGGATGAGGTTGCTGCAACCCCGGTAAAATAGGGCATCCCGCCCAATCTCTGAGAAGATGGAGTTGCGACACAACCATCTGGCAGAGACGGGAGGGCGGGATGCAGCTCAAGACTATCCTCAATCGGGTGCAGAAGTTCAAATCTTTCGTGTACGGTTCGGTGCGCTGGGTCGAGTCGGCCGGGGCGCCCATGATCGAGGCGGAACTCCACCCGCGCAGAGGCAGTCATCCGGTGTGCTCGGGCTGTTGCCGCAAACGCCCGGGCTACGACACCCTGGCGCTGCGGCGCTTCGAGTTCATCCCGATGTGGGGCATCAAGGTGTTTTTCCTCTATGCGCCACGCCGGATCGACTGTCCTGCCTGCGGTGTGCGGGTAGAGCGGATGCCCTGGGTCGAAGGCAAGCACCGTCTGACCGAGGCCTACGCCTGGTTTCTGGCGGGCAGGGCCAGGCGGTTGAGCTGGAAGGAGGTTGCAGAAGCCTTTCGCACCAGCTGGGACCACGTTTTCCGCTCGGTGGAAATGGCGGTAGCCTGGGGCCGCGCTCACCAGGATCTGTCTGGGGTCAAGGCGATCGGCATCGACGAGATCCAGTGGCAGCGGGGCCATAAATACCTGACGCTGGTCTACCAGATCGATGCGAAGCGCAAACGGCTGCTGTGGATCGGCAACCAGCGGAAGGTGAAAACCCTGCTGGGGTTCTTCCGCTGGTTTGGCAAGGAGCGGTCCGCACAACTGAACTTCGTCTGCTCGGACATGTGGAGACCCTACCTCAAGGTGATCGCCAAGAAAGCGGGGGACGCGCTCCACATCCTGGATCGCTTCCACATCATGGCGCACTTGAGAAAGGCGATTGAGGAGGTACGAGCCGGGGAAGCGAAGGAGCTGAGGGAAAAGGGCTACGATCCGGTGCTGACAAAGAGCCGCTGGCTGCTGCTCAAGCGCCCGGAGAATCTGACAGAGAAGCAGGAGACCAAATTGGCGGAGCTCCTGCAGTACAATTTGAGATCGATCAGGAGCTATCTTCTGAAAGAAGAGTTTCAGCTCTTCTGGTCGTACAGTTCGCCTTATTGGGCAGGCGAGTTTCTGGACAAGTGGTGTACGAAAACGATGCGCTCCAAGATTGAGCCGATGAAGAAGGTCGCCCGCATGCTGAGAAACCATCGGCCTCTGCTGCTGAACTGGTTCCGGGCAAAAAAGCAGTTCTCCTGCGGCATTGTCGAGGGCTTTAACAACAAAGCGAAACTGACTACCAGAAAAGCGTATGGCTTTAAGACCTATCATGCGGCTGAAATCGCTTTGTATCATGCACTTGGTGCATTACCCGTTCCGGAAACAGCCCACGAATTATTCTGACGAGGTATTTTTTGCTTCGACCACTGGACAGGAATCTCCATGTCGCTGCTATCCGAACCATGAATCGTAGCAGATTGCTGAATCCTGTGGGAAAGCTGACATTTCTCTGTTACAAAGAGAGTGCCGGATTCCAACTCAGACAAAGCCTCATCCAGCGCGTCACCGGACGGACAGCCGCCGGGCTCGCCGGCGCAACATTGCGGTTGACCGCCCGACGGCTCGGCTGCGGGCGGGGCGTCCTGCAGCTGCGCCGTCTCGATGATACGACCCTTGACAATGGGCGTCGTGTCACGCTTGGAGTCCTTTCATCTGCCAGGCTCTGATTCAGGCTTTGCCAGGGTCAGGTTTAGTAAAGTAAATAGAATATCTGTCGATATTAGGCATTAATCGACAGATTGATTTCGTGTATGACCCCGCTATGGTTGAGATTTCGTACCTTCAGCGTGCCAAGGCCTGTCTGCTTGGAGGTTGACCTGTGCCCGTATCAGCTTGACAGTGGTTGATCCCGGCATGTTTCGCTATTTCGGTTTTGGCTCCAACATGAACATCACCTCACTGAGGGCCAAGGGCGTGGAACCGCTGTCCTCGCGGCGTGCGGTGTTACACGGCTGGCGTCTGCGTTTCAATGTGCAGCATTTCTTCCGACATGAGGGTGGGGTAGGCAACATCGAACCATCAGAAACCCCTGCCGATCGCGTGCTGGGTGTGCTTCATGACTGCCCGGACGAGGCTCTTGCGCCCTTGGACGCCACGGAGGCCTGCGGTCACGGCTACGATCGCATCAGCGTCGAGGTGGAGGCGGACGGCAAGCGGCTTACCGCCTTCACCTACGTCGGCATGCCGGCCTTCATCGACGACAACTGCCTGCCGAGTCGCCGCTATCTCAATATCCTGATCGATGGCGCCCGCAGGGCCCAGCTCGATCCCGAATACGTGCAAACCCTGATGTCACAACCGGTCCACCGGCACGAGGACTACCCACCCTTCGAACCACCCCCAGGTGACCACCCCGTGTTCGATGCCGCATCGCTGGCCCGTCACCCGCTCTACACGGCACTCTACGGCGCGGTCTTCGACATGTCGGAGGCCCGGCCCCTGCACGACTATCTGAAGCGTTTCTTCGGCGGACGCGACATGACCCTGTTTCATCTCAAGCGGCTCGACAACAGTGACGGCCGCGAATCCATGGACGACATCCGGCATGGACGCCTCAGCGAGGTCCAGTGGCGATATCTCAACGGCTACCTCAACGAGTACGCCAGAGAGTATCGCTATGTGGGCCGCATCGACTATGGCGAAAATGATTGAGGAGTAAAGCAATGGACCAGTTTCCCCCGGCACTATCCCACGGAGATCTCGAGGAGGTCTTTCCCGATGTCTTTTTCGTCAGTGGCGCCATGGAGACCGTGTTACAGGACATGGACTGGAAATTCAGTCGCAATATGACCGTGGTGCGCGACGGTGATCGCCTGGTCATCGTCAACAGCGTGCGCCTGGGCGAGGAGGGACTGGCCGAACTCGACAAACTCGGTAGGGTCACCGACGTGGTCCGGCTCGGCTCCCTGCACGGACGCGACGATCCTTTCTATGTGGATCGCTACGGCGCCGACTACTGGGCCATGCCCGGCATGGAGCACGAAAGCGGCCTGGAGGCGAACCGCAGCCTCACCCCGGAAGGTCCGCTGCCGATCTCCGACGCCAGCCTGTTCGCGTTCCACACCACTCAGATACCCGAAGGGATCCTGCGCATCGACCGGGATGGCGGCATTCTCATCGCCTGTGACGCGTTGCAGAACTGGCTCGCTCCCGACGAGTACTTCTCCGCCACCTCACGGGAGCTGATGCAGCAGATGGGTTTCTTCACGCCGGCCAACCTCGGCCCTGTCTGGGTTCAGAGGGCCTCGCCGGAGGGTGACGACTTCGCCCGCCTCAAGGCATTGTCGTTCAGGCATGCCCTGTGCGGCCACGGCGACCCCTTGCGCGATACGGCACACGAGGACTACAGCGCCACCTTCAACACGATGTTCGGCGTCTGAAGCGCCGGCTACGGGAGAAGGAAGCGACAGGTGGCGGATCTGCAACTGCCCGGCTATGAGATCGGTCCGGTCCTGTACCGCTCCATCGGGCGCGTGGTCTACAGTGCCCGACGCCTTGACGACGGCACCGCGGTGGCGGTGGAGACCCTCGACGCCGAATATCCCGAACGTCAGCAGGTGGCGGGGATACGCCGGGAATGGACCATCTCCCAACACCTGATCGAAGTTGACGGTGTGCGCAAGGTGCATGCCTTGCTGCCCCACGGCAGCGGTAATCTGGCTCTGGTGGGCGAGCTGTTCGAGAGTACCCTCGAGGCCCATCTCTCCAAGGCGGGGGGCGACGGTCTGCCCCTGGCCGAGGTGCTCGAGATCGCCCTGCAACTCGCCCGTACTCTGGGTGGGATACATGCCCAGGATATCGTGCACAAGGCACTGACCCCGCGACATGTGCTGTTCGATCACGCCACTGCCCCCATCGCACTGGCCGGCTTCAATATCGCCTCCGAGCTGGACCAGGAACGGCAGACGGTACAGATGTCGCGCCACCTCGAAGGACCGCTGCCTTACATTTCACCGGAACAGACCGGGCGCATGAATCGCGATCTGGACTATCGGTCCGACTACTACTCACTCGGCGTGCTGGTCTTCGAGTTGCTGACCGGCAGGCGTCCGTTCCAGGGCAACGACCTGCTGGAGTGGGTCCACGCCCATATCAGTTGTCTGCCGCCGGCACCGCACGAGATTTCACCCGCAGTGCCTGAAGCGGTATCGGCCATCGTGCTCAAGCTGCTGGCCAAGAATCCCGAGGCCCGCTACCAGAGCGCCGAAGGCTTGATGCATGACCTGGCGCACTGCGCCGACCGACTTGCCGCGGGTCGCGAGATCGCGTCGTTCAAACCGGGCGCAAAGGATGTGGTGCAGAAGTTCCTGGTGCCGCAAAGCCTGTATGGCCGTAAACACGAACTACAGGAGTTGCTGGGACTGTTCGAAGCCGCGGCGGCGGGGGACACCGAATTCTGTCTGGTCCACGGTTACTCGGGGGTCGGCAAGTCGGCCCTGGTCAATGAGATCGATCGGCCGCTGGTTCGCGAGCGGGGCTTCCTGGTTCAGGGTAAGTTCGAGCAGTTCCAGCAGGGTGAGGCATACACGGCGCTTGCCACCGCCTTCCGCAGCCTGGTACAGCAGGTGCTGTCGGAAGCGGAAGAGCGGCTTGCGGAGTGGCGTGTGCGATTGCTGGATGCGCTGACGCCGAACGCACGCCTGGCACTGGACCTGGTACCGGAACTGGAGCTGATCATTGGTGCTCAGCCCGCCGTGGCGAAACTCCCGCCGGCAGAGGCGCGTAACCGTCTGCATATCGTGTTGACCAATTTTCTGCGGGTGTTCGCGGGACAAGGGCACCCGGTGGTGCTGTTTCTCGACGACCTGCAGTGGAGCGACGCACCTACCCTGGAACTGTTGCGCCGACTGATGACATCACGGGATTTGAGCCACCTGCTGCTGATCGGTGCCTATCGCAGCAACGAGGTGGGCGTGGGGCATCCCCTGCGCCTGCTGCTCGACGACCTGCAGCTGCAGAAGCGCATACGCCAGCTTGCCGTCGGCCCGCTGGACCGAGACTCTGTGGCACATTTGGTGGCCGACGCGCTCTCCCGGGAACCCGATGAGACGCGACCGCTGAGCGATATGCTCTACGACAAGACACAAGGCAACCCCTTCTTCACCAACGAGCTGTTGCGGCAGCTCCACAAGGAGGGGGCCATCACCCCGGACCCGATCAGCGGGAGTTGGAACTGGGACCTGGATGCCGTGCGCTGGTCCGCTGTCAGCAGCGACGTGGTCGAGTTCATGGTGGACAATTTGCGGCGCCTGCCACCCGCAACCCAACAGGTCTTACAGCTGGCGGCCTGTATCGGTGGCAGCTTCGACCTGCATACGCTCTCCGTGATCTATGAACGCCCCATAGCCGAGACCGCCACAGCGTTGCTGCCGGCGCTCAAGTGTCACACCGTGCTGCCCCTGCATAGCGACTATCGGCTCGTGGGCGAGTGCACCGAACCGCTGGCGTTGAATCCCATTTACCGATTTCAGCACGACCGGGTGCAGCAGGCGGCCTACGCCCTGATCGATACCCAATGGCTGCGGGAGGTTCACCTCTCCGTAGGCAGACTGATGCTGCAACACGCCGGTGCCAGGGTGCCGGAAGAACGGCTGATTGACATCGTCGGCCATCTCAACGAGGGCCGATCACTCATCGCGTCCGCCGACGAGCGGTTGCGAGTCGCCGAACTGAACCTGCGTGCCGGTGTGCGCGCCAGGCAATCGGCGGCCTACGAGACGGCCTTCGGCTACCTGCAAGTGGCGCTGGAGCTGTTACCCGCCGATGCCTGGCGGGAGACGCCGGAGCTGATGCGGGAGCTGGCGCTGGAGACCCAGCAGTGCGCCTATCTCACCGGGCGCATCGAAGCGGCGGAAAGCTGGATCGAGGTGCTGCTGAAACATGCCCGATCCGACCTGGAGCGCAGTGACATCCTTGCCACCCGGACCCGGCAGTACGCGACGCTCGGGCGTATGCAGGAGTCGATCCTATCCGCCATTCAGGGCCTGGCCATGCTCGGTGTGGACATCACCGGGCATCCCACGCAGGAGGATATCGCCGAGGAGCGGTGCCTGGTCGAGGTGAATCTGGGGGGACGCCCCATCGCGGACCTGATGGAGGCGCCGCCGGTGGAGGATCCCGCCACCCTGACCGCCATGCGGCTGTTGATGGAGATCTTCGCGGCCGCCTTCCTCTCCGGCAGCGGCAACCTGTTTCCCTACCTGGTGCTGAAGGGAGTCAATCTCTCCCTGCGCCACGGCAACTGCCCCGAGTCCGCCTTCGTCTACGCGGCCTACGGCATGCTGCTGTGTGGCGAACTGGACGAGCCGGCGCTCGGCTATCAGTACGGCAAGGTGGGGCTGGCGATCAACGAACGTCTCGACGACCTCACCCTGCGGGCGCGGGTGATCTACGTCTACGCCATGTTCGTGCACCACTGGAGCAACCACTGGACGAGCCTGACGGCCTGGTTCCGCAAGGGCATCGAAGCGGGTTACCAGTCGGGTGATCTGCTCTACCTCGCCTACAGCGCCCAGGACTGTGTGATCTGGGACCCGACCCTGGACCTGGAAACGGCCCATCGGCTGCATGCCGAGAACCTGGAGATCGTACGCGAGTGCGCCTATCAGGACTCTCTCGATTCGGGCACTCTGTTCCTGCAGCTGCAGCGCAACCTGCTCGGCCTCACCGACTCGCCGTGCAGCCTGAGTGACGACAGCTTCAACGTGGATCAGTGCCTGCAGGGCATGCGTCAGCGTCAGTTCATGACCGGGATAGCCAACTACCACATCTACAACGCCGAACTCTGCCTGCTCTATGGCGACCATGACCGGGCCCTCGAACACGTGCACGAACAGGATCGGTTGATCAAGTCGGCCATGTCGCTACCCCAGCTGGTGCGCTTCTACATCGTCGCCTTTCTCACCCTGGCGACCCACTATCCGGAGATGGCGGCGGACGAGCAGACGGCGACCCGTGAACGGATGCAGCGCGATCTCGCACGCATGACGCGTTGGGCCGACAACTGCGAAGCCAATTTTCGCCACCTCCAGTACTTGATGGAGGCTGAACTGGAGCGGCTCGACGGCGCTCGTGAGGTCGCTCTGGAGCACTATGACGCAGCCATCGACGCGGCACGGAGAAGCGGGTTTCTTCGCGACGAAGCCACGGCCTGTGAACGGGCTGCGGGGCACCTGCTGGCTCTCGGTCGTCAGCGTGCCGCCGAGGGCTACCTGCGCGGTGCCCACCATCTCTACGATCGCTGGGGCGCCCATCGCAAGGTATCGCTAATGGAACAGGAGTACCCGGTGCTGCGCGAACTGGCGACGGGCGGTCGGGTGTCGACAGCGGTGCGTGACGCGAGCGACCTGGACCTGGCCTCGGTTATGAAGGCGTCACGGGAGATCTCCGGAGAGATTGTCCTGGAGCGGCTGCTCAAGACCACCATGGGCATAGTGCTGCAAAACGCCGGTGGCCAGTGGGGGGGATTGGTGGTCAGGCGGGATGGGCGTCTGGCACTGGAAGCGGCCGAGCTGCTGGCTGGGGGACTGTCGGTGGTCGACGTGCCGACCCATTCGCTGGTACCGGATGCGGATGGCGGGCGCGTCCCCCTGCCGGTGACCCTCATCAGTCATGTCCTCTACAGCGGCGAGGCCGTGGTGCTGCATGACGCGACCAGCGAGGGACAGTTCCTGCAGGATCCCTATGTGCTCAGATTCAGACCGGTATCGGTGCTCTGCGTACCGTTGCGGCGGGAGCGCTTCGAAGGCGTCCTCTACATGGAGAACAACCTGGCCAGAGGCGTCTTCACCGAGGAGCGGGTGGAGGTGATACGGCTGTTGGCGGCTCAGGCGTCGGTGGCTATCGAGAACGCCCGCCTCTACGAGCAGGTGCAGGACTACTCCCGCACGCTGGAGGAGAAGGTCGTCGAAAGGACCGCCCGTCTGGAACAGCTCAACGAGGAGCTTCAGGGGCTGGCTGATCGTGACGGACTGACCGGTGTCGCCAACCGGCGCCGTGGGGACAGCTACTTGGAGGAGGTATGGACGCGCCTGAGACGCGAAAAGCAGCCCCTTTCGGTCATCATGCTGGATGTGGACCATTTCAAGGCGTTCAACGACACCTATGGCCACCAGGCCGGCGACGACTGCCTGGTGGCGGTAGCCGAAGCGGTCTATGCGCAGTTATTGCGTCCCACCGACCTGATCGCCCGCTATGGCGGCGAGGAGTTCATGCTGATTCTGCCCAACACGGATCGCAACGGCGTGGTGCATGTGGCCGAACAGGTCCGTCGCGCGGTGGAGGTGCTGGGAATTGAACATGCACACTCCTCGGTGGGTGCCGTGGTGACCGTCAGCGCCGGCACCGCCACCATGGTGCCCGGGGTGATGGGGGGTACGGAGCAACTGCTTCGTGAAGCGGACATCGCCCTTTACCGGGCCAAGCGCATGGGTCGCAACCAGGTGCATTCGGCACCTGAGGTTCAAGCCAGACCATAGAGACCGTTTGCGAACAGCAGGTAGCCCGGATGTAACGAAGTGAAATCCGGGGATGTGCCGGTTGTGATTTCCCTGGATTACGCGTGGCTCCATCCAGGCCACAGGGTTCAGTGACGATATGGATCAGGATTAAGAAAATCTTGCCAAGACAGGAGGAGTGGATGACGACATCGACATGGAAGAAGCAACCGGCAACCGATGAATGGAACACCGCAGACAGCTGGGTCCCTGCCGGGGTTCCCACGGAGCAGGCCGCATTCACCGCTTCATCCCAGACCGCGATCAGCTTCACGGCAAGCGGCGAGGCCAGGGTGGCTAACATCGAGTTCGACGATAGCGCGCCCGCCTACAGCTTTACCTTCGGCCCTTCAGCCACACCGGCATTGACGATCACAGGACGAGGCGTCGCCAACCGTTCAGGCAAGCAGCAGAGCTTCGTCATTGCCGCCACCAGCAGCGGCTACCCTGATCCGCAACTCAAGTTCATCAACGCCGCCTCCGCGGGCGGGGACGACCTCTTCTACTGCGCTGGTCCGGAGCCTGATCGCCTATGGCGGAATCAACGATGGCTATGCAGGACGCATCCTGTTCTACGGTGACGCTTCAGGCGGAACAGCAAAGGTACAGCTGTTCGGTAACGGCGAACTGGATATCGGCAATCACACGCAGGGAGTGACTATCGGCACACTCGAATTGAACGGCGGTACTATCGCTGTCCAGCTTGGGACCAACACGACCTGCCTGATCGTGCCCGGGGCGCTGAGCCTCAATTCCAAGCATGCGACATTCTCCTTTTGGAAGAAGGACCAGGGAGGGTTTGCCTTCAATACACCCTACACGATTCTCAGCAACGCCAACCTCTCCGGGTTCACGGCGGATCAGTTCGAGGGAAACAGCATCGATGGCGTAGAGCCGACTTTCTCGATCGCCGGCGATGAACTTCAGGTGAGCTTTGTAAAGGGATGATCGAGCGATACATGGATTTGGCCCGGCACCCATCAAGGCATGAAAGATAGCTGTAACAGGGGCGGAATGGTTCTTCTGGCGACATCAGCCTATGAAATCGCCATGACCGCGGATGAGGCATTTATCGGAGTGAGTCATGGCGTATTGATTTTCAGCATCATTCAGGTGATAAAAGTACTTCCTGAAATCATGCATGGTTTGACGGAAATCGAAGAGGCGGGTGAAAGCGTCAGTCAATAAACACCATCCAGCCATAATATTAAATGCCAGGGCGTGTTGGTCTGGCTGAATTGACAGCTGACTATAATGAGATGTATGAACATCAGTCGACAAAAAAACGTCGGTATGAGGCGTTAACTGCTTAGCTTCGTCGACGTGCTACAGGATCCTTGTAATGGGCAGCATCGTACTCAAGCATGTCACCAAGAACTTCGGACAGAACAACGTCATACCCCCGCTCGACCTCGAGATCGAGGACGGCGGGTTCGTCGTCCTCGTCGGCCCGTCAGGCTGCGGCAAGTCGACACTGTTACGCCTGATCGCCGGTCTCGAGGACGTCACCAGCGGCACCATCGAGATCGCCGGTCGGGATGCCACGACACTGGCGCCGGCCAAACGCGGTCTGGCCATGGTGTTTCAATCCTATGCCCTCTATCCGCACATGTCGGTGCGCAAGAACATTGCCTTTCCCCTGAAGATGGCGGGGGAAGAGAAGGCGGAGATCGAACGCCGGGTGGCCGAAACCGCCAAGGTGCTCAATCTGACCGACTATCTCGACCGGCGACCCGCACAGCTGTCGGGCGGTCAGCGTCAACGGGTCGCTATCGGACGTGCCATCGTACGCCAGCCGGCCGCCTTTCTGTTCGACGAGCCGCTCTCCAACCTCGACGCCGCACTGCGTGTGAACATGCGCCTGGAGATCATGGAGTTGCACCGGAAGCTGGCGACCACCATGGTCTATGTGACCCATGACCAGGTGGAGGCCATGACCATGGCCGAAAAGATCGTGGTGCTGAACGCGGGCCGTATCGAGCAGGTGGGTACGCCGATGGAACTCTATCGCAAGCCGTGCAACCTGTTCGTCGCCGGTTTCATCGGCTCACCCAAGATGAACTTCATCAGCGGCGAGGCAGCCTCCAGGTACGCTGCCGAGACCATCGGCGTACGTCCCGAGCATCTGGAGATCTCCAGCGAAACAGGGCTATGGCAAGGGAGCGTGGAGGTATCGGAGCATCTCGGCTCGGATACCTTCCTGCATATCCAGGTTGACGGAATCGGCACTCTGGCGGCGCGGGCCGACGGTGAATTCCCGTTACACCGCTCAGATAGCGTGTGGCTGACGCCCGCTGAGGGAAAGGTCCATCGCTTCAACAGTAACGGCCAGGCCCTCTGAAGTGCGCCAGGCTGCCCGAGTTTGTTCTTTTTATCTGAACAAACCCATCACTATAGCGGTTCAGTAACGATGTCATGGCCACTGCTGAAGAGAAAGCGAGCGGCGTTGATAGAGGCGATCCAAGCCTGGCAGAAAGGATTGCCCGTGCGATCGACTGGCTGAAAGCGAACTTCAACAAGCCGATAAAAGTCGAGGAATTGGCAAACAAAGCAGGGTGAGCTTGTCCGCTTTCCACAAACACTTTCGGTCCACGACGGCCATGAGCCCACTTCAATATCAAAAGCGCATGCGTCTGAATGAAGCACGCCGACTGATGCTGGCCGAAAACATCGATGCGTCTAAAGCCGCATTCGAAGTGGGTTACGAGAGCCCTTCCCAGTTCAGCCGGGAGTACAGTCGTCTGTTCGGTGCTCCGCCAATACGTGATATCAAAAACTTGATTCAGGATGCAACGGGTTAGTGGTCTGAACTCCTAATTGTCAGGTACACGAATGGTAAGCAACTCAATATGCTTAATATCGGCGTAGAAAGTTCGCCGATATGACGGCCTGTTCTGAGTAAACACGCTCGTCATATTATCTAGCGGTTTTACCGTCTTCAGAGAGATTGGTGGGGCAGGGTCCCAGCCGACGTATTGGGAGCTGTAGGGTTTCCTGTTCGGATCCGGTGCTCACTCCTCGGCCTCCCTTTCCAGCAAGGCCCGCATGCGTTCGACACCCCAGCGATAGGCGGTCAGGCCACCGTCGATGCGTACGACCCGGTGGCAGGGTATAGCCACGGCGAGGGTGTTGGCGGCACAGGCGTTGGCCACCGCACGCGCGGAGCGGGGCGATCCGATACGTCGCGCGATTTCGCTGTAGCTGACAGTCTCTCCGGCAGGAATTTTTCGCAGTGCCTGCCAGACACGCTGCTGAAAGGCGGTACCCCGCACATCGAGCGGCAAGTCGAGGCCGATCTTCGGCACTTCGACGAAGCCTATGACCCTGGCGACCAGCTGTTCGTAATCGGCATCCCCGCCGATCAGTGTGGCCTTGGGGAAAAGATTCTGCAGATCACGGGCCAGTGCAGCGGGGTCGTCACCCATGGTGATGGCGCAGACGCCGATTTCACTGGCAGCCACCAATATGCTACCCAGGGAGCATGCACCGACGGCAAAACGAATCGTGACCCCGGCTCCACCGGTGCTGTAGCGCTTTGGCGTCATGCCGAGCAGGTGATTGGATTCCTCATAGAAGCGGCCATTGGCGTTGTAGCCCGCATCGAAGATGGCGTCCGTCACACTGTTGCCGCTGGTGAGCGCCTGCCGAACCCTGTTTGCCCGATGCGCAGCCGCGTACGCTTTGGGCGTCACGCCGGTGACCGCCTTGAACACGCGATGAAGATGGAAGCTGCTCATCCGGGCCCGGCGGGCCAAAGCTTCGAGCGTCGGTACCGTTTCGGCATTTTCGATATAGCGACACAACTCCGTGACCATTGCCGCATGTAGTTCGTCGAGTGCCGGTTGCCCGGGTCTGCAGCGCTTGCATGGCCGATAGCCCGCCTGTTCCGCCGCTTGCCGGGTGGAAAAGAAACGGACGTTCTCCGGACGGGGTATGCGTGCACCACAGGAGGGACGGCAGTAGACGCCCGTGGTTTCGACCGCGTAGTAGAATTGACCGTCCGCGTTGGCATCACGGGCGACGACCAATGCCCAGCGAGGATCTTTCAAGACCGCTTCCGCCATGCGCTTGACAGGGGGCATATTGAGTTCTCTTTCGGGTGTACGATGGTTCCAGCTTAGTGGTCAAAAGCAGGTCTGACACTCCGAATCTTGCTTTTGAATTCGAACCGCGATCGCACTCGGTCTCAATGTCATTAGAACAGGGAAGCTCTGGACAAGTCATCTTGCCTGCGCGTTGCGGATAGGGCGACTGATCCAGATCACCACGGTCAGCATCAGGAACAGAATGCCGGCCACCCAGAACAGGTCGATGGCGGAAAGCATGAAGGCCTGGCGGTTGAGTTGATGCTCGAGTGCACCCAGGGCCTGTTCCGGGGTCAGCCCCAGTTTCGACAAGCCCTGCAGCGCCTGGGTGGTGTTCGCGTCGTAGGCGGTGATGTGCTCCGCCAGATGGGCATGATGCATCGCGGCACGGGAGTCCCACAGCGTGGTCGATATGGAGGCGCCCATGGCGCCGGCTATGATGCGGATGAAGTTGGACAGCCCGGCCGCGGCCGGGATGCGTTCAGGAGGGAGGCCCGCGAGGGTCACCGCGGTCAACGGGACGAAGAAGGTGGCCATGGCCGCGCCCTGGATCAACTGCGGCCAGACCAGGGTCATCATGTCCGTATCTGTGCTGAAGTCGGCGCGCATGAAGGAGGTAGTGGCGAATATGACGAAGGCGAAACTGGCCAGCAGGCGCGGATCGATATGGGGCATGATGCGCCCCACCAGCGGCGACAGCAGCAGCGCCAGAATACCGATCGGGGCCGTGACGATACCGGCCCAGGTGGCGGTGTAGCCCATATACTGCTGCAACCACAGCGGCATGATGACCACGATACTGAAAAACAGCCCATAGGCGAGCGACAGGGATATTGCGCCGATGGTGAAATTACGGCTCTTGAAGAGGCTGAGGTCCACCACCGGATGACGCTCGGTCAGTTCCCAAACGACGAAGAACGACAGCGCCACCAGTGACACGACGGCCAGCAGCACGATCTGGTTGGAGGTGAACCAGTCCAGTTCCCGGCCCTTGTCGAGCATGATCTGCAGGGCGCCGACCCCAACCACCAGCAGGCCCAGCCCGATCACATCGATGGGCGGCTTGCGGGTCGCCGACTCCCGGTGCTTCAACATCCGCCAGGTCATCCAGGCCGCGCCTAGGCCGACCGGTACATTGATATAGAAGATCCACGGCCAGCTGTAGTTGTCCGAGATCCATCCGCCGAGGATCGGTCCCAGCACCGGCGCCACCATCGTCGTCATACCCCACATGGCCAGCGCCATGCCCGATTTTTCACGTGGAAAACACTGCAGCAACAGGGCCTGCGAGAGTGGAATCATCGGCCCGGCCACTGCCCCCTGCATGATTCGGGCGGCGATCAGCATCTCCAGACTGGACGACATACCGCACAACAGCGAAGCCAGCATGAACAGCAGCACCGAACCGATGAACAGCCGCACCTGACCGATGCGCTGGGTCAGCCAGCCGGTGAGCGGCACGCAGATGGCATTCGCTACTGCGAAAGAGGTGATGACCCAGGTCCCCTGGCTGGAGCTGACACCCAGGTCGCCGGCGATGGTGGGAATCGACACATTGGCGATGGTGGTGTCGAGCACGTTCATGAATGTCGCCAGCGACAGCGCGACGGTGGCGAGGACCAGGGCGCCGCCGGCAAGCGGGGGCGGCGATTGTGGGGTTTGCGTCATGCGGGATTACCGGGAAAGAGTCCGGGAAGAGGGTGCTTCAACGGCCCAAGTGTTGACGCTCTGCGATCAGCGACGACTGGGGTGCGATCTTGCCGCCGGGAAGCGTCGCCGCGCTTGCGCGAATCGTCATGCCGCGCAGGTTGTTCTCGATGATGCTCCGCACCAGGGCGTCGGCGCCGTCGTTCTGACGGGTGTAGACCGCGGTGCGGTCGATCGACTGTTCACGCCGGCCGCCTTCGGCGAGCTGGCTGCCGCTCTGATCGTGCACATCCACCTTCACCCGCATCGACAACCCGACCCGCAGCGGGTGAGTGTCCAATTCCCCGGGTTCGAGCGCGATCCGCACCGGCACCCGCTGCACCACCTTGATCCAGTTGCCGGAGGCGTTCTGTGCCGGCAGCAGCGCAAAGGCTGAGCCGGTACCCGCCGACAGACCGACCACCTTGCCGTGGTACTCGACCGAGCTGCCGTAGACATCCGAGGTCAGCGTCACCGGCTGACCGATTCTCATCTGCCGCAACTGGCCCTCCTTGAAATTGGCGTCGACCCAGACCTGGTCCAGCGGGATCACCGCCATCAATGGCGCTCCCGGCGCCACCCGTTGTCCCAACTGGACCGCGCGCTTGGCCACATAGCCGGATACCGGTGCCGGGATCCCGGTACGGTCGAGGGTGAGCCAGGCGGCCCGCACCCGGGCCGCGTCTTTCAACACATTGGGATGCTCGGCGACCGTGGTGTTGTCGATCAGGGCATGGTTCGAGGCGTACTCCTCGCGCGCGGCGGAAAGTGCCGCTTCGGCGGCGGCCAGTGTCGAACGGGCATGCTCCAGCTCTTCGGAGGAGACAGCGCCGCTGCCGTTCAGCGTCTGGCGGCGGGCCAGGTCGTCACGTGCCTTGACCACATCCGCCTTGCGGTACTCCACCGAGGCCGCCAGCGAACCGCTGGTGGCGAACAGGGTGCGCACCTCGCGCACGCTCTGCGCGAGTTGGGCCTTGGCCTGGTCCAGGGCCAGTTGCGCGTCAGCCTTGTCCAGTTCAACCAAGGTTTCGCCCGCCCGCACGAAATCGGTGTCGTCGGCATGGATCGCGAGTACCGTGCCACCGGTCTGGGGGGTGATCTGCACCACGTTGCCGGCCACGTAAGCATCGTCAGTCTCCTCGACGTAGCGGCCGATCAGGCCCCACCAGCTGCCATAGGCGATGCCGGCCGTGATGAAGAGACTCGCCAACAGCAACATCATGGGCTTGCGTTTGCCCTTGCCCTCGGGGGGATCGGCATGCGCATTGGCATTGTCGTTTTCTGGTTTGGACATTGTTTTCTCCTTGTGGAATCCCGATGACACGCGTCTTTGGTCGTTGCGTGGAAGGTGAGTGGCCGTCCGTGGCTGACTCGTCAGTATTGGGCAAAATCATCAGTCGTCCGCGTTGGACAGCATGCGGCGCAGGAAGCGCTTCATGGTCTCCAATTCATCCCGGCTGAAGCCGCGCAGATGCTGGTTCAGCACCTTGACCGCAATCGGGGGCAGTTGAGGATAGAGTTTCTGGCCGGCCTCGGTCAGCGACAACTGCACGATGCGGCGGTCCTCCGAACTGCGCTCACGCCGGATCAGGCCCTTCTGTTCCAGCCGGTCGAGCATGCGGGTCATGGAACCGGTGTCGCCGGCCATACTTCGGCACAGCTCTGAAGCCGTGTTGGCGCGACCATTGGCAATCTTCAGCAGGGTTCCCCACTGGGCCCAGGTGATATCCAGGGGTTCGAGTTCCGCATCGATGGCAGTCACAAGGCGCCCCCGAACCTGGTGCAGCAAAAAGCCGAGGCTCTCGTCCATAGTCCAGGTTTCCACGCTGTAGAGCGGCTCGTCGTGCTCTCCATTGGCTGGGGGAGGGGGAGTTGTGGATGCTGAAGATGCTTTACTCGCCATAGAGTCGGACCCGAAAATAGGTTAATCACTGCTTAGGCAGCAAATTAGCTGCTTAGGCAGATATCGTCAAGGTCTATTCCTGAATATATGTGGCACTGGTATAGACAAATCCCGGTTCCAACAGGACTAGAAATAGATTGAACTAGACAGGGCAAGTCCTTGTTTCAGAGTCGATAATGACTCAGACACTAGCAGGTTGGCGAGCTACGCTGGTGTCTGATTAGTCCGCAAAAAAGAGAAGGGTATATCTGTCAAATGACAGACAGCTGGGCAGAGTGCCAGCTATTTTGCCGAGTATTCTTCGACAACCCGAACGACTTCGGAGGGACATAGTTTGCGATTACCGCATATACGATGATCCGCAACATAGTTGAGCGCCGAAGAGACGCGGTTCTTCAGCTTTTCCGTTATTTGAATCAAGTGATGATCAGCATCCTGCCACTTTGTCAGTTCGATAATATGTTGCTCAGCGGTAACCGAGCAGTGCAATGATGCTTGGCCGGAAGCGCCGGTTTCACTATCACTGATGGGAACGGTGATATCGAAACAGCTTCGGCCGTCGTTGTTTGTGTAGATGCAATGTTCACAATCAACGATGACGCCATGTTTTTTTAAACTCATTTAACTCAAGTTTCCTTGTTAGAGGATCGAAGCTGAGTATGCGAAAGGCCACGTTCGGGCGTCTATCTTAAGGAAACTGGATTAAATCTCTGAATCCCTGTACGAATTGGAAACCCCCTCCGAATTCGATAAAAGTGGAAACTGTTGATGACAATCCGCCCGGATGGATAACCACCCTGCATGCTCAAAAATACATTCTGCCTCGAATATAAAAACTTCTTCCTTCTTCCAGAAAACGGCTGGGGTTAGCCCCCCTGACATCGGGATAATAATTTTTGGTATCGAACAAATTGTAGATTGAAAATGAAAGATCGATATCCGGAAAGGTGGAGGAACTGATCCGCTCCGCCAGCAATGTCAAATTAACGGACTTATATTCCGGAATGGTGATGGTGATCGGATTGAGGTTTTCATCCAGGGCGTTGCCCTTGATTGAGTCGGTGTACTTACCCTGCAGGCTTAAGGATAGATTATCCGAAAAGTCGTAAATTACACCAAAGCCAAATTTATTCTTCGCAATTTCCTTGAACTCGGAATCATCCGGATCGCGTTCATAATTGTACCAGACGTTTCCCCGCAAACTCGCGTAGCGCCATTTCATCAGGGCTTCCACTCCCTCCACCTTTTTGGAGCCGCTGTTGACCAGAGTGTCCGCTATGGTGGGTGCTTCTTCAATAATCTTGGAAGCATGGTTCTGAAAATAAGCGATTTGCCCGGAAATGTTATGCGTAGGATTGAAGTGAAGCGATAGCTCCCTGGATTTCATCCTGGCCGGAACCAGGTCGGGGTTTTCGGTGAACTCGAACATGGTAGGCTCACGGAATGCCTCACCGTATAGGGCTTTTATCGCCCAGCCTTCTGCCAATTGGTAATACAGACCACTTCTGATATTGGTAATGTCACCATAAATATTATGATGGTCATACCGGCCACCCAACGTCAGCTGCAGTTTTTCATCAAGAAAAGAGTGTTGATCCTGGATGTAAACGTAATATTTGTCTTGCTCCAGATAGGGTGTCAAATTGGAAAAATATCCAACGGGCGGAAATAAATATCTGCCCACAATAGGACTGCCCAATGTGGTATCACTGGTACTCAAGCCTGTAAAAGCGGGCTCACCAATATCAACGCGGTAATAGCCAAATCCCACAATCAGATAATTGGGAATGCTCTTGGGGGTGATGTCGAATTGTGTGTTTATTGTGTATGACTTGTTGTCTTCGATGTTAAACGATGCCAGATAGGGAGGATTATCACCTTCATCTTCCCGGCTTTGAAAACGGATATAGTCATCTTCATCTTCTCGATACGCATCGATCGTTAATTTTATCGGATAAGCGTCGAACTCGTTTTCAAGTTTAAAGTAAGTCAGTATTTGTTCGGAGTTATAGCTGAAGTTGGTGTAGGAAATTTCAGGATTCTCGATACCGCCACCGTCTTCATCTCTCAAAAAGTAGATTCCGGCATTGATGTTGGCACCGGTATCAATGGTATAGATGAAATCGATATTAAAATTATAGGCCCGGTTGTCGTCCCTATAGGGATTGCCATTGTCGAGCATTTCATTTCGTAGGTCGATATTGTCTTCTGTATATTCCGCGGTTCTTATGAAATCAGTAAAGTCCGGTCCATCCTGATTAAAAATGGTGCCGCTTAAGGTAATTCCCAGGTTCTTACTTTGTCCGATGGTATTGAAACTGAATTGCTTGCTGTCAAATGCTTCATCCACGCTACCCAGGGAGGTTGCTACATCCGAACCGTGTTCAGAGTTTTCGCTGTTCTTCGTGATGATATTGATTACACCGGTAAACGCGTCGGCTCCATATAAAGCTGAAGCGGGCCCCTGGACTACTTCAATGCGCTTTACGTTGTTTAACGTATATTGAGAAGCAATATACGCTTCCCCCGACCATAACTTATTCATTGGGCGGCCATTGATGAGAAGTTTTGTCTGCGCCCAGTTTTCGGCGAACCCCCTTTGCCCACCCTGTAAACTGGAGTGTGCACTCGCGTATTCGATGCCAGGCAGATTATGCAAAACATCCTTAAGGTCACGGTAACCGTATTGCTTAATGTCATCTTCAGTAATGACATAGACGGTAGCCGGAGCTTCACCCTGCTTCTGAAATCTTCTGGATGCGGTAAAAACCCTGAGTTGCCCCAACTCCTCGAGCGAATAGTCAAGCAGTTGATCCATCTCTTGAGCCAGAACGGCCTGTGACGATAGGCCAAGGCCACAGCCGAACATGCCAAGTGACAGTACCAGGAAGGTCGGAGAACATTTATTCACAACTGGCATTTGAAGTACTCCCGTGCTTGAGATAGCCAAGAGGGACCTGCTTTATTCACATTCAGCAATACAACTTCCCTGCCATCCTTTTGCATCGGCAGATAATTCAGAGCCGTCATTTTGCACAGGCCGAGCTAATCTGCCCAACAATCTATGAATCCCGACACTATGGGATTCTGGATCACATACTCAAATGTTACAAGGGCTGTACCACTCAACCCATAATATCTCGTAATACCAGTACCTTAGGATCATGTGATGCATCCTTGAATGGCATTGCATGTACGTCAATGGGAGAGGATTCTGGAGGCTGGTTAATTTGACACTGCGCGATTTTGAGGTATAGCCGATAAAACAATAATGCCCGGTTACAACGGTATACCCATGTACGGAAATGGTCAGGACAACCCGGCAATTTGGTCAGGTATGATGGGACCGGCGTATGGTTACGGAAGACGAGATATGGGCCGAGGATGATGGGCGGTACAGCGCCGGAGTTAAGCACCCAATAAACACACATAGTGACTTGCAGCGACGCGCACAAACCAGGAATCGAAAGACAGAGTACAGCTGGAAGAGGGGAGACGGTTCCGTGAAGGAATCGATTCCGATATTAGGAAATAGTGCTTCTTTCGTGATAGTAATTGCGATGAGGTTTCTAGCTTATGAGACAGATATCTGTACAAGACGTAATCAGCCGGATGGATCCTGAGACCTTACAGGGCGGTTCCATATTTGGCGCTTTGTCTGCCGAGGCTACCCGGTTTTTGTTGGAAGAAGGCAAACTGTACCAGGTCAACTCGGGTGACTTGCTCTTCGAACCGGGTGATCCGGGAAATTGCTTTTTCGTGGTGTGCAAAGGATCGGTAGAGTTCCTCAAGCATCATCAGGGTGAGTATCGTTATACAAGGACTTCGGAATTCGGACAGGAGATGGGCTTTGTCGCCATGATTGGCCTGCATAACCGGGTGGGAAAGGCTGTGGTCAAGGAAGACGGGATAGTGCTGGAGATAAGTTCAGCGCTATTTTCCAAATTACACGATCGTTTTCCCTATGATTTCGGAGTGCTGATGTTTAACCTGGCTCGGGACATGGCGAGGGTGATACGTAAACTCGGTGACGTATTGGTTGAGCATGCGATCAAATACTAGGGTGTCTGAAACATCCGCACAGGCACAACCGTGCCAAGTATTGCTGGATTACGTCATTTCGGTATGGCTACATCTTGTAGCAGGGGGCAGAAGGACTCCGAAGGGAAAAAAATACATTAAAAATGAAACATATAAAGTTAGTTATTACATATAGTTAAGCAGCTATCATAAAGTAATATATTAAATATATTTAGTAATTCACTTCATCTAATCTGAAGTAAATACTGACTTTGGATGCTGAAAAATTAAATTATTGACAATAGTTGCAATGACTGGCCCATCCACGAGTGTTCTATAAATTAAGGCATCTCTGATTAATTCACTAATTGAGCGATAATAGTTCAACCCCAGTTCCTGACCTCAACGGATCACCATGAAACAACAATCCCTGACAGACGGCTTCGAAAAATACCGCAAAGCGACTCGAAAGGATTGGTCTCCGTGGCCGTTGTCAGTGTGCCTGTCTATTGGCTGATTGGGCGTTACTTTTTTGTAGCTGGAGTGATTTTTTGGAGCACCTGCGGTTCTTGTTTCAACCTTTTGTGCTGTCAACGCTGCGTGGTGAGTTTCACGAAGATATGGGGGCTGAGATCAAATTGTACATCTACTTTCTAGCTTGCACAGCATGGGTACTCGGGGCATCCATGGTTTCGATCGATCTTGTTGGCTTAGAGGTAGTCAAATGTGTTTGACGTGAAGGGGCATACGTCGAATAGCCAGTGGAGAGGGCCGGGCTGGTCGGTCGCTTCCTTGATTATTTCGCCCGATGCGCGGCAGCATTTTCGAAACGCAATTCGAGCCGACACCCTGCAATCCGAACGGGTCAGGGTTCTCTATTCCAATCTGCCCATCAGTATCGCCGTCAGCGCAATGCTCGTCGTGATTCTCGTGAGTGTACAGACGGTTGTGATTTCCCCGGACCGGCTGCTTTGGTGGTCCGTAGCCATCGGCGTGGTTTTAGCGGGTAGGGCAGTGCTGTTTGTCGCCCTGGGGCGAAAGGTTAGAGTGGCCGGTGATATCGATGCGTCTCGCTGGCTATACTGGTCGCGGGTTGCTACTGTCGTAACCGGCATCGTTTGGGGTATTGGTGGGGTATTGCTGGCCCCATCGGGAGACTTCAGTCACAAAATCTTTACTTCCTTCATACTGGCGGGTCTGTGCGCGGGCGCGGCTACTTCGTTGGCCATTGATCGTATCTCGGCCTTTGGTTTCCTGTTTACGGTCCTGATGCCGCAGATCATCTTCTATATCACCGAAGGTGACACGGTCTCCATCGGTATGAGTGTGACGGAGATGCTGTTTCTGATATTCATGCTCGCCAGCGCCCGGGAATCGGGTTTCCAAATGGAGGAGAATTTCCGCTTGCGAGTAAAAGCGATCGAAAACGAATCGCGATTGCGCCAGATGTTGGAAGATAGCCCCGTCGCCACGCGCATTGCAGATGCCGGTAGCAATCGGGTGGTATTTGCCAACAGCAGCTACATCTCGCTCATCGAATCCACGCCGGAGCAAGTCGTCGGCGTCGACCCTTCCGGCTACTACGCTCATCCGGAAGAGTATACGGAGGTGATGGAGGCGCTCCAGGAATCCGGTCATGTTTCCAATCGGTTGGTTGAGTTGCGCTCACCCGGAAAGCAAGTGTGGGTCAAGTGGGCGCTGGCTTCTTACTTTTCGGTGGAGTACCAGAACCAACCGGCGACCCTGGCTTGGCTTTACGACATTACCGACCGCAAGATGATGGAGGATCAGGTCCAACATATGGCCTACCATGACACTCTGACAGGTCTGCCGAACCGCTTGTTGTTCATCGATCGGCTGAAACAAGCGGTTGCCAATGCCCGGCGGGAACAGAGCGTGCTGGGCCTAGCATTTATCGATTTGGACAATTTCAAACCCATCAACGACCAATACGGCCACGGTGTCGGCGACTTGGTGCTGAAAACCGCTGCAGAACGTATTCTTGACTGCTTGCGCAACGCCGATACCGCTGGGCGGATAGGTGGCGACGAATTCGTTGTCCTGTTGCCCTCGGTAAAAGCGGAAAAGAATGCAATGGAGATCGCGGGAAAGATACGACTCGCGTTGAATCGACCCTTCGAGATCGAGGGGCTGACACTCTCGATTTCCTCAAGTATTGGGGTGGCTGTCTATCCGGATCATGCCGACGAGGAACAGCAACTGATTGCGCGGGCGGATATCGCGATGTATTGCGCGAAGGCTGAAGGAAAGCACTGTGTGAAGGCTTACCGGCCCGAGATGCAGGAACCAACCGGCTGAGCCGGTATGTTGATCCTGATGGACGGGGGGGTTGTACCAGTTGGAAAGACATGGGAGCGGGCTGCGACACAAGAAATTGGAGTGATTAATCTGGAATATATGTAATTTAACATAATATACATTATGCATCTT